>NZ_JBVAYG010000012.1:0-116521 GCF_055413365.1 Pseudaeromonas sp. HNCC25DJ182 | reverse complement strand
GGGATTCGAACCTGCGACCAATTGATTAAAAGTCAACTGCTCTACCGACTGAGCTAACGACCCACTCTTTCTGTTATCGCCGGTAGCTATGCTTCCGGTCGCCAACGGCGGCCTATATTACGGATTTAGATGACTGACGCAACAGAAAATTTCAGATTTTCGTCCGTTTGGTCAGCCTTCATCCAATGGCTGAATATTTCACACTATTCAGCCTGCAGGCTACTTGGCATTAAGCGCTTTTTGCGCCAACTGGGCAGAAGGCGTATCCGGATACTGCTTAACGACCAATTGGAAGAATTTATTGGCTTTCTCTTTGTCACCCTCACTCAAGGTAATCATCCCGAGCTTCAAGATAGCATCGGCCCGTTTGGGTGAATCCTTGAACTTCTGTGCAACAATCAGGAAGTTCGCCTTGGCATTATCCTTATCACCTTGGTTGTACAACAACTGTCCCAACCAGTAATGAGCATTCGGCACGTAACCAGACTGCGGATACTTCTGAATGAATCCCTCAAAAGCAGGCACCGCTTTAACGAAGTTTTTATCTTTCATCACCAAGCTGACGGCCGCATCATAGGCTTGGGTCTCTTCAGCGCTCGCCGTCTTAGCGGCCGGAGTCGTTTGACCGACAATCGGCGTACCCGCCGCCTGCGCACCATCAGCACTGGCTCCAGCACTTGCCGCTGCAGTAGCACTAACCGGCACTCCGGCAGGGTTTGGACTCGCTTTGAGTTTATCAAGCTCCTGATACAAGCCCTTCTGTCGCTCGGTCGCTTGCTGTAGTTTGTAATTGGCCTCTTCCAGACTACCACGTAGCTGACGCACCTCATCGCTCAATGCATCGATCTGTTGTTGCATCTCCACTTGAACGAGATTGCGGGAATTATCCAATCGTTCCAGTTTCGCCAGCCGCTCTTCTACTGACAATTCATCAGCATGCAACAAGCTAGGGAAACCAACGGAAAAAAGAGCGGCCATAAAAATGGCCGCTTTCATCGATACGGTATTCATCAACCGTTAGACCTTAGTAAACCAGAACAGCGCGACGGTTCTTGGAGAAAGCATCTTCTGAATGGCTAGCATCAGCAGGCTTTTCTTCACCGTAGCTCACAACTGACAATTGGGTCGCATCAACACCCAGATTTTGCAGGTATTTGGCAACCGCTTTGGCACGACGCTCACCCAGGGCAATGTTGTACTCTGGTGTACCGCGCTCATCAGTATGGCCTTCTACCAATACCTTGATGTTGTTGTGCTCACGCAGGAAGTTGGCATGGGCTTGCAACAGCTCGGTGTATTGGCCATCGATGGCATCTTGGTCAAAGCCAAAATAGATGGTGTTGTCTTGGCGCAAAGCTTCGTACTTCTGACGCATTTGCTCATCGGCAGACAGACCTTGATCACCACCGTTCAGAGTTTCAACACCTTGCTCTTGAACGCCGGCACCTGAATCTTCGGTGCTGCTGCAAGCAGCCAGAGTGAACATAGGCAGAGCGATCATAAGGCTTTTCAGCAGATTATTGATTTGCATCTTTTTTCCTTGAATATTTTAATGTGAGGGTTAGTTCAGGAATGGTGACCAAGCAGGCGCACGAACTTCACCTGTGGTCGAAGGAAGGTTTGCCTTGAATCTGCCATCGGCAGAAACCAGCGCAAGCCCTTGTTTTCCTTGATAAACGGTACTGTAAATGATCATGCTACCGTTTGGTGCAACACTCGGAGACTTATCCGCGGAGGCCTGTGACAAAACGTATACAGCTCCTGACTCCAGGTCTTGCCGAGCAATACGATACTGCCCTTGTACCCGGCTTACCATGACCAGAGATTTGCCATCTGGACTCATCGATGCGGCCAGGTTCATGTCACCTTCCCAAGTCACACGCTGTGTAGCGCCCGTGGCCAAATCTACTCTATAAATTTGCGGTTTTCCACCCCTCTCCGAGGTAAATACCAGGCCTCGACCATCGGGGGTCCATGAGGGTTCTGTATCGATAGAACGTTCGGATGTTACCCGGGTCAGCTGACGTGAACCAACATCCAGAACATAGATATCAGGCTGACCATCTTTCGACAGAACTAATGCTAATTTACGGCCATCCGGTGACCATTCCGGAGCGCCATTGATACCAGGATAGGACGCAACCAAAGACCGGGACTGGCTATAGAGATCCTGAATATAGATGGAAGCACGACGCTTTTCGAAGCTGACATAAGCCAGCTTACGGCCATCAGGTGACCAGGAAGGCGACATCAGCGGTTCACGGGAACGCAGTAATACCCGCTCATTGTAGCCATCATAGTCAGCCATCATCAGCTGATATGGATACTGGGCACCATGGTTAAAGGAGATATAGCTAATCCGAGTCAGAAATGCGCCTCGCTCCCCAGTCAAGCGTTCATAGACGATATCCGAGATCCGGTGGGCATACTGCCGTAATTGTTTGCCAGGTACAGTGGCGACGCGACTGTCCAGCACGGCATCCGCACCACCATTCTTGCCCTTAAGCACATCCACCAATTCAAAGGTTACTTTGTACTGGTTAGCACCGGCGGGCTCAATATGCCCGACGACTATGGCTTCAATCCCCATATTGGCCCAGACCGGATAGGTGATCTCTGCCGCTGTTGTGGGTGACTGAGGCATCTGGGTTCGAGCCAGAGGAGCAAACTTGCCACTGCGCATCAAATCAGAACTGATCACATTGGCGACATCTTCAGGCAGTTGGGTACCACCTGCCCATTTGAATTGAGGTACGGCAACAGGACGACCACTATCTACCCCACCCGTGACCAGGATCTGCAGTTCAGCAAAAGCATTTTGGCTGCTCAGCAACCAGACCATCAGAAGACCTACGATTCTTTTCATCTTTACCTAATTCCAGGTTGCAATGTCAGTAACATATTCTTGTACTGTTCGTACTTATCTTTGGGGGGGGCTGGCAAGCGCTTCATTCGACTTATTGTCGCTCTCGCCGCATTACAGACAGCTTCATCCCCCGAGCCCTGTCCCAAAGCGATGACCTTTCCGTCGGCAGCAAGTTTGACACTGAGATCCACACATTGCCGACCATGCAGACGCTTATCGCCTTGCCAGTGCTGCTGGATAGTTCGCACGACCTGTACCTCATAATCTTCCACCGGCTTTGCCGCCCAAGAAACTATGGGGATCAAGGTCAGGACGACACTACCCAAAACCAGATTTATATTGTTCATGTTGAAATCCATGCTCATCACGCTAGTGAACAAGTTGTACAACGAACAACCAATCAAACGCGAGGTTGTTACCCCGCATTCCTGAACCCTGTCGCAACTTGGCACTACTGCGCGCCAGGTTGAAGGTTCAACGCCAACACCTTGTACTCATCGTATTTATCCTTCGGCGGCGCAGGGAACTTACCAATCTTGTTCACTGCCGCGATACCAGCTGAGCAAATAGCCTGGTTGCCATCACAAGAACCTATGGATAACACCAATCCGTCGGGTGCGATATTCACCCGCAAAATGGCCTCTTTGCCAAACATGGTGTTATCGATCAGCATATTCCGTTGCACCATCTCGCTGATGAGCCCGGCGTACGCATCACCATCACCACCCATTCCTGGGCCAGCCTTGTTGCCTGGAGCACCAGGAGTGTCGCTCTCGAGATCGCTGAATAGATCCTCTTCGAGCTTTTTGGCATCCTGTTGATTTTTCTTTCGAGCCTGCTCCGCTTGCTTCTTCTCTAGCGCTTTTTTCTTCGCTTCTTCAGCTTTCTTACGCTCGAGCTCCTTCTGCTTCTTCTCAGCTTCCTTTTTCTTCAATTCCGCCTGTTTCTTCTTCTCTTCTTCTTTTTTCAGTTGTTCAGCTTTTTTCAGCTCAGCCTCTTTCTTTTTCAATTCATCTTCTTTTTTCTTCAGCTCATCAGCTTTTTTCTTCTCATCAGCTTTCTTTTGCTCTTCCAGCTTTTTCTTGCGTTCTTCTTCTAGTTTTTGCCGTTCCAGCTCTTTTTTCTTGAGCTCATCTTTCTTCTTTTTCTCGAGTGCGATTTTTTTCTCAGCCTCAAGACGTTGCCGCTCAACCTCTTTCTTACGCTCTATTTCTTTCTTGGTCTTGAGCTGCTCTTGTTCCTTCCGCAAACGAATCGTCTCAGCTTCCTTCTGCTGACGGACGGCTTCGATCTCTTTCTTTTGTTCCTGAACTCGCTCTTTCTCTTCTTCCAGCTTTTGCTGCTTCTGCTGTTTAGCAAATTCCGCATGTTGCTTGAATTGCAATTGATCGATCACGACTGCATGGACCACGCCACCGCCGCCACCGCCTCCCGGACGCTTGGGTTTATCAAGATTCCATTTGAGGACAAAGGCTAGAATGAGTAAAGCGTGCAACAATAGTGACACCACCACCGGGCCGGTCATACTACGTTTCACCGTCGATTACTCCGATTATTTCTTATTGCCGACAGGTTCGGTCATCAATCCCACACTCGGGACACCCGCTTCCTTCAGCGCGGCCATCAGTTGTACAACCGCATCATAGGGTACCTTGGCGTCGCCCTGAACCACGACAGGGGACTCAGGATTCATTCGCAAATATTGTGCCACTTGCCCGGCCAGATCGACCAAGTCCAACGTCTCTCGGTGGGAGTCACCAATATCGAGAAAATAGCGCCCCGTGGCATCCACGGATGCCACGACCGGAACCTTTTGATCCTCGGACATAGGTTGAGAATCCGCCTGCGGCAGATCAACCGTGACCCCTTGCATAATGACAGGAGCGGTGGCCATAAAAATAATCAGCAACACCAGCATGACATCGATGTAGGGGACGACGTTGATCTCAGCAACCGCACGTTTTTTGCTGCGGGGATGAACTTGCATCATTGATCACCCTTGTTAACCAACTGGCGGTTCAGGATGGTAGAAAACTCATCCATGAAGTTGATATAGGCATTTTCCAACTTGCCCGCTTTGGTACTGAAACGGTTGAAAGCAATGACAGCTGGAATCGCGGCAAACAGACCCATGGCGGTTGCAATCAAGGCTTCAGCAATAGGCGGTGCCACCATTGCCAAGCTGGCATTTTTCACCGCGGCCAGTGCGATAAAGGCATGCATGATCCCCCACACGGTGCCAAACAGACCGATATATGGACTGATAGAGCCCACGGTAGCCAGCAAGGGCAAGCCAGTTTCCAGGTCATCAACCTCTCGGGATAACGAGACCCGCATCGCCCGATAGGTACCATCCATCACCATCTCCTGGCTCCGGGGGCCACCGTTGTGCAAACGGGCAAATTCCTTGAAGCCGGCAAAAAAGATCTGCTCCATTCCTGTCAACTCATCACGGCGTGCAGAGCACTCCTGATAAAGGCGGTTCAAATCAATCCCGGACCAGAAGCGCTCTTCGAATTGCTCAGAGCTATTTTTGGCTTCGCGCAGTAACCTGGTCCGTTGGTAGATAACAGCCCAGGAAGCCACCGACATGGCCAGCAGGATCAGCATGACGATCTGTACCAGCGGACTGGCTTCGAGGATCAGGTTAGTAAACGATAGTTGCGACGGTTGCACAGGTAAAAACTCCCTTGATAACGTCAGGAAATGCGGTGGGTTTCATACCGTCCAGGTTGACACAAGCAATGGTCACCCGGGCAGACATGATCAGCCGGCCAGTTTCATCTTCAATGTGTTGGGCAAAAACCAGAGAGGCTCTCTTGAGCTCAGCGATACGGCAAGTCACCAGCAACTGCTGATTAAAACAAGCCGCATGACGGAAATCGATATCCATGTGCCGAACCACGAAGGCGATGGAACGCTGTAACCAGACATCCTGTTCGACCCCCATGGCACGAAGCCACTCGGTGCGTGCTCTTTCAAGATATTTCAGGTAGTTGGCATGATAAACAATGCCACCGGCATCTGTGTCTTCGTAATAGACCCGAACCGGAAACTGAAATGATGTAGCTTGCATGGAAAGAGCAAACTCCCAGCCTAGAAATTTGAGCCTAGTGTACCCCAGCTAGATTGGGGAAAGAAGGTGATCTCAATCACTTGTTTTTTTGAACCGACAAATAGAAAAAAAGCCACCCATTCGGGTGGCTTGTCGG
This sequence comes from Pseudaeromonas sp. HNCC25DJ182, assembly GCF_055413365.1. NCBI lineage: Bacteria > Pseudomonadati > Pseudomonadota > Gammaproteobacteria > Aeromonadales > Aeromonadaceae > Pseudaeromonas > Pseudaeromonas sp. HNCC25DJ182. Next base: position 110,443 of record NZ_JBVAYG010000012.1, on the reverse strand, counting down.
GCGAAGTGACTCAATCGAGTTTTCTATCCAGGTTCTCGGTATGCTCCAACCAGAGCGCATTGATAATGCCGAATGAACAAGCCAGCAACAAACCCAGGATCCAGGTGAAATACCACATAAGCTGCTCTCCTTAGTAAGCCGAATGCTTGTTGGCTTCAATGTATTGTTTGTTCACTCGGCCAAACATCTTGATGTAAGTCCAAGTGGTATACCCCAGAATGATGGGGACAAAGATCACCGCGGCAACCAGCATCACGCTCAGGGTATTCTGTGATGAAGTTGCATCCCAGATCGTCAAGCTATGAGCCGGATTCAGGCTGGAAGGCATAATGAAGGGGAACATACTGAAACCCGCGGTCAAAATGATGCCTGTCATCGCCAGGGATGAACAAAGGAAGGTCAAGGCGCTGCGACCAAACTTGGCGAACAAGGATGCCAGCAAAGCCATCACCACGCCCAAGATTGGTGCTGAGATCATCCAGGGGTATGTTTCGTAGTTTTTCATCCAGGCGCCAGCTTCAACCGCTACTGTCTTGTGCAGTGGATTGGAAACAGCACCAATCCCCATAAACTCGGTAATGGTATAGCCGTTGATGCCATGCGCGACCCAGTAGCCTGCAGCCGCAAACAGCACTGCGGTCAGTAATCCGGTCAGGGTTGCCGTAGTTCGGGCACGGGTCTGAACCTCACCATCGGTTTTCATCATCAACCAGGCTGCGCCTTGAGTCAGGATCATAAACAGACTGATGAAACCAGCCAAGAGACCAAACGGATTCAGTAGCCCGAAGAAGTTGCCTTCATAGCTGGAACGCAGGAAGGTATCCAGGCTGAATGGCACACCCTGCAGCAGATTACCAAACGCCACACCAAACACGATCGGCGGCACGGCACCACCGATAAACAGGCACCAGTCCCAGGTTGAACGCCAGCGTGGGTCTTCGATCTTGGAGCGATAGTCAAAACCTACAGGCCGGAAAAACAGTGCCATCAGGGTTAAAACCATCGCCACATAGAAACCGGAAAACGCGGTGGCGTAAACGGTCGGCCACGCCGCAAAAATAGCGCCACCAGCCGTGATCAACCATACCTGGTTGCCATCCCAGTGCGGAGCAATGGTATTGATCATTACACGACGTTCGGTGTCGTTTTTACCCAGGATCGGCAACAATGCACCGACCCCCATATCGAAACCATCAGTGATGGCAAAGCCGATCAGAAGAACACCAACCAGTGCCCACCAGATCACGCGTAAAACTTCATAATCCAACATGCGCTAACTCCTTTAGGCAGAATGCGTTTCGAAGTGGTATTTGCCAGTCTTCAAACTGCTGGGACCTTTGCGAGCAAATTTGAACATCAGGTACATTTCCACCACGAGCAACACGGTATAGAAGGCACAGATCCCGATCAGCGAGAACCAGAGATCGCCCTCAGTCAACGTCGATGCGGACATGAACGTTGGTAATACTTCGGCAATCGTCCAGGGTTGACGACCGTATTCTGCGACAAACCAGCCACATTCAATCGCAATCCAGGGCAGCGGGATCCCCCACAGCAAAGCTTTGAGCAACCACTTGCGTTCACCGATGCGATGACGAGCACTGTCATAAAACGCCAATCCGATAAGGAGCAACATCAGAATACCGACGCCCACCATGATGCGGAAGGAGAAGAATACCGGTGCAACCTTGGGAATACTGTCCTTGGCCGCTTGAGCAATCTGTTCATCAGTCGCATCCGTGATATTGGCAGTATATCGCTTGAGCAGGAGACCAAAGCCAAGGTCTTGCTTGACGGCATTAAACTGCTTCACAGTCTCTTCTGACTTGTCGCCTGCTTGTAACTTGGTCAACAAGGCATAGGCCTGCATCCCTGTACGAATGCGCTGTTCGTGATCACTGATCAGATCCTTGAGACCTGTGACCTGCTTGTCCAAAGAACGAGTTGCGATGATACCCATCACATAGGGGATCTTGATGGCATAGTCGGTGCGCATCTCGTCCTGATTCGGCAAACCGATGACGGTAAAAGCAGCAGGAGCCTCTTCAGTTTCCCACTCGGCTTCGATGGCCGCCAGTTTCACCTTTTGCAAGTCGCCGATTTCATAGCCTGATTCGTCACCGAGCACCAGAACGGAGAGGATTGAGGCCATACCAAACGCAGCGGCAATGGCAAAAGAACGGCGCGCAAACGGAATGTCACGCCCTTTGAGCAAATAGTAGGAGGAGATACCCAGGACAAACATGGCACCTGTGGTGTAACCCGCAGCCACGGTATGCACGAATTTGACCTGTGCAACCGGGTTGAAGATCAACTCACCAAAGCTGACCATCTCCATGCGCATGGTTTCAAAATTGAATTCAGCACCAGCCGGGAATTGCATCCAACCGTTAGCAACCAGGATCCACAACGCAGACAGGTTGGTACCAATGGCCATCAGCCAGGTGGAAGCCAGATGCTGGGTTTTGGTCATTCGATCCCAACCGAAGAAAAACATACCGACGAAGGTTGATTCGAGGAAAAACGCCATCAATCCTTCAATCGCCAACGGTGCACCAAAGATATCGCCGACATAGTGGGAATAGTAGGACCAGTTAGTACCAAACTGGAACTCCATCGTCAGACCTGTCGTCACCCCCAGCGCGAAGTTGATAGCAAACAACTTGCCCCAAAACTTGGTCATATCCTTGTAAATTGGGTTGTTGGTCATGACATAGACCGATTCCATGATCGCCAGAATGAAGGTCATCCCGATGGTCAATGGCACGAATAAAAAGTGATAGAGCGCTGTCGCGGCAAACTGGATCCGCGACAGTTCGACCACAGTCTCATTAATCATGATAATTCCTCACCGATATCTATCCTTGGCCTTCACATTGCTGGAATGCCGTTCCTTGCATCGCTGTGATGTTGCTTTTAGTCGCCTTTCCGTTTATCAAACAGGCAGCCATTAACAAAACCAGATCAAATGCAACAAAATTACAACATTTAGCACTTAAAGCTGTATTTCCTAGGTAACTTTATACCATTTGGTAACTAATTAAGGCAATAAAGACCACAAAATCCAAATGACTATGCCCGTTAAATACTAAACCATACCAGTGAGTTAGCAGACCATTAACTGCCGCATAACCCTGAATCAGTCACAGTTTGCCGCTAAAACAACCTCGCTGAGTCACAAAAAACCCCTGGATTAGTTTTTCTAATACCGAGTGATGATTTTTATCATTTGTTAACATATGCCGAGCTTTCTAGAATGGCGCCATTCCTTCAGTGCCCCAAAAGACGCTCTGGAAACGTTCCTGATGCGTTACTTGTGTCACTTGATGGTTTGCTTACTCGTGAACTCACATCTTGAACTTTTCTCTGCGGACCTTGCGTCCGCATTTTTTATGCCCTCAAGTCAGTACGCAGTGAGCCGTAAGCCGGATCAATACCTGAGGACTGATATTCAGGATGTGATTTGGGGCTGTAAACCGAAATGCTGATAGGCGCGCTGGGTCGCAATGCGTCCACGAGGAGTCCGTTGCAAAAAGCCCTGCTGGATCAAGAAAGGTTCGAGGACATCCTCGATGGTATCTTTTTCTTCGCCGATGGCGGCTGCGAGATTATCCAGACCCACAGGCCCCCCCATAAATTTATCGATGACCGCCAGCAATAGTTTGCGATCCATATAATCGAAGCCCTCTTTATCGACATCCAGCATATCCAGCGCAGATGCGGCAACTTCGGCACTGATATGGCCATCAGCACGGATCTCGGCAAAATCACGCACCCGGCGTAGTAAACGGTTGGCAATACGCGGCGTCCCCCGCGCCCTGCAGGCGATCTCGTAAGCTCCCGCAGTTGCCATCGATAAGCCCAGGCACTGGGCACTGCGCTCGACGATGTCGGAAAGATCCGCCACCTTATAGAACTCCAGCCGCTGGACAATCCCGAAACGGTCCCGCAGTGGCGATGTCAAAGATCCCGCACGCGTGGTCGCGCCAATCAGGGTAAAAGGAGGTAATTCCAACTTGATGGAGCGCGCGGCGGGCCCCTCGCCGATCATGATATCCAGTTGATAATCTTCCATCGCCGGATACAGAACCTCTTCGACCACGGGGCTCAGGCGATGGATCTCATCGATGAACAGCACATCATTCGGTTCCAGATTGGTCAGCAGAGCAGCCAGATCCCCGGCTTTTTCCAGGACAGGTCCCGATGTGGTCTTGATATTGACCCCCATCTCATTGGCGACAATATTCGCCAAGGTGGTTTTGCCAAGCCCAGGCGGACCGAAGATCAGTAGGTGATCCAGTGCCTCTCCCCGTCGGCGGGCGGCTTCAATAAAGATCTCCATCTGGGAGCGCACATGATCCTGCCCCTGATAATCGGCCAGTTGCTTGGGTCGAATGGCCCTGTCTATCAGTTCGTCTTCACGCGTTTCTTTGGGGGCGATCAGGCGATCGGCTTCAATCATGACTCAACTTCCTTACAGCATGGAACGCAAGGCTTCACGGATCACCGCTTCCACCGGCATCTCGGGCTTATAGATCTTACTGACCACCAGACTGGCCTGCTGCGGTTTGTAGCCCAGCGCTAACAACGCCGAAACCGCTTCATCCTCGACACTGGAGGGTTTGTTCATCTCCTCCCCACCAGCCTGAGCCGTCATGGCATCGGTAAATGGCGTAAACAAAGCCCCTTCACTCCAGCCTTTGAGGCGATCTTTCATCTCGACGACCAAGCGCTCGGCTGTCTTTTTACCAACACCCGGTATTTTCACCAGCAACCCAATCTCTTCCCGCTCGACCGCACTGACAAACTGGCTGGCCGACATACCCGAAAGAATCGCCAACGCCAACTTGGGACCAACGCCATTGGCCTTAAGCAACTCGCGAAACAGGGCTCGGGTCCGTTTGTTGACAAAGCCGTACAGCAGTTGTGCATCTTCGCGTACCACAAAATGGGTATGCAGAACGGCTTCCTGACCGACGGGTGGCAGCTCGTAGAAGCAGGTCATTGGCAACTGCAACTCATAGCCGACGCCACCGACTTCCAGCAGGATCTCCGGGGGTTGTTTTTCTATCAAGGTGCCACGTAATCGACCTATCACCTGCACGTACTCCGTCAACTTGCACTGACGCTAGAATAATGAATAACTGGATGGGCATCCAGCTTTTTACCACAATCGACGGACATCGCCTCAACGCAAACGGCCGCGCACCACCCCTTGCACCGTCGAGCCACGACCCGCCATGCGGATCAAGCTCTGCATGGTATGGGTGTGACACAGGGCAACCGCCAAGGCATCCGCCGCATCGGCCTGGGGATTGCCGGGTAATTTCAGTAACTGCCGCACCATATGTTGCACCTGTTCTTTGTCGGCAGCGCCTGTTCCCACCACCGATTGTTTCACCTGGCGTGCCGAATATTCAGCAACCTCCAAGCCAGCATTCACCGCCGCCACGATCGCCGCACCGCGCGCTTGTCCCAGCTTTAATGCGGAATCCGGATTGCGCGCCATAAAGACCTGTTCGATGGCAAACAGATCGGGACGAAACTGCAGGATCACCTCGCTGATACCATCATAAATTTGCTTGAGCTTGGGCGCCAAAACATCACCACTGGTTCGAATGCACCCCGAGCCCAGGTATTCACAGCGTCCCGCCAGGGAACGAATAACACCGTAACCGGTAATGCGCGAGCCCGGATCAATGCCCAATATAATGCTCATCCTCTCTCCTTAATACGGGGTCTACGACCGGCGTGATTAACAACGACAAGGGGAGCCATGGCTCCCCTTGTTGATATCAGATGTTCATCAGCAACCATCTCAGAGGGTGGCAGCTACTTCATCGGAGATGGAGCCGTTGTGATAGACCTCTTGTACATCATCCAGATCTTCGAGCATATCGATAAGACGCATGAACTTGGGTGCCGTTTCGGCATCCATTTCAGCTTCGGTCGAGGCAATCATGGTCACGGCCGCGTTGCTGGTTTTAAAACCTGCCGCTTCGAGTGCATCCAGGACAGTTCCGAAATCATTCGGTGTGGTATAGACCTCGACACTGCCATCGTCGTTGCTGATCACATCATCGGCACCGGCTTCCAGAGCGGCGTCCATCAGCGCATCTTCATTCACGTTTTCGAAGGTGAGAACACCCTTCTTGCTAAACAGATAGGAGACTGAACCGTCAGTCCCCAGATTGCCACCGCACTTGCTGAAAGCATGACGGACTTCGGACACGGTCCGGTTACGGTTATCAGTCATACATTCCACCATCACCGCAGAGCCCGCCGGGCCATACCCTTCATAAATCAAGGTTTCCAGCTCGGCGCCTTCACCACCACCAGCACCCCGTTGAATGGCACGGTTAACGGTGTCCCGGGTCATGTTATTCGACAGTGCGGCAGCAACAGCGGCTCGCAGACGGGGGTTAGCAGCCGGATCGGCATCTCCGACCCGGGCTGCAGTCGTGATTTCACGGATCAATTTGGTAAAAATTTTGCCCCGCTTGGCATCTTGCGCTGCTTTGCGGTGCTTAATGTTGGCCCATTTACTATGACCTGCCATAGAAAACTCTCCGTTAACACAGTTTGTATGGCGTGACAGTTCTCCCCATCACGCTGAAATTCAGGGTTCAGGCTCGGCCACGAGCCCGAACATCAGGCCTTGTCGACCGTGCTCTTGATAGCCAACTCCACCAACGAAGCCGGATTGCCAAAACTCGGCGCATCTGTCATCAGACAAGCGGCGGCGGTGGTCTTCGGGAAGGCAATCACATCACGAATATTATCGGTGCCGGTCAGCAGCATGGTCAGACGATCCAGGCCAAAGGCCAGGCCCGCATGCGGCGGAGTACCGAACTTCAGAGCATCCAGCAGGAAACCAAACTTCTCTCTTTGATCCTGCTCTTCGATACCCAGAATACGGAACACGGTCTGCTGCATGTTGCTGCGATGGATACGCACCGAACCACCACCGACTTCATAGCCGTTGATAACCATGTCGTATGCATTGGCATACGCTGCGCACGGATTGGCCTCCAACTCTTCGGCGCTCATCTCCTTGGGCGCGGTGAACGGATGGTGCATCGCCGTCAAACCGCCTTCACCATTTTCCTCGAACATCGGGAAATCGATCACCCACAATGGCTTCCAACCCGCAACGACCAGGTTCAAGTCACGACCAACCTTCAGGCGCAAGGCTCCCATGGCATCGCAGACTACCTTGGCCTTGTCGGCGCCAAAGAACAGGATGTCGCCATCCGTCGCACCCGTTCGTGCCAGGATTTCCCGCACGATAGCGTCATTCAGGAACTTGGCGACCGGAGATTGCACCCCATCGATACCCTTGGCCGCATCGTTAACCTTCATCCAAGCCAGGCCCTTGGCACCATAGATGCCAACAAACTGGGTATATTCATCGATCTGCTTACGGGACAGTTGGGCGCCACCCGGCACGCGCAATGCGGCAACACGCCCCTTGGCATCATTGGCAGGGCCGGCAAATACGGCAAATTCGACCTGAGTCAGCAGATCGGCGACATCGACCAGCTCCATCGGGTTGCGCAGATCCGGCTTGTCTGAACCATAACGACGCATGGCTTCATCAAAGGTCATGATCGGGAACTGACCCAAATCATCACCAGCCACATCCAACCACAGACCACGGATCAGCTCTTCCATCACTTCACGCACCTGTTCGGCACTCATGAAGGAAGTTTCCACGTCGATCTGGGTAAACTCCGGTTGGCGATCGGCACGCAAGTCTTCGTCGCGGAAGCACTTGACGATCTGATAGTAGCGATCGAAGCCGGACATCATCAGCAGTTGCTTAAAGAGTTGCGGCGATTGCGGCAAGGCGTAGAACTTGCCCTTATGCACCCGGCTTGGTACCAGATAATCTCGCGCACCTTCAGGGGTAGCTTTGGTCAGCATCGGTGTTTCGATATCGAGGAAACCGGCGTTATCCATGAACCGACGCACAAAGCTGCTGATGCGGGCGCGAGTCTTCAGGGATTGCGCCATCTCGGGACGACGCAGATCCAGATAACGATACTTCAGGCGCTGCTCTTCCGTGTTGATCTGGTTGAAATCCAGCGGCAAAGGCTCGGCACGGTTAATGATTTCCAGCTCATGAGCGAAAACTTCGATAGCGCCAGTTGCCATATCGGCATTGACTTGCGAAGCCGGACGAGCACGGACCAGCCCACTGACCTGAATACAGAATTCATTGCGCAAGTCAGATGCAAGGGTATAGGCCTCGGGCCGATCCGGATCGAAGAATACCTGCACGATCCCTTCCCGATCCCGCATGTCGATAAAGATCAAGCCACCGAGGTCACGACGACGATGGACCCAACCACACAGAGTCACCGGTTGATCGACATGGCTGGCATTCACCTGGCCGCAATACATGGTACGCATGAAGTAATCCTTGAAATAATGTTATTTGCTGGCCGGGCAGCTCATACAGCCACCGCCAGCCTCACACGAGGGCCAATGACTCATCTGCCCCACTTTCGAATTGGTCATCTGCTGACAAGCTCCCGATACATGAAGGCCGGGAATGGACAGCATCTTCTTCAGTGCTGAGGCCTGACATGCCGGACAATCGGTCAAGGGCGTATCGGTCAGCTTCTGTAATTTGGCCAGCGAGTGGCCACACTGATCACATCGATATTCGTAGATAGGCATAGGCTAGAAACGAATGAACTCATGTTACCAAGCGAAAAGGCCCGCCATTATAGGGCAAATATTCTGCCGTGATAACACCTGCCCTGAGTTGAGCCTGTAAATGGCACTGCGGGCGCGTGTTCTGTCACAAATCCTGCTCCATACCCTGCTTTTCTGCTACCATAGCGCCCACTTTGCGAGCGCCTCCCGCTCTTTGAACTTATTTTTAGCGTCCAGCATCGGGTTATCCATACCATGCATAATAAAGATCAACTCTTCGCCGCACCGATCGCACAGCTCGGCGATTTCTGTTTTGACGAACAAGTAGCCGACGTGTTCCCCGATATGATCCAGCGCTCTGTCCCTGGTTACTCAAACATTCTCTCCGCCATCGGCATGATGACCGAACGCTTCGCCCAGCCGGCAAGCGCACTCTACGATCTGGGTTGTTCCTTAGGCGCTGCGACCCTGATGATGCGGCGGCATGTCCCCTATCAAGACTGCACCATTATCGGCATCGACAATTCATCAGCCATGGTCGAACGCTGCCGAAATCATTTGAGTGCGTTCAAATCCACCATTCCGGTCGAGATCCGCGAAGGGGATGTCTGCGACATCGATATTCAGAATGCATCTGTGGTGGTGTTAAATTTTACCTTGCAATTCATAGCCCCGGAACAACGGTTACCCCTGTTGCAGCGTATTTATCAAGGCTTGCGACCTGGAGGGCTGCTCATCCTGAGCGAAAAATTCAAATTCGAAGATGAACCGGTCAGCGATCTTATCATCGACCTACATCTGGATTTCAAACGCGCCAATGGCTACAGCGAGCTGGAGATCAGCCAAAAGCGCACCCTGCTGGAAAACGTGCTGCGCGCCGACACAGTCGCGACCCATAAGTCCCGCTTGGCCGCCGCCGGTTTTGCCCATAGCGACCTCTGGTTTCAATGTTTCAACTTCGGATCATTGGTCGCCATCAAGCAGGGAGTCACCCCATGATTGATTTTGCCTCCTTCTACCAGTTGCTGGCCACCGATCGGCTGAGCCGTTGGCTCACGGTTCTGCCTGCCCAGTTACATGCCTGGCAACATGACCAGCAACATGGCGATTTACCGCGCTGGCAGCGGGTATTGGCCAAGCTGGAGAGCTATCAGGCCCACCATGTGGATCTCAAACAGTCAGTCACCATTGGCCAGCCGGATGAAATCACTGTGGGTGAGCGCAGCAAGCTGGAAAACCTGCTCCAGCACCTGCACCCTTGGCGCAAGGGCCCCTATGATCTGTTCGGTGTGCAGATAGACACCGAATGGCGTTCCGACTGGAAGTGGGAGCGGGTTTTACCCCACCTATCGCCGCTCAAAGGGCGCTATGTTCTGGATGTTGGCTGTGGCAGTGGCTATCACATGTGGCGCATGCTCGGCGAAGAGGCACGCTTGGTGGTCGGTATCGATCCCTCGCCGCTATTTTTGTGTCAATTCAGTGCCATCAAGCAGTTAGCCGGTCGCCCGGGCAATATTCACTTTCTGCCATTGGGCATCGAACAACTGCCTAAACTGGAACGCTTCGATACCGTGTTTTCCATGGGCGTGCTCTACCACCGTCGCTCACCGATTGATCATCTGTATCAACTTCGGGATCAACTGCGCGATGGCGGCGAACTGGTTTTGGAGACCCTGGTGATCGACGGCGGCCCTGACGATGTATTGGTTCCCGGGGAGCGTTATGCACAAATGCGCAACGTCTGGTTCATTCCTTCGGCGCAGGCCTTGGCCGGTTGGCTGAAAAAATGTGGATTCGAAAATGTCCGGATTGTTGACCAATCAGTGACCACAACCGACGAACAACGCAAAACTGCATGGATGAGGAACGATTCTCTGGCTGAATTCCTTGACCCATCGGACTCAACCCTTACTATTGAAGGGCATCCGGCGCCGAAGCGGGCCGTATTGATTGCATCTCGCTGCGCAGAAGGCTAGTCCCGCCTTGCCCGGCTGAGATACACTAACGAAACTATGTTTAATCCTTACAGACGACGTCTATGACAACTAAAACTCTCACCTGCAGTGCACTTTTTTCCCTGCTTCTCATCTCCGGTGCCGTCATGGCCGAAGTCACCCCGGAACAGTTAAAAAACGAGTTGATTGGGAGCGAGAGTCGCATCCAGCAAACCGTGGTGCAGGGTCAACAAAAACTCTTGGATAACAGCTATCAACTCGGTACCGAATTGAAAATCCTCCAGGCTCAGCAAGAGAAGAGCCGGCAGGGAGTTCAAGAGCTGAAAGCCATGCAGCAACAACTCGCCAAACAAATGCAACAGGTGGTGCGTAGTACCATGTCCAGTGAAGACAAGAGCTCCTGCCCGATTATCGAACCGGGTCTGACCACACCGGATGGCAAGCTGATCCTGGGTGAATCCGAATGGGTGTACGTGGAAGAGGCCAATGGCGCCTTCCAAAGCCGGGTTGATACCGGGGCAGCCACCTCCTCCATCAGCGCCACCGATATCACTGTCTTCGAACGGGAAGGCAAGCGCTGGGTCAAGTTCAAAATGCCTTTGGACAATGGCAAGAGCCTGGACATCGAAGCTCCATTTGTGCGCTATGTCCGCATCAAGCAAGCCTCGGCTGAAAGTTCCGATCGCCGCCCCGTGGTCCGTTTGACCATGCAGCTCGGCTCACTGACCGAAAAGGCCGAATTCAGCCTCAAGGACCGCTCCGAAATGGACTTCTCCTTGCTGCTGGGTCGAGAGTTCATCAAGGATGTGGCTGTTGTCGATGTCGCTCGGGAATTTGTACAACCCAAGCCTGATGTTGCCACCCTGATCACCGCCAAGAGCAAGAGTGACAAAGCAGCCAAGGCCGCAGCCGATAAGAAGAGCGATACCAAGAAAGCCGCGCCAAAGAAGAGCGAGGCCAAAAAGTCTGAACCCAAAGCCAAAGAGGTGAAAAAGGCTGCTCCGACAGTATCCGCTGCCGCTGCAACTGACACCACCAAGGAAGCCACCCCGTCCAAGGACAAGCAGTAAATCATGGTCTCTCGTCGCCCCTTTTATATCGTAGTTGCGCTGCTGTTCATTCTTGGCACCAGCCTGATGATCTACCGTCACGTTGCCTTTGACGTCCCTTGGCTACCCGGTGAATACCGCCAGGTCTGGTCAGTAGAGGCCAAGGTTGAATTTGATGCTGCAGATCAACCAGTGATAGCGTCACTGGCGCTGCCAGCAACCCAGCCAGGCTTCACTCTGGTCGATGAATCGGCGGCGAGCCCGGGTTATGGCTTGTCATTCGTGGATCGCAACGGCATCACCCGTGCCGAATGGTCGATTCGTACCGCCAAGGGTCATCAGGAGCTTTACTACCGCGCCGAGATGATGAGTGACCCTTACGCCAAATCGCTCCCCGCCGAACCGCCGGCCATCGAGAAACAAATCGAGAAGGAGCCCATAGCTACAGCCATGGTGCAAATTCTCGATCGAGCCAAAGAGCGTTCGGCCGATGCCTTCACGCTGACCCGGGAAATCATGAAGGAGTTCGATAACCAGGAGCAGAACGCCCAATTGCTGCGTAACCATAAGGGTCGGGCGCACCTGATTGTCGACATGCTCAACCAAGCCGATATTCCGGCACGGGTGGTCCGCGCTCTGACGCTGGAAGATGGCCGTCGTCGGCAGCAACTGATCGATTACGTCCAAGTATTCCAGGATGACAAGTACGACTTGTTCGATCCGAAAACCGGCCTGCAAGGGCGTCCCGAACAGCTGATGCTATGGGAATACAACTCTCAACCATTGCTGGATGTCACCGGGGGGAACAACTCTCGGGTTACCTATTCGGTGGTACAAAAGCAAGTTGCAGTTGCCCGGGCGCTGACCGCCAAGTTCGAGCACACCAATATGCTCAACTTCTCCATCGACACCCTACCGGTTGAAGAACAGGCCTTGTTCAAGGGCATACTGCTGCTGCCAATCGGCGTACTGGTGGTGGTATTTTTGCGTGTCATCGTCGGTTTGAAGACCTCCGGAACCTTTATGCCGGTGTTGATCGCAGTCGCCTTCATCCAGACGAACCTGGTGGTTGGCCTGCTCGGCTTCCTGTCGATTGTCGGTGTGGGTCTGGTGATCCGCTCCTATCTATCACGACTTAACCTCTTGCTGGTCGCTCGAATATCCACGGTGATCATCACGGTTATCGCCATCATTGCCCTGTTGTCTGTGCTGACCTACAAGCTGGGCTTGACCGAAGGTATGCGCATCACCTTCTTCCCGATGATTATTCTCTCCTGGACCATAGAGCGGATGTCGATCCTGTGGGAAGAAGAGGGTCCGAAAGAGGTGGTCAAACAAGGTGGTGGCTCCCTGCTGGTTGCCGTTCTGGCCTATCTGGCCATGGACAACAGCTTGATCCAGCATCTGACCTTCAACTATCTGGGTTTGCAGCTGGTGATCATGGCCACCGTGTTGCTGATGGGTAACTACACCGGTTATCGCCTCTCCGAGCTGAAGCGATTCAAACCCCTGGCCGATGAGTTGAAAAAGTAATATGTGGTTCTGGGAACGCTATACCTCACCATTCAAGCTGGGCAGTCTCGGTATCATGGGGATGAACCAGCGCAATGTGAACTATATCGGCCGTTATAACCCCCGGAAACTCTATCCGCTGGTGGATAACAAGCTCAAGACCAAGCACATTGCGGTTGCTGCAGGTGTGACGGTGCCGAAACTGATCGGCACCATCCAGCACCAGCACGAAGTCAAAAAGATCGCCGACATGGTCAAGGATTGGCCAGGCTTCTGCATCAAACCGGCTCGCGGATCCGGCGGCAAGGGCATACTGGTGATCATGCGCCAGGAAGATGGTCTGTTTTATAAGCCCAATGGCAAAGCAGAAACCGTCAGCGATTTGGAGCGTCATATCTCCAATATCCTGGCCGGCCTATTCTCTTTGGGCGGCAAACCCGACTTCGTAATGGTCGAAGACCTGATCCACTTTGATAATGTCTTCGATGGTTACTCCTTCGAAGGGGTTCCGGATACCCGCGTCATCATCTTCAAGGGCTTCCCGGTGATGTCCATGATGCGCCTGTCGACCGCGTCATCCGATGGCAAGGCCAATTTGCACCAGGGTGCGGTCGGTGTGGGTATCTGTTTGCGTACCGGGCGTGCCGTGCGCGGCGTCCAGTACAATCAGCCGCTGCGTCATCATCCGGATACCAATAAGGATCTGTTCGACCTGCAGGTCCCCCACTGGTTGAAGTTGCTGAATCTTGCCGCTTCCTGCTATGAAATGTCCGGGCTTGGGTACATTGGTACTGACATGGTACTGGATAAAAAGCGGGGCCCCATGTTGCTGGAGCTCAATGCTCGCCCAGGCTTATCGATCCAGATCGCCAACGCGGCAGGACTGCTGCCACGTCTGCGTCAAATCGAGAAGCTGGGCAACGTCAAGATGTCGGTGGAAGAGCGCGTAGCGTATGCCATGGAACACTTCGGCGTTTTTCCAACTCAGACCTTGGCTTAAACTGGGTCAAAATAAAAAAGTCCGCATTCGCGGACTTTTTTTATAACCAATTTCCACCTGAGGTCAGGGATTATTTAGCCTTGTTCAACTTGAATAGGCCTGGTTGCACCTGTTGGTAATGTGTCAGCACATAGTCATAGAACGCCCGCTGCGACGGAGTAAAGCTGGCCACATCAGTCGCATATTGCTGCAGACGCTTTTTACGAATGACGATGAATTTCGGCTGCACACGCTGGATATCCGCGAGCACGCGCGCCTTGGCATCAAACGGCGGACGCACATTGTCGAAGAACAAGTAGGCCGAGGCCGCCTTGCGATCAGTCCAGACATAAAACTGCGGCATGGTGCCATCAATCCAGATCCGCTCGTCAGGGCTGGTTTCGGCCCGGATCTGGGCAATTTGCTGACGACCGGAGTCACCGAATGGCCGTCCGGTATGGGTACCAATCCAAGCGGAATAACCCAACAAAACCAGAGGTGCCAGCAGCAAGCCCATCGAAGCCAGCGCGGTTAACTGTTTACGCCCCTGTACGGTGCGAACTCTCAGCCACACCGGGAGACTGAGGATCAGGGCAAACAGCAAGCTAGTCGCCAGAACTTGCACGACTTGTAGCATCGGCCATTCGAAGCGACTCCAGCTGAAAAACCAATGGGGCATCACCAGATAGACACCCCAGCCCCACACCACCAGGGCCCCCAGCCAGACCAGCGGCGAGTCACTCCCCCACTCTCGGCGCATCGCTTCGATGATCAGCGCCAGCGGCAAAGGGATAAACGCCAAATAGAGCTGATCATAATGATCGAAGATATGCCCGGAAACCGAATTAGCGATCACCCCGAACAGAGCACCGAACAACATAACAGCGACTAGCGATTTACCGACCGTCGGCTCGGCCTGTGGAGTAGCGTGATGCCAGCGATGCAGCACATAGAGGGCCAGAGGTAACAAGAGAATCAATCCAGTACGCAGCAAGCCAACACTACCCACCAGAGGCGAGAAACCACTGCCGTAACTTTGCCCCATGAAAATGGCAAATGAATAGAACCAGAAATTATCCAGGACCCCTTGTTGCCAGAAATAGAACACCAGTGGTCCGGCGACTACTCCTATTCCGAACAAGGCGGAAACAAACAGTTTGAGTCCATCCTGCCAACGCCCCTGCCAGCACCAGCCGAGGAACAAGGTGGCATACCAAGCGCCCCAGAAAGCACCGTTATTCAACCGCATCATGGCAATCAAGCCGAATGTCACCGCCGGTAACCAGGCCTGAGACCAGCTAAAACGCCCAGACACTAACAGGCGCACAAATGGCAACTGAGCGATCAGCGCCAGACACAGGGTGTAATCCTCAGTCATGTTGCCGTAGTAATAGCGATAGCCGCACAAGCTGATCACTGCCAGTAAAGACGCCAACCGCGCAAGCGGAGCAATCCCCAACAGCGCCAATGCCCGATAACTGTTATTTAGACCCCACGCCAGCAAGGCTGTTTCGAACAGCGCAATTCCGGGAAAGCCGCCCATCTTGTAGCCGATAGCATCCAGCAAGAAGATGACCGGCCCCTTGATATCCAGCATGTCACGATACAAGACATCGCCATCAGCCCACATCTTGCCCATGGCGGCGAACAAGGAAGCATCAAAGCCAGGCGCCATGCCATAGAGCAGGGGATTCTGGATCCCCAGCAATAACGCCATAGCGCACAACAGCAGGGTAATGGGTCCCCATCGTCCTTCAGCTTCAAGTCGGCGCTGCCGTAACTCCCAGACATGCAACCAGTGTCCATTGCTCAGGGAGTGCCATCTAGCCTTCATCCAACATCCTCATGTTCATCATTGGATGCGCATCCCTATATCCAGGGTGCGCCTTAAACAACTGCAGGCCCATATGCTCTCAGCGCCCCTCGCCGGGGCGCCGTGCATCAGGCCGATTCGACATCTACCGTCCGATCCTGGCGGGTTAGCCATAAAGTTTCAATCCGGTGCGAACGCACCGCCACAACCGTGATCCGCCAGCCATCCAGCTCCAAGACCTCATCCACTTCCGGCAAGCGCTGCAGCCAATCCATCAACCAACCCGCCAGCGTATGGTAATGGGCGGTAGCCGGAGCCGGAAAACCGATATGCCGCTGCAGATCCTGCAACAGACAGTCGCCACTGACATGGTAACTATCCGGTCCCAGGACCACGAAGTCGTTATCCTCTTCGCCGGTTTCCGGCAATTTGCCCGCAATCTCCTCCATGATGTCACGGATAGAGGCGATGCCTTCAAAATTGCCAAATTCATCCAGCACAAAAGCCAGATAATTCTTGGCCTGCCGGAATTGTTCCAGAGCATTGAGGACGTTGATGGTCTCAGGTAAACACAACGGCTGCTGGATCAGCTGATCCAACCGCAACTCCTGCTTGCTCAGTAGACGAGCCAGTACATCCCGTTTACGGATGATGCCCAGCGGTTGATCCTTGTTCCCCTCGCGGATGACCACCAAACGGGAGTGTGGTGTCTCCGCCAAGCGCTGCAAGATTTTGTCTTCCGCCTCGGACAGATCCAGCATCTCCACATCCCGGCGCACCGTCATCACGGCGCGTACCGGCAAAGAGGAGAGCTGCAACACCCGGGAGATCATCTCCTTTTCCTCATCGGCAAACATGCTTTCATCGGCACTGGGCAATAAAGACTCCTGGAAGCTGCCGCCTTCTGGCTGCTTACTATCCCCCAGCAAACGCATCACCAATTCAGCCGTGCGCTCGCGACGGCGCAGCTTACCTTCGAGCAACTTGCTCTGATTCGAACGCGCCATCTGATTAAACAATTCGATCAGGATCGAGAAGCCAATCGCCGCATAGAGATACCCCTTCGGAATATGGAAGCCAAAGCCCTCCGCCACCAGACTAAAGCCAATCATCAGCAAGAAGCCCAGGCAGAGGATCACCAAGGTCGGATGACGATTGACGAACGCAGTCAGCGGCTTGCTGGTCCACATCATGATGCCGATGGCAATGGTCACTGCCAGCATCATCACCGACAAATGTTCCGCCATCCCTACCGCCGTGATGACCGCATCCAACGAGAAGACGGCATCCAGCACCACAATCTGTGCCACCACAGTCCAGAAGGCCGCATAAATCTTGCTTCCCCCCTCCCCGTTAACTTCCCCTTCCAGGCGACCATGCAACTCCCGTGTCGCCTTGAACAGCAGGAACAGCCCACCGATAAGCAGGATAAGATCCCGCCCCGAGAAGTCATGACTGAACAGGGTAATCATCGGCTCGGTGAGACGAACCAGCCAAGAGAGGCTAATCAGCAGCACCATGCGCATCAACAACGCCAGCGCCAAGCCGATCCGGCGCGCTCTGTCCCGCAATTCAGGTGGTAATTTTTCCGCCAAAATGGCGATGAACAGCAGGTTGTCGATCCCGAGGACAATTTCCAGGACCACCAGCGTCAGCAAACCCAACCAGGCGGTCGGATCCATCATCCAGGCAAACTCGAGCATCATGACTCCACACCAGCAATAACACTAAAAAAAGATAGAAAATTCATGGCGTCACAGCCATTCACAGCAGCAGGGAGAGACAATAACAAGCATGCAGGGGTAACCGGAGAGCGGTTGACGGGAAAGAAGAAAAGTAGCACGAGGGACTACTATCGCTGTTCAT
This sequence comes from Pseudaeromonas sp. HNCC25DJ182, assembly GCF_055413365.1. NCBI lineage: Bacteria > Pseudomonadati > Pseudomonadota > Gammaproteobacteria > Aeromonadales > Aeromonadaceae > Pseudaeromonas > Pseudaeromonas sp. HNCC25DJ182. Next base: position 92,605 of record NZ_JBVAYG010000012.1, on the reverse strand, counting down.
ATTGGCCTCATCAAAAAAAAACACCGCCACAGAGTATGTGGAGCGGTGTTTCGGGTCAAGTGACGGGCTGTTGACAGCAGGCAACGGCCCGCTGCCGATGTACGGCTATAGCGCTAATTTAGTTGCCAGTTGTACCTGGATTTGTTCCCGATCTGCCAGATACATCTGCAAGCCCCGAGCTCGTAATTCACAGGCCGGACACTCGCCACAGCCCTCGCCCACTAGCCCGTTGTAGCAGGTCAGAGTGCGACTGCGCACATAATCCAGGCGACCATAGCGATCGGCCAGAGCCCATGTCTGGGCCTTGTTCAGCCACATCAGTGGCGTCACCAAGCGAAGTGGCTTCTCCAAGCCCAGACACAAGGCCTGATTCAGGGCTTTGACAAATTCATCCCGACAATCCGGATAACCGGAAAAATCCGTTTCGCAGACCCCGGTGATCACCACCTCGGCCCCGACTTGGTAGGCATACACGGCCGCCAAGGTCAGGAACAGGATATTACGACCCGGCACGAAGGTATTCGGCAAGCCGTTATCCTGAAGTGCCGAGCTTACCGGAATAGCGTCCCGGGTCAGGGATGAAATCGCCAACTCGTTGAGCAAGGAAAGATCCAGCACCTTATGCGCCGTCACCCCCAACTCACCCGCAATCGCCTGAGCCACGGCGATCTCCTGACTATGGCGTTGACCATAATTAAAGGTGATGGCATGAACTTCATCGTAATGCGCCAACGCCTGGATAAGGCAGGTGGTACTATCCTGCCCACCACTGAACACCACAACGGCCTTGCGAACCAACAGACCGGCGGAATCAGAAGCAATAGAGTGCACACTCATGACCCGGACTCCTTAACCGCGCGGTTTACGCCCAGAGGGACGACGCTCCGTGGGACGAGCGACCTCTGAACTGCTGCCCAGACGGGTACGCTGCGGTTGAGAGCGGGTTGGGCGCTTCGCTGCCGGTTTTGCCGCTGAAGGTCCATCCAGGGAGATGCCACCGCTATAATTGCGCTCCGGGTGCGCCTGACGATTTTCGGTGTGTTGCAGCTCCCGGTGCTTACGTACCGCGCGCCGGATCTGGGCGCTTTGCTTGAACTGGCTGCGCTTGTCATCCACCAGCACCTTACTGCGGGTCTCCGGTTGCAAACCAACCAGTGCACGCAGATAGTTGACCTTCTCGAGTGGTAACTCCATCCAGCCTCCGCGCGGGATACTCTTCTCCAGTTTGACATCGCCATAGCGAACACGGATTAGACGGCTGACCTGAACTTCCTGGGTTTCCCACAACCGGCGGACTTCCCGGTTGCGTCCTTCTTGCAGCGTGACGTTGAACCAATTGTTCAGACCCTCGCCTCCGGCGCGGACAATCTTGTCAAACTTGGCCGGGCCATCTTCCAACTGCACGCCCAGACGCAGACGGTTGAGCATCTTGTCGTCCACTTCACCAAATACCCGCACCGCGTATTCCCGCTCCACTTCATGGCGCGGATGCATCAACCGGTTGGCCAACTCGCCATCGGTGGTGAACAGCAGTAAACCGGAGGTGTTGACGTCGAGACGACCAACTGCCACCCAACGCGCATCCTGGATGCGGGGTAAACGATCAAAGACCGTAGGGCGCCCTTCCGGATCCTTGCGGGTACACATCTCGCCATCCGGCTTGTGATAGGCCAGAACACGGCAAATCACGTCCTCGGCCGGCTTTGCGGTGATGGCATGACCATCAATGCGGATCACCACGCTGGGACCCACCCGATCGCCCAGGGTTGCAACCTTACCATCGACACTGACCCGTCCTTCGGTGATCAGGGTTTCCATTTCGCGGCGGGAGCCGATACCGGCCCGGGCCAACACTTTTTGCAACTTTTCACTCTGCAACTTATCACTCATGGTGTTCATCTCTGGATGTGCAACCTGCCGGGCATCCATGTCCAGCCTCTGTTGCAAGGAGTCTTGACTCCATCATGGGGCTCATCGCCCTCTCGGCGATGAAAAATAATCCCTTACAGGAAGGGGGTTGGATCACCCGCACCGTGGCGAACCACCTCGGGGCTATCCTCAGAAAAATCAACGACCGTGGTGGGTTGTTCACCCAGATAACCACCATCGATAATCAAATCTACAACCTGCTCCAGCCGATCCCGGATTTCATAGGGATCCGATTCAGCAACCTCCGAACCCGGCAAAATCAGAGTGGTGGACATCAGGGGCTCGCCCAGTGCGGCCAACAGGGCCTGGGTAATTGGATTTTCAGGCACCCGGATGCCGATCGTCTTTTTCTTCTCGTTCATCAGGCGTCGTGGTACTTCCTTGGTCGCCTTGAGGATGAAGGTATAAGGACCCGGGGTATTGTTCTTGATCAGACGAAAGGCCTGATTATCCACTTTGGAATAGAGCGACAACTCGGAGAGATCCCGACAGACCAGGGTAAAATTATGGCTGCTATCGAGATGACGAATACGGCAGATCCGCTCCAGCGCCGCCTTGTTTTCCAGCAAACAGCCCAGCGCATAGCCTGAATCGGTCGGATAGATCACTACGCCACCGCTACGGATCAGAGCTACGGCCTGATTAATTAAGCGGGTTTGCGGGTTTTCAGGATGCATCGTGAAAAACTGGCTCATAATTCCTCCCGGAATGTAGAAGACCCATCAGCACCCATCACTACGGGTGTTAGCGAGTCGATAAAGGAATGCCACACCGGCGTGACATCTTTGGGCAACCAGAGATTGCGCCCCAACTCCTGCCAGGACGTTGGAGCATGAAAATCGGAGCCCACCGAGGCCAGCAACTGGTGCTCGCGACACCATAGTCCCAGATTAGCCCGATCCTGGGGGCTTTGCTGGGGCAAACTGACCTCCATGGCATCTCCGCCCGCCTCTTTAAAATGGGATAACAGGCGTTTTAGCCACTTGGTGGAAAGTTTATAGCGACCAGGATGGGCAAGTACAGCCAAACCGCCAGCGGCATGGATCACTGCAATCGCTTCGGCGATGCTAATCCAGTCATGGGGAACATACGCCTTGCCGCCACGGCCAATATAAACATCAAAAGCCTTTTGCTGGGTCTGGCTGTGGCCCGCTTCGACCAGATAACGGGCAAAGTGGGCTCGGGTCAGGCTAGCACCATTGGCCAGAGCCAGCGCACCTTCATAAGCATTCTCGATCCGCTGTTTTGCCAACCGACGTCCCAACTCGACGCCCCGTGCCTCGCGAGCCGCTTCCTGCCGCTGTATGACGGCGGCTAGCGCAGCCGAGTCCGCATCAATATGCAGGCCCACCACATGAATTTCCATGGATTCCCAACTGGTGGAAAGCTCGATCCCGGGAATCAGCACGAGTGGCAGAGCTTCGGTCTCGATGGTGCAAGCCGCTTCGGCCAATCCGGCTACAGTGTCATGGTCGGTCAAAGCCAGGACATCAACCCGTTGAGTAACCGCCCGGCGCATCAGCTCCGCCGGGGTAAGACGACCATCGGAGGCCGTTGAATGACTATGCAGATCGATACGCATCAGAGAGTTCCACTACAAAAGAAACTTGACAAACTTCCGGCTTTATCGTTTTACTGTAGCCACTTCGCGGGATATCCCGTCGCATAACTTCAGTCATCCAAGGACGTTTTACATGACACAGCACTTCACCCTGAACATGCGTTGGTGGTGGCACACTCCCAAATAAGCGGGCGTGGGACTTTTGCTATGTCAAAAAACGGTTAAGCAGACAGAATACCCAGAAAAAGCCCGCCAGGAACCGCGGGCTTTTTTATTATCCGGGAAACAGGGACGAGATGAAACAAAAACACAACAAACAGACCTGGCGATGGTGAGAGCAACACAAGCAAGTTGTTGTTTTAAATCACTTCATTAAAGGATATCGCCATGAAACTGTTCTGCACTGTCCACCTACAGGACACCCCGGAGGCTCCGCATCATGACTGAGCTGCATCCCAACCATCTACACGCCTTGATGAGCGACGCCGCCTATGTCGCCGATCCATTGGCCTTGTTTGCCCAACTCACCACGGCCAATGACAACAGTCTGCTGCTGGAGTCCGCCGAAATCGACACCAAGGCGGGTACCCAGAGCCTGCTGCTGATCGACAGTTGCGTCCGTTTAACCTGCCGCGGCCTGAATGTCAGCGCCGAGGCCTTGAACCGCAACGGACTAGCAGTGCTGGATCGCCTGCAAAGCGGTCTGAGCCCTGCCGTCAGCCAGTCGCGTCAAGGGAGCATTCTGAGCCTGGACTTCCCGGCCATCGACACCGATCAGGATGAAGATAGCCGCCTCAAGGCGCTGTCGGTGCTGGACACCCTGCGCACCCTGTTGACCCAGTTGCATTGCGAACAGGGCCAGGAAGCCATCTTCCTCGGCGGTATCTTCGCCTATGACCTGATAGCCAATTACGAAACCCTGCCTGCAGCAACCGATGCCAGCAATGACTGCCCGGACTTCTGTTTCTATGTGGCCGAAACCCTGATCCACATTGACCATCGCCTCAAGCGCAGCCAATTGCGCGCCGTGGCATTTGGTGGCGAAGCGTTCGCCGATGAATTCCAGCGCCTGCAAGGCCGTCTCGAAAGCCTGAGCGCGCGCTGCAACCATTTCGTCGCTCCCGAGTTACCCGCCGCCCTGCCGCTGGACGGTCGCGTCACCACCAACCGGGATGACAAGGCATTCTGTGCCGATGTAGAGCGCCTGAAGGGCAATATCCGCAAGGGCGACATCTTTCAGGTCGTCCCCTCCCGCAGCTTCTCCCTGCCCTGCCCGCAACCCTTGCTGGCCTACCGTCAGCTGAAGAAGACCAACCCCAGCCCCTACATGTTCTATATGAACGACCGGGACTTCACCCTGTTCGGCGCTTCACCGGAGAGTGCGGTGAAATTCGAGGCCCATAACCGCCAAGTCGAGATGTACCCGATTGCCGGAACCCGCCGCCGTGGTTTCAATGCCGATGGCAGCATCAATCTGGATCTGGATGGCCGTATCGAGCTGGAGTTGCGTCAGGATGGCAAAGAGACCGCCGAGCATCTGATGCTGGTTGATCTGGCGCGCAACGATATCGCTCGCATCAGCGAACCCGGTACCCGCTATGTACGCGATTTGTTGAAAGTCGATCGCTACAGCCACGTCATGCACCTGGTCTCCAAAGTAGTTGGTACCCTGCGCCATGATCTGGATGCCCTGCACGCCTACCAGGCCTGCATGAACATGGGCACCCTGACCGGCGCGCCGAAGATCCGTGCCTCCGAGCTCATTCGCGAGGTCGAAGGTCAGCGTCGCGGCAGTTACGGCGGTGCGGTCGGTTATCTCTCCGGCAACGGCGACATGGATACCTGTATCGTGATCCGCTCGGCCTTTGTCAAACACGGCGTCGCCCACGTCCAGGCCGGAGCCGGTGTGGTCTATGATTCCCGTCCCCAGGCGGAAGCCGATGAAACCCGCAGCAAGGCAGCCGCCGTGCTCAACGCCATTGCACTGGCCCACGGCAAGACCCTCGCGGAGGTGACCCATGGCTAAAACCATTTTCCTGCTCGATAACTTCGACTCCTTCACCTACAACCTGGTGGATCAATTCCGCTCCTTGGGCTGCGACGTACGCATCTACCGCAACAGCATGCCTGCCGCCCAGATCTACGCCCAGATCGCCGCTTGTGGCGAAGAGGTGGTACTGGTGCTCTCTCCCGGACCCGGTGCTCCCCATGAGGCCGGTTGCATGATTGAACTGATCGGTCTGTGCCGCGGCAAGGTGCCCATACTGGGGATCTGTCTGGGTCATCAGGCGATCTGCGAATACTATGGCGGCACTGTCGGCTCGGCGGGGGAGATCATCCACGGCAAGAGCTCGCTCATCGAGCACAGTGGCCAGGATATGTTCCAGGGCTTTGCCAATCCGTTGCCGGTCGCCCGTTACCACTCGCTGGTCGCCACCTATGTTCCGGCCGAGCTGGAAGTGGTCGCCCATTACAAGGAGATGCCGATGGCGGTGCTGCACCGCGCCGATCGGGTATTAGGCTTCCAATTCCATCCAGAATCCATCATGACCACCGAAGGCGCGCGGCTGCTGACCCAGAGCCTGGCCTTCATTACAGCACCGCAGGAGGCAGTCCATGCATGAGTCCCTGGAACAACTTTACCGCGGCGAGGATCTGAGCCGTGAAGCCACCCAGGCGCTGTTTGACGTGCTGCTGCGCGGCGAGATGGAGCCGGTGGTACTGGCCTCCTTGCTGACCGCCCTGAAGATGAAGGGCGAAGCACCGAGCGAAATCGCCGGGGCCGCCAGTGCACTGATTGCTGCCGCCAAACCGTTCCCACGCCCGGATTATGCGTTCTGCGATATTGTCGGTACTGGTGGCGATGGCCTGCACACCATCAATGTCTCCACCCTGTCGGCGCTGGTGGGAGCCGAGTGTGGCATCAAGGTCGCCAAACATGGCAACCGCAGCGTCTCCTCCAAGACCGGCTCTTCGGATCTGCTGGACAAATTAGGCGTGCGCCTGGATATGAGCCCGGCAATTGCTCGCCGTTGTCTGGATGAAGAGAACGTCTGCTTCCTGTTTGCCCCCCAGTACCACAGCGCAATGCGCCATGCCATGCCGGTGCGCAATGCCCTGAAAACCCGCACCATCTTCAACGTCTTGGGGCCGCTCATCAATCCGGCGCGCCCCAGCTACCAACTGATGGGCGTCTACAGCCCGTCCCTGGTGGCACCGATTGCCGAAACCCTGCAGCAATTGGGACTGACCCGCGGTATGGTGGTGCACGGCTCCGGATTAGACGAAATTGCCATTCATGGCAGCACGACTGTGGCCGAAATTATCGATGGCGAGATCCATCATTACGATCTAAGCCCCGCTGATTTTGGTTTGCAGGAGTTCCCGCTGGAAGCCATTCGCGGCGGTGAACCGGAGCAGAACCGCCAGATCAGCGAAATGATTCTCGCCGGTCGTGGTAGCGATGCCCAGAACAGTGCCATCGCCATCAATCTGGCCCCCCTGCTGGTCATGGGCGGCGTCAGCCCCGATTTCAAACAAGCCGCCGAGCTGGTTCTGGCAACATTGCACAGTGGCAAAGCCCTGGACCGGGTGAGCCGCCTAGCCGCTCTGAGTCATAGCGAGGAGTAAGGAAACCCATGCTGAATCTTGAATCCATCAACCAGACAGTGCTCGGCAAAATTGTCGCCGACAAGCAGCTGTGGGTTGAGGCCCGCAAAGCCAGTCAGCCGTTAGCCGGTTTTATCGACCAACTGACGCCCAGCGATCGGGACTTCACCGCGGCGCTCTCTGGCGAGCGTACTGTGTTTATTCTCGAGTGCAAGAAGGCATCTCCCTCCAAGGGACTGATCCGCAACGACTTCGATCCGGCCGCTATTGCCGCTGTGTATGGCCGTTACGCCGCCGCCATCTCGGTGCTGACCGATGAGAAGTACTTTCAGGGCAGCTTCGATTTTCTGCCCCAGGTGCGCGCCCAGGTCTCGGTGCCCGTGTTGTGCAAGGATTTTGTCATCGATCCGTACCAGATCTATCTGGCCCGTCACTATCAGGCCGATGCCGTGCTGCTGATGCTCTCGGTACTGACCGATCGGGCCTATCGCGAGCTCGCCGCCGTCGCCACCAGCCTGCAGATGGGGATCCTGACCGAAGTCAGCAACGAGGAAGAGCTGGAGCGGGCCATCGCCCTGGGCGCCAAGGTAGTCGGCATCAACAACCGCAACCTGCGCGATCTCACCATCGACTTGAACCGCACCAAGCAGTTGGCGCCAAGACTGCCGAGCGATCGCATCATCATCTGCGAGTCGGGCATTCATAGCCATGCCCAGGTCAAGGATCTCAGTACCTTCGCCAACGGCTTCCTGGTCGGCTCCTCGCTGATGGTGCAAGCCGATGTGGACTTGGCCTGTCGCCAGCTGATCCTGGGACAAAACAAGGTGTGTGGCCTCACCACGCCGGAAGCGGCACAAGCCGCTTATCAGGTTGGCGCCGTCCACGGTGGGCTGATCTTCGTCAGCAAGAGCCCGCGTTGTGTGGATATTCCGCAGGCCAAGACGGTAATGACCGCCGCCCCGCTGCGTTATGTCGGCGTATTCCAGAACGCCGAGCTGGATACAGTGCTGCAGACCGTGCACCAGCTGGGCCTGGCGGCGGTGCAATTACATGGTCAGGAGGACTCCGCCTATATCGCCGCCCTGCGTTCGGCGCTGCCGGAAGGCTGCCAGATCTGGAAGGCCGTGGCCATCGGTGAGCAATTGCCGCGTCACGAACTCCACGAATTAGCCAGTCAGGTCGATCGCATCCTGCTGGACACTCAGGTGGGCCAGCAGAGCGGCGGCACCGGTCAGAGCTTTGACTGGAGCCTGTTGGATGAGCTGGATAAAACTCAGCTGATGCTGGCGGGCGGCATCAACCCGGACAATGCGCAACACGCGAGTCGGGTCGGCTGTCTCGGGCTGGATCTGAATTCAGGCGTGGAGTCTGCCCCCGGCATCAAGGATGCCGACAAACTCCAACGCGCCTTCACGGCGCTACGAGCCTACTAAGCCACAGGCATAGTTCCCGGCTTAGTCCCAGGCTTAGCCTCTTACTTTAAGGACGATTGTAATGACTCTGCTCAACCCGTTTTTTGGTGAATTTGGTGGCATGTATGTGCCGCAGATCCTGGTTCCGGCCCTGTTGCAGCTGGAAAAAGCCTTTCTCGATGCCCAGGCCGATCCGACCTTTCATGAAGAGTTCCGCACCCTGCTGACCGAATATGCCGGTCGGCCAACGCCTTTGACCCTGTGTCGTAACCTGACCAAGGGCACCAAGACCAAGCTCTATCTCAAGCGTGAAGACCTGCTGCACGGTGGCGCCCACAAGACCAACCAGGTGCTGGGCCAAGCCTTGCTGGCCAAGCGCATGGGCAAGACCCGCATCATCGCCGAGACTGGTGCCGGTCAACATGGGGTGGCTACCGCCCTGGCCTGTGCCCTGCTCGATCTGCCCTGCCGCGTCTACATGGGTGCCGTGGATATGGAGCGCCAGAAGCCCAACGTGTTCCGCATGCGCCTGATGGGGGCCGAAGTGGTGCCAGTCACCGCCGGTTCTTCCACTCTCAAGGATGCCTGTAACGAGGCGCTGCGCGACTGGACCGCCAACTACGAAGACACCCACTACATGCTGGGCACCGCCGCCGGCCCCCACCCCTTCCCGACCATAGTGCGCGAGTTCCAACGCATGATCGGTGAAGAGGCCAAGGTGCAGCTGCAACAAGTCGAACACCGCTTGCCCGACGCCGTCATCGCCTGTGTCGGCGGTGGCTCCAATGCCATCGGTATGTTTGCCGATTTTATCGAGGATGCCAGCGTGCGCCTGATTGGCGTCGAGCCGGGTGGTCATGGCATCGAGAGTGGCGAACATGGCGCGCCGCTGGGCCATGGCACCAAGGGTGTCTTCTTCGGCATGCACTCCTACCTGATGCAAGACAAGCATGGTCAGATCGAGGAGTCTTACTCCATCTCGGCGGGTCTCGACTTCCCCTCCGTCGGCCCGCAACACGCCCATCTGGCCGCCACCGGGCGTGCCGAATATGTCTCCATCACCGATCAGGAGGCGCTGGATGCCTTCCAGGAGCTGGCACGGCATGAAGGGATCATTCCGGCCCTGGAATCCTCCCATGCCCTGGCCCATGGCCTGAAAATGGCCCGTGAAAATCCGGAGCTGGAGCAGGTGCTCATCGTCAATCTCTCCGGCCGTGGCGATAAGGACATCTTCACCGTCGCCGATATTCTGCAAAAGCAAGGAGCCCTGTAATGAGCCGTTACGCTGAACTGTTTGCCGATCTCGCCGCCAAGAATGAGGGCGCCTTTGTGCCGTTCGTGACGCTGGGCGACCCCACGCCTGAGCTGTCATTGCAGATCATCGATGCCCTGGTGGCCGGTGGTGCCGATGCCCTGGAGTTGGGGATCCCCTTCTCCGATCCGGTGGCGGACGGCCCGACGATTCAGGACGCCACCACACGCGCTCTGAATGCCGGTACCACACCCGATACCTGCTTTGAAATCCTCGAGCAGGTGCGTGCCAAGTACCCAAAGCTGCCGATTGGCCTGCTGCTGTATGCCAACCTGGTCTATGCCAAAGGCATCGATGGCTTCTATCAGCGCGCCGTCGCCGCCGGAGTCGATTCGGTGCTGGTCGCCGACGTTCCGGTTGAGATGTCAGCCCCCTACAAAGCGGCAGCCGATAAGGCCGGTATCGCCTCCATCTTTATCGCGCCGCCCAATGGCGACGAGGCCACGCTGCAGAAGGTGGCCGAGTTAGGCTCCGGTTACACCTACCTGCTCAGTCGCGCCGGGGTGACCGGCACCGAGACCCGGGCGGGTAAGCCGGTGGGCCATCTCATAGAAACGCTCAAGTCGTTCCATGCCGCCCCCGCGCTGCTGGGTTTTGGCATCAGCGAGCCCGCTCAGGTCAAGGAGGCGATTGCCGCCGGTGCCGCAGGAGCCATATCCGGCTCGGCGGTGGTCAAGATCATCGAGAAGAATCTGGCCAACCCGGCCCAGATGCTGTCCGCGCTTGAGCAATTTGTGCACGAGATGAAGGCCGCCACCGCTCACTAAATAACACCCCAAGTGAATAATTCAGAGCCCGGGATCCAGTGGATCCCGGGCTTTTTACTTTGTTTCTCCTCGATCAGTCGCTAGACTGGGGCCTCGATTTTGATGAGGTCCAGGCATGAAACAGTTTTTCGACTTGATCCCCCTGCTGGTGTTCTTCGCCGTCTACAAGTTCTATGACATCTATGCTGCGACCGGGGCCCTGATGGTGGTGACGGTACTGCAGATCGCCATCACCTGGTTCACCCTGCGCAAGCTGGAGAAGATGCACCTGATTACCCTCGGCATGGTGCTGGTGTTCGGTGGCTTCACCCTGTTCTTCCATAACGATGCCTTCATCAAATGGAAGGTCACAGTGATTAATCTGCTGTTCTCTGGGGCCCTGCTGGTCAGCCAGCTGATGCTCAAGAAGCCGCTGATCAAGCAGATGCTGGGCAAGGAGATGCAACTGCCGGATGCCATCTGGAATCGCGTCAATCTGGCGTGGGCTGGCTTTTTCGCACTTTGTGCCGCCGCCAATACCTATATAGCCTTCAACCTGCCCCAAGAGGTGTGGGTGAATTTCAAGGTGTTCGGCCTGCTGGGCATGACGCTGCTGTTTACCCTGCTGACGGTGTTTTACCTCTACCGCCATCTACCGGCCGAACAAAAAGAGTAACCACCACAGGCGCCCCATGGCGCCTGTGTTTTTGATCCCATTGCCAAGGAGAGCCCACCATGTGGTATCTGATCTATTCCGAAGATGTGAGCAACAGCCTGCCCCTGCGCAAGGAAGCCCGTCCGGCCCATCTGGCCCGGTTGCAGGCGCTCAACGACGCCGGACGTCTGCTGCTGGCAGGACCGAATCCGGCCATCGACGCCGAGGATCCGGCTGACGCAGGCTTTACCGGTAGTACCGTGATTGCCGAGTTTGCCAGCCTGAGCGAGGCACAAGCGTGGGCCGATGCCGACCCCTATGTCGCCGCGGGTGTGTATGCCAAGGTCACCGTCAAGCCGCTTAAGATCACCGTCAAGCCGGAACAAACCTTCTTCTAAATCGCCGCGTTTTCCCGGATCTCCAGCAGGGCGGCAGCAAGGCGCCCTGTTTGTTCTGTGCATCTTGTCCTGTCTCTCTTGCTGCTCGCTAACGCTCAGGTTGTTCGCCGCCTTTCCTGCACCAGCCTTAAGCGATTGCACCCATAAAATTGTCCGAACTTGTGGTTTTGCACTACTTAATGACAATAAATGCAGATATATATATGGCAAAGGTTTTGCAATACAGTGAGCATCGCATCCGGATTCGGGATGCTCCGTCAGGAGAACAAGATGAAAGTTTCAGTCATAGGTGCAGGCGCAGTCGGCGTCTCGGTCTGTCAGTACCTGTTGCTCAATGGGGCCTGCGACAACTTGGTGTTGGTGGATCTAAATGACGAGAAGGCCAAGGGCGAGATCCTGGATTTCGGCCATACCACCTCCCTCACCTTCAGCCGCAACGTCAAACTGACCCATGGCAGCTACGCCGATTGCGCAGGAAGTCGCTTGGTCATCATCACAGCCGGGGCGCAGATCAAGCAGGGACAAAGCCGGGATGAGTTGGCGCTGATCAACGCCCGCATTACTGTGGATATTGCCCGCGAGCTGGAGAAGGTGGCTCCTGAGGCCATCTTGCTATTTGCCACCAATCCGGTGGATCTGGTCACACGTTTTGTCATCCGCAACACCCGTTATCCTGCCGAGCGGGTCATCAGCGCCGGTTGCGTGCTGGATTCGGCCCGCTTTATGAAAATTGTCGGCGACAAGGTGGGACTGGATCCGAAAAACGTCATGGGTTATGTGCTGGGCGAACACGGCAAAACCAGCTTCATCCCCTGGAGCATTACCAATATCGGCGGGCTTCCTATGGATGCCTGGTGCGACATGGTCGGCCGTCCCCGCATCGATCACAGCAAACTGCTCGAAGAGGTCAAGCAAGCCGGTTTCGAGATCTTCCAGCGCAAGCAGAATACCAACCATGGCATAGCCGCCAGCCTCTACCGGATCGTGCAGGCGATCCTGTTCAATGAGGGGTCCATTTTGCCAGTGGGGGTCTTGCTGGAGGGCCAATACGGGATCGAGGATTGTGTGCTGAGTGTGCCGACCCTGGTGGATAGTCGTGGCGTCGCCCGTATTCTGGAGTATCCGCTCACCGCCGGAGAGCTGGCGCAGTTGCGACTCTCCGCCGAATATCTGCAGACACTGGCGGCCCAGGTCATAGCCCAGAGCGACTTGCGTTAACGCACTATCCGCCGACAAGCCAACACGCATGAACATGAAACGGGGGCCCACTTAGGCCCCCGTCTCATATCAGCGACTCACGGCTCCGCGCGAACCAAGGTTCAGGTCCGGGCCACAAACCAGGGATTGAGAATATCCGGCTTACTGTAGTGCAGCGCCTCGCCTTCCAGGGTTTCGACATGGCCTCCTGAGCCCTCGAGCACGGCTTGTGCCGCCGCCGTATCCCATTCACAGGTTGGTCCCAGTCGCGGATAGAGATGGGCTTTACCCTCGGCGATCAGGCAGAACTTCAAGGAGCTCCCCACCGACACCAATTCATACTCGCCCAGCGCCGCTAGATAGGCTTCGGTTTCCGCGGTCAGGTGCGAGCGACTGCCCACCACCTTGAGCGGAAAACCGGGTAGTGGCGGGCTGACCTTGATCGCCTGCTGTCCCTGATCACTGCGCTTCCAGGAGCCCAGCCCCAATCCACCCCAGTAACTCAGTCGCGTCACCGGCACATGCACCACCCCGAACACCGGCTTGCCATGAACGATCAGCGCAATGTTCACCGTGAACTCGCCATTGCGACGGATAAACTCCTTGGTGCCATCCAGCGGATCAATCAGCCAGTAACAGGCTGCTTGTGTGCGGCGCTGTTTAGCCAGCTCATCGGATTCTTCCGACACCACAGGCCACTCCGGCGTCAGGTGCTGCAGTGCATACTCGATGACGTTATGTGCCGCCTTGTCTGCCTGGGTCAGCGGACTCTCGTCCTCCTTGACTGTTACCTTTATCGGGCCGTCATAGACCCCCAGGATCGCCTTGCCCGCTTCCTCGGCCACCTTGATGACCGAATCAATCAATTTGTCTGTCAGTTGCATCATCGTATTCCCTCTTGATGCTCGCATCTTACCCCAGAGATGATCGGAGGCCTAATATCGAAAATCAATGAGTTATAGCCAAGTCTGGACACCTCATCCTACCCATATCGGTAATACGTCCCCTGCCAACCGGACGAACTGACAGTCCTCTTCGGCGCAAAACTTCCCGATGCTGAACATGGCTTCAGGCCATTGATAGCTAACTATTTTTCAGGAGATTTTGCATGACACTCAAAACCACCCTCTTTGCCCTGTTACTGGCAACCCAACCCTTTATCGGCAATATGGCGTTCGCCGCCGATACCGCCACTACCGATGCGCAGGCGACAACCCAGCAGGTCGATAGCGCCAAGCTCCCTATCAACTCCGCCACCGCAGAACAATTTATGGCCCTCAAGGGGATCGGCAAGAAAAAGGCCGACGCCATCATTGCCTGGCGGACCGAACATGGCGGTTTCAAGAGCCTGGAAGAGCTGGCGGAAGTAAACGGTATCAGTGAGCGATTTGTCAGTGAGCATCAAGCCGAGCTGACCCTCGATTAATCCACCCTCTGGGGAGTGGGCTGTCCGGCTTGAGGCGGCCCATTCGACACTGAACCTCAGCTGACCCGCGGCAAGTAATCCGATTGGAGCGGACGCCAAGCTCGGCTATCATGTGGTTAGCCACTCGTTGTTGAGCAAGGATGAAACATGAAAAAAGAGATCATTGTGCGCAAGGCCGTTATCCCGGTAGCCGGTCTTGGCACACGTATGCTGCCTGCCACCAAAGCCATTCCCAAAGAGATGTTGCCGGTAGTCGACAAGCCCCTGATCCAGTATGTCGTTAAAGAAGCGATTGCTGCGGGCATCAAAGAGATCATTCTGGTTACCCACTCCAGTAAGAATTCCATCGAAAACCACTTTGACAAGAGCTTCGAGCTGGAAGCAACCCTGGAAAAGCGGGTCAAGCGTCAGCTGCTGGCCGAAGTGCAGAACATCTGCCCCAAAGATGTCACCATCATGCACATCCGCCAAGGCGAGGCCAAGGGCTTGGGTCACGCCATTCTCTGTGCTCATCCACTGGTCGGTGACAGCCCGTTTGCCGTGCTGCTGCCGGATGTGCTGATCGATGAAGTGGCGAGCGATCCGCTCAAGGACAATCTGGCCGAAATGGTCCAACGCTTCATCGATACCTCAGTCAGCCAGATCATGGTCGAGCCGGTGCCGCAAGATAAAGTCAGTGACTACGGAATTGCCGATATCAATGGCGGCACCCTAGCCGCCGGTGAGTCCATGCCGATGACCGCCATGGTCGAGAAGCCCTCCATCGAGGAGGCCCCCTCCAACCTGGCGGTAGTCGGTCGTTATGTGCTCTCCGCCAATATCTGGCCGCTGCTGGAAAAAACCCCGCTCGGCGCGGGCGATGAAATCCAGCTCACCGATGCCATCGCCATGTTGATGGAGAAGGAGCAGGTCGATGCCTACCGGATGAAGGGGATGAGCCACGATTGCGGCAGCAAGCTGGGTTATATGAAAGCCAACATCGTTTACGGCCTGCGCCACAAGAGCATTGGCGCCGACTTCAAAGCCTATCTTAAAGAGGTTGTTGCCCAGCTGGATTAATCATCCCGGCTCAGCTGCAGTTTCCGAAGGGCGGTCATACCGCCCTTTTTTGTGCCCGAGATCCGACCACAACTTTATGCTAACAATGAGTCAGGAAAACGTTTATATCGCCAAATAAGCTCAAATGAGCAACCCATAAATCGGAATAATCGTCACATTCCGGATGAATTCACCATAAAATTGATCTGTTTTCTGGATTTTACGCTGTTGCTGTTTTATAACGTTTGCCTCTCGCTGAGCGGGAACACAATAACAACAGAATCAAGGTGAAGTTCATGTCCAGATCCATACCGTCACAACAAGGTACCCTGTGGGGACACCCCAAGGGACTCTTCCTGTTATTCAGCACCGAGCTGTGGGAGCGATTCTCCTACTACGGCATGCGCGCTCTGTTGGTGCTCTATCTGACTGCCCAGACCACAGCCGGCGGCCTGGGCTGGACAGAAGCCGATGCCCTCAAGCTGTATGGCATCTACACCGGTCTGGTCTACATCACACCGCTCATCGGTGGCTGGTTGGCGGATACCTTCCTCGGTCAGCGTCGCGCCATCGTTTTCGGCGCCATCATGATGGCCATGGGTCAATTTACCCTGGCTCTGCCCCATGCCATGTTCCCGGGTCTTGTCGACCAGGTGTTCTATGTGGGTCTGGCACTGCTGATCGCCGGTAACGGTATGTTCAAACCCAACATCTCCACCATGGTGGGTGACTTGTACGAGCAAGGGGATCACCGCCGTGATGGGGCCTTCACCATTTTCTACATGGGCATCAACCTGGGCGCGCTGCTGGCCGGTTTTGTGGCGGGTGCCGTTGCCGCCAAGTGGGGCTGGCAAGCCGGCTTCGTCGCTGCCGGTATCGGTATGCTCATCTCCTTGCTGATCCAGGCGCTGTTGTCCCAACGCTATCTGGGCGATATCGGTCGTGTGCCAGCCGCCCAACGGGCCGCCGCTCAACGCAGTGCTGCGCAAAAAGCCCCCCTGACCAAGCAGGAAGTGGATCGCATCAAAGTCATCCTGATGATGGGTCTGTTTACCATCATTTTCTGGGCTGGTTTCGAACAGGCCGGTGGTCTGATGAACCTGTACACCCAGAACTACACCGATCGGATGCTGGGCGGCTTTGAAGTACCGACCGCCTGGTTCCAGTCCCTGAACCCCTTCTTCATCATCACGCTAGCGCCGCTCGTTGCCGCCATCTGGGTCAAGTTGGGGAAACGTGAACCCAGCTCACCGGTGAAGTTTGCCATGGGCCTGCTGTTCTTGGCTGTTGGCTTCTTGTTCATGATCGGGGCCGTACTGCAGCAAGGTGGCGATGAAACCGTCAAGACCTCCATGTTCTGGCTGGTCGGCGCCTTCCTGTTCCACACCCTGGGCGAGCTGTGCCTGTCGCCTATCGGTCTGTCCATGGTCACCAAGCTGGCGCCGCTGCGTCTGGCCTCCTTGATGATGGGTGCCTGGTTCGGCTTTGTCGCCCTGGCCAACTATGCCGCCGGCATGATCGGCTCCTATGTCGGTGAATCCGGTGCCATGTCCATCTTCGGTGGTATCGCCATCACCGCCGTGGCCAGTGCCGCCATCCTGCTGGTGTTTGCCAACAAGCTGATCTACTGGATGCACGGTGCCGAAGGCCATGCCGAAGAGCCGACTCACACCGCCGATGATGTGGTTGTTACCAGCCACTAAGAACTGTTGCAGAAAAAATCCGTAAAAAAAGCCCCCGATTTCGGGGGCTTTGTCGTTTCAGTGGACGTCTCTCTCAGGTCTCGTCATCCAACACAAAACTGGCTTTACTGACGCCACAATCCGGGCAGAGCCAATCCTCGGGAACCAGCGACCAGGGAGTCCCCGGCGCTATCCCCTCTTCGGGAAGCCCTTCAGCCTCGTCGTAAATATAATCACACACTTCACAGCGCCATCTTGCCATCGCGAACCTCCTGCTCTCTTCTCCCAACCCTAGCGGAATCAGGCGAGAAAGACTCAGAGCGAGGCCTCAAGAATGCGACGACTTGCGTCCAGGGTCACATCCTGACGCTCGCCGAGTGGGAAACGGCCATGCTGCTCCAGTTTGGCCAGCACAGGTGCAATGGCTTCGGCGGTGACACCATACGCGGCCAATCGAGTGGCCACACCCAGCGATTCAAAGAACTCGCGCGTCTTGGCGATAGCCGCCGAGATCCGGCTCGCCTCGTCGCCGCTATGCAGATCCCAGATCCGCGCGGCGTATTGCAGCAACTTTTCCCGCTTGCTGTCGCGCTGTTGTTCCAGCACCGCAGGCAGGATCACCGCCAGCGTCCGGGCGTGATCCAATCCCTGCAGCGCCGTGAGCTCGTGACCCATCATATGGGTCGCCCAATCGTGCGGCACACCGGTACCAATCAAACCGTTCAGCGCCATGGTCGCCGTCCACATGATATTGGCGCGGGCCGCATAGTTTTCCGGCTCGGCCAACACCTTGGGGCCATCTTCGATCAGGGTCAGCAACAGCCCCTCCGCGAAACGGTCCTGGACCTTGGCATCCACCGGGTAGGTCAGATACTGCTCCATGACATGGACAAAGGCATCGACGATACCATTGGCGGTCTGTTGGGGTGGCAGCGTGTAGCTCTTGGTCGGATCCAGCACCGAAAAGCGCGGATAGACCGCCGGGTGCGTGAAGTAGAGTTTGTCCTGCTGACTCTTGGTAATCATCGAGACCCCGGCATTGGCGCCGTTGGCCGCCGGGAGGGTAACCCGCGTCTCCTTGCGACTGATCACCGCCCCGCAATTCATCTCCGAGCCGGTAGCTGGCAGGGTTAACACGGCGCCCATCGGCAATGCGGTTTTAACCGTGGCACCGCCATCCAGCAGTATATCCCAGGGATCAGAGCCGCCCCAGCAGGCCGCGGCGGCAATGAATTTGGTGCCATCAATCACGGAGCCACCACCGACGGCCAGCAGAAAATCAATGCTCTCCCGCTTCACCAACTCAACCGCCTGCATCAAGGTTTCATAGGTCGGGTTGGGCTCGATGCCGGAAAATTCAAACAGTGGACGTCCGGCCAGAGCGGCCTTGACCTCGTCCAATACGCCGAACTTGACCACACTACCACCGCCATAGGTGATGAGAATGCGTGACTCTTGCGGGATTTCCTGACCGACCGCCGCGATTTGACCTGTACCAAACAGGATCTTGGTGGGGTTGTGAAATGCGAAATTGTCCATGCGTCTCTCCTAGGCTGTTGTTGAATTTATGCAATTTTATCGCATAACCAACAATAGTGAATGAACGTTACAAAATAACAAACACTAGCCGCTACGTCATTAATAAATCGGCAAATTTCACAGAAATTAGACATTTCCATCATGTTCCGTCCATAAAACTGTCACAACCAGCTCCTAGTATCGAGCCACTTTCAGTACAGGAGTTTCACTACCATGCACAAGTTGGCACCTCTTGCCCTGCTCTTCTCCGCCGGACTACTAGTCGCCGGTTGTAATAGCGATTCGACCGAAACGACCGTCAAACCGACACCGAAAAACGTGCTGTTTTTCCTCGGCGACGGCATGGGCATCACCACCCTGACCGCATCGCGGATCTATGCCTACGGCGAGGATGGTAGCCTGACTATCGATACCCTGCCGGAGACCGCGTTCCTCAAGACCTACTCCCACGATTCCCAGGTCACCGACTCCGCGCCCTCCATGGCGGCCTATATGACCGGCGTGAAGAGCAATAACGGTGTCATCTCCATGGATAGCGCCGCCACCCAGCAAGCGGACTGCTCCACCAGCGCAGGCAAGGCAGTGACCACCCTGCTGGAGCTGGCCAAGGCTTCCGGCATGGGCACCGGGGTTGTCACTACCACCCGGGTCACCCACGCCACACCGGCGGCGACTTATGCTCACATCTGTAATCGGGATCTGGAAAACGACATCGCGGTACAATTAGTGCCGAATGGTACTGGCTTTAACAGCGCCCTGGGCTCGGGTCTGGATGTCATCCTCGGCGGTGGCCGCAAGCAATTTCTGCCCAGCGATGCCTCCGGCTCCCGAACCGACAGTCGCAACCTGATCAGCGAATTGCAGGCGCTGGGTTATAACTACGCCAGCACCCTGAGCGAGATGAACGCCGCAGGCACCGACAAGCCCCTGCTCGGTCTGTTCAACGGCAGCCACCTCTCCTATGAGCTGGATCGCGTGAAAAACGCAAGCAGTACAGAGCCGTCCCTGAGCGACATGACCACCAAGGCCATCGATCTGCTGAGCCAGAAAGAGAAAGGCTTCTTCCTGATGGTCGAAGGTGGCCGCATCGACCACGCCTTGCATGACACCAATGCCAAGCGGGCACTGCAAGATACCATCGCCTTCGATACCGCCATCAAGACCGCCATCGACAAGATGAAGGTTCTGGATCCGGAGCTGAAGAACACTCTGATCGTGGTCACCGCCGACCATGACCACACGCTGGTATTGAACGGTTATGCCAAGCGCACCGGGAAGACCACCGACAGCGAAGCTGGTGTTCTGGGGGTAGTGAAAAACTACGCCGGTAGCAGTGTGGGTCAACCGGCGACCGATGCCAACGGCATGCCCTACTCCATCATCGGCTTCGGAAACGGCTCCAACCGCGTTGATGGCCCACGTACCGCCATCGACGATGCCATGACCAGTGCCGATGACTATCGCCAGGAAGTGGTCTTCGAAGTCGGAACTCCGGGCAGTGAAACCCACGGTGGCACCCATGTCTTCCTCGGGGCAACCGGTATGGGAGCCGACAGCTTCCACGGTGTCATGGAAAACACCGCCGTATTCAACAAGCTCAAGACGGCCGCCGGTCTGTAATCACCCGAATTCAAGGAACTCTCATCATGTTAAAACCGATCCTGCTCAGTGCCGCTATCGCCACGGCCCTTGCTTCATCCGCCGCTCTGGCGGCTCCGGCCAAGAATGTCATCTTCTTCCTCGGGGATGGCATGGGCCCGACCACGGTCACCGCCGCCCAGATCTATAGCGTCGGCGAAGAAGGCTTGCTGACCATGGAAACCCTGGACTACGCGGCCCGCATCAAGACCTTCTCCCATGATGCCCAGACCACCGACTCGGCGCCCTCCATGGCTGCCTACATGACCGGCGTGAAGATGAACAACGAAGTCATCTCCATGAGCGCCGATACGGTGGCCGAAGCGCCAAAGAAAGACGCGAACGGCAACAAGGGTCTCAGCGGCTGTGCCAGCACCAATGGCCAGGCGGTACCGACCCTGCTGGAGCTGGCCAAGGCCAAGGGCAAGGCGGTGGGCTCCATCACCACGACCGAGCTGACCCACGCCACCCCGGCTGCGACCTATGCCCATATCTGCCATCGCGATGCGGCTTATGACATAGCCGTGCAAGCGGTACCCGGTGGTGCCGGTTTCAATACCGCACTGGGTGATGGCGTAGACGTCCTGATGGGCGGTGGCGCCAACTACTGGACCCCCTACAACGCCACCAGCAACAAACGTGGTCGCGCCGATGGTCGGGACTTACCTGCCGAGCTCCAGGCGCAAGGCTATGCCAGCGTGACCACCAAAGCCGGTTTGGCCGCTGTGGATCCAGCCGCCACCAGCCGCCTGATTGGTCTGTTCACCACCGACTACCATCTGGATTACGATCTGGATCGGCAGAAGAACGCCGCCAGTACCCAACCCTCCCTGGCCGAGATGACCAGCAAGGCCATCGACATCCTGAAGAACAAGCCGGAAGGTTACTTCCTGATGGTCGAAGGGGGTCGTATCGACCACGCCCTGCACGGCACCAATGCCAAGCGGGCGCTGCAAGATGCCGTCGCCTTCGATGATGCCATCAAGGCAGCACTGGCCAAGGTAGACCTGAAGGACACCCTGATCGTGGTCACCGCCGACCATGACCACACCATGACCTTCAATGGCTACTCGGCCAAGGGCAACAACATCCTGGATCTGGTCAAGGAAGGCAGTGACAAGACCATCAAGCGGGATGTGAATGGCAACGCCATCACCACGCTAGCCTTCGGTAACGGTCCAAATCGCAAGGAGACCCGCACCGATCTGACCAGCGACGAGGTCATGGCCGATGACTATCTGCAAGAAAGTGGCGTGAAACTCGGCTCCGAGACCCATGGCGGTGGCGATGTCATGCTGTTTGCCAGTGGTACCAACGCCAATACCTTCAAGGGCACCCTGGATAACACCAAGGTGTTCGAGCTGGTGAAGACGGCGCTGGATCTCTAATCACGCCCTCGTGACAGGCAGGCCCGGCTGGGCCTGCTTTTTCGTCTGTAAAAAAGGATGTTGTTCTATGCCGGGTTCTTTTGCCGTGTCTGTCTGTTTCATTCTGTTTTGTCGCTCTGCCTCCGGGCTGCTGTGTCGTGCTCTACTTCCCGCTGTGCTGCTGTGTGCCACGGCTTCGGCAGCCACCACACCACCCGATATCAATGCCCTGATCAGCTACCACACCCTGGAAGTGAGCCCGGATGGCATCACCCAGCAACACAGTTATAAGGAGCGCTGGATCCGCACCGCCGACACCCTCTGGAGTGAACGGCTGATCCCGTTGCCGGTCGCCCGCGCCTTTCACCAGCTCCACGACAACTCTAAGACCCCCCATAAACACTTTATGTACCAGATGGCGGCGCGTTGGGTGACCCAGCAACCCGACCAGAGCCTGAGCCTGGTCTATGTCGACCACTACCATAAAAATCAGGTCTACTATCCACCGATGGAGTATGGCCAGGCAGGGTTTAACCCGGACTGGATCAGCTTGAGCCAGTTGTTCAATCCGGCCTTGCTGGCGGACTTCACCGCCACCGATGAAGAGGCCCCCGCTGGCGCCCGCTGGTATCAGCGCGAACAGGGCAATACCATCATGCGCGTGCTGTGGTCCGATACACTGCAACTGGCGCTGGCCCTCGACCGCCATACCCGCGATGGCTACAAGCAGTACCGGATGGAGGTCAAACTCAAAACCCCGCTCGCCGCCGACCGCCTGCCCTGGCTGAAGCTGGAAGAGTATGACCGTAAAGAGATCAGCGACTTCTTTGACTAACGGGATTCATACCCTCGTCGGAAGGGTGCACGCTTGTTCAAAAAGACGGCAAACGCATCACCAGGGGAGCATTTCGTGAAGCAAAGCGCCTCGAAGGGATTGATCTGACTGATAAAATGCGGAGAATATCCCCCCAGGCCGGTATAGCTCAGTTGGTAGAGCAGCGCATTCGTAATGCGAAGGTCGTAGGTTCGACTCCTATTACCGGCACCAGTTAAAACAAAGGGTTACAGCTCATCAGGTTGTGACCCTTTGTGTTTTTTGGCTGATTTTTGCGTTTATGCCCAACACTATGCCCAACACTTCACAACGCATAGGCGCTTTATTTCGCAGGCAAGCCACCCCGAACTCACCCCCCCTACTGCCTTACTCCCATCAAACACGGACACAAAAAAGCCCATCCGTTTAGGGGTGGGCTTGTTGGTTCTTGCTCTCTTTAGGGCCTATAGAAACTAGCTCCGCGACATTGGCGGCGCTCCGGTGGCGTGTTGAAGGTCAACTTTTATCAACATTGAATATCAGGTTCCAACCTCAACAATCCTCAACACCTCGCCACCTGGAACCGCAAAACATTACCCGAACCTTACTTCTGACCGTGCTTTTTATAGTCTGGAAGTTCATGGAGTAGCTGAAAACCTTGCCTCACCTTTGACTCGAAATGTCAGATCAGGCGTCCGGTCATCATAGCCAGCTTGGCACATCTCAGCGCCTTGTAGCGTTTCGCCAGCTTCGGCACTCCGGTTATCCAATCCAGTTCACCATAGCGGCATAACCAGCGGCGCGGTGGCATCTGCTCGGCCTGTAGTGCGTGTTCGAGAAGTTGAGCGGTCGGGATCAGTTCGGGGTCAATGTCACTCATGGTTAGCACCTTAACCGGATGAATACGCAGCCATATTATCATCCCTACTCTGTCGACGTTGAGTGCGCAGAAATTACTCAACTCAAAAGGGTGGAGCTCCAGCAAGGGCGCGGACTTGCCATGCGCATTATTACCGGAATTCCTGGTATTTAAATCCGGTGAAAACCTTTCACCGCTCACTGCTCCCGTGTGGCGTGGTGGTCGCTGTAGCGTGCCTGCTACACCTTCAGGTCAAAAGCTGGCTCCCGTGCTGCGATCTCGAAAGGCCGAGATTCCGGCACTTTAGATATTTCACCTCACTGGCTCCCGTGCGGCGGGGGTTAACATTTGACCGGATATTTTTTCCGGTCTCCCAAACCATACGGATCTGTATGGTTTGGGGTGTCGCGCTGACCGGGACTCCGCCGTTGGCGGATACACTGCCCATTAGCCGGTCATGGTAATTTGATACGCGAACAATCAAAGTCCCTCGCTCCATCAGGGCGGTATCCCTTGCCGCGCCCTTTCGCTAAATAGCTGGCTCGATGTATGGCCGCCGCTTCGGAATCCTCATCGACAACCAGGATGTAACAATTTTCCGGTATTGATAACGTTCCGCCTTGTCTGGCCCAGCTATCAGCAAGGCATCCCAGCAGCGCGGACGGGTGGTTTACCTTGTCGCCATCGACCAACAAGAAAACGTGATAGTGCTGGTGCTTCGCCCGCTCCTGCTCTCTCGCCCACAGGTAACCAAGGTGCGGCGTTTTATATCGACTCTGGACAATGGCGCGGGCTGATTTCATGAAGGCACTCATCAGTGAGTTGTCGTCGCCAAAACCCTTATGACGCAGGTCAAGCCGCACAAACAAGACTCGGCCATAGTGCGCCCTCATTGCCGTTATTTGCTCGATTATCCGTTGCAGAATTTTTGTGTAGCAACCCGATTTTTCTGAGTTAATCGGGTACCGCTTTCCGGCGTAGCTGTAGCCCTTCTGGTATGTGACATGCCCGTATCTCTGGCCGCGCTTGCGCTTGGTTTCCCCTGTCGCTTTGGCGATCACGCTGGCTGGCAGGTCATCACATTCAAACATGGCCGTTCACCATTTTTGAGCGGCCCAGTTGTAACAATACAGAGATAAAGACCTTTAAAGACCTATAGATATTATAAATAACCGCGCTTTTTTCGCTCCCTTCATCACCCGCCAACCCGCGCCAGCTCTGGGCTTCATCAATTCGGCACAAGACAATTAGCACAAGACAATTAGCGTAAATTGTTTCAGGATGTACCAGAGATTCAATTGGGCAGCGCTCAACCCGCCCAGCCAAACGGCAAGCGTGACATTCTCTCAGCATGGGATTAGTCTCAATGGGCTGGTGGCCCTACTCGCCAAAGTCACGGCCACCAGCAGTTTTTGGATTACGCCTCGGCCTCGGTCGGGGCGTATTCGTTTGCAGCGTTAAACGCCTCAAGTCGCTCAATGGCGTCCACCAGCTCGGCCCGTGCGATAGCGGCCCTGCGTTTCTCCCGAGCGGCTTGAATGGCGCTCTTAGTGCGAAGCTCGACTAGCCGCTCAAGACGGGCTTGCGCATCAAGACGGAGATCACCTGACTTGTGGCGGTCGTCCAACTTGCGGGCAACCGTATTTCCGTCAGCCCCCGGCAGATTAATGATCCGCCACTGATAGCGCTCTCCCTCAAGGGTCTGGATTGCAGAGCGGTAGTTATGGCCGAACAGGCGACAAAGCTCCGTCTCTGCTACAGATTCATCGCGCAACAGAACAGCCAGCATCATTCGGGCCTCGCTATTCAGCCTAGGGAATGCCCACTCAGGGGCGCAGTGATTAGACATGATCACCCCCAACGCGGCGGGCATCCAGCCATTGATCCAATTCGGCAGCGTCATAGCGCACTGAGTTAGGGCCGATCTTGATAGGCTTTGGAAATTTAGCGGCAGGATTACGGCGTAAGCGCTCCACAGTTGAACGACTCACACCAAGGCGCGTTGAGACTTGAGATGTTGGAATTAGCATAATGATACCTCGATAATGGCTCGGCCGAATGCCTTACCTTCGAGCATCACCTTATGGCAGTTGGTATCACTGCTCCACGAATGAAGGGGGAATCAAACTAACGAGTTCTCATCCCCTTCGTCCATAAAATTCAGCATTTCAGATTCTTGCACTATTTTGGCGTTATCTGGCGAAACGAAACCAGAGAAGTAACAATCTCTGCCAATTTCCTCCTTGTCCATAAGCTCCTGTATTCTGCGATTGAACACTAAATACGCGCTTTGTTTTCGCGGCGCACGCCTCCAGTCGTGAAACCTTGGAATGGGTAGGCTCTCCCATGTGCGTATCATTCTGACGCTAACACCAAATTGAACTGCCAGAACCTCTTGTTTTAATGGTTTGCGTCCATCGAAGTCCGGTAAAAAACGGCGATAAAATTGAACCTCGGCCGATTTAAGTAAAACATCATCAGACGGCCGTTCACTAATTGGTCGCCCGCCATTAGCTCCAACAACAGGCCACGGGTTGCAATCATTGTTCTTAATATGTCGCTCAACGCCCTCGGCAACTAATCGCAGAGTTGCCTCACTGATTGGCGCACCTTGGCGCACCCGTTTTACAAAAAAAGCCAATACATCATCTATTGGGTATTCATCAGCGAAATCTGATGGTTTCTCACATTTTTCTTCTGGTGAAGTCTCAACAAGACGCCACTCATATCGGGGTTGAATCAAATCCTCAGCTTTCATCACCCTCTCCCCCCAAAATTCACCGATACCACGTTATCCGGCTTGGCTTGCTCCGGTTGCGTTATCGTCTGAATGAAGTCACCCCAGCGCAGAAACAGGGCTCGCAGCTTCTCGGCTTGCTGGCCGACTTGATAGGTGCGGATCAGCCTGTCTTTCGGCACATGGTTTAGCATCAGCTCGATCAGGCGCTCGGGCGCGTCCAGATATTCAGCAGCCCCCGTTGCCGCACTGCGGCGCAGGTCGTGCGGGCTGAATGGCGCAAGCTCGGCCAGATACTTGAGGCGAACACGCTCCAGCGCACGGGTGACGGCATCCCCTGTAATCGGGTGTCCGGCCTTGCTGGTGGACTCGAACACATAAGGGCCACCGGATAGCGGCCTTTGTCGCTCGATAATCTCCAGCGCCAGCGGGTGAAGGGTTACCACATGGGCGCGTCCGTTCTTGGTTTCGGGGATTGTCCATCGGTCGCCATTAATCTGATCCCAGCGCATCCCCACAGCCTCAGAACGGCGCACAGCGGTGAGAAGGATCAGACGTAAGCAATTAGCCACAGAAAGCGACAGAACCACGCTAGAGGCGATTCCTCGGCCCCCTACGGTCACAGCACCAGCGCCAGCGGTCGCAGCGTCCAGCGCAGCCCATAGCAGCCCAACCTCATCACGGGTTAGCCATCGCTCACGGGGCGGCGGCATGGATGCGCCAAACATGGCGGGCTTGAGCAAGCGGGCGGGGTTGATCTCCATATGGCCCAACAGCACGGCATGGTCGAGGCACATATTCAGCACGATCAGCCCCTTTCTTGCGCCTTCCTTGGTCGCCACCTTGCGGAAATGGTCATACAACAGGGCGCGGGACAAATCACAAACACGGGTATTGCCTAGCAAGGGTTCAAGGTGGCGGGCAAAGGTTCCCTCATAGTCGCTCAAGGTTCGCGGCCCTATGGGTTTCGACTTGGCCCGCATCGCCAGCCAATCGCGGTAACACTCGCCAAGGGTCGGCATTTCGAGATTCTTGGTTTTCACCTGTTTCGCAGCTTGGCGCGGGTCTATGCCTTGCTTGACCAAGGCAACCGCTTCACCGTGGGCAGCTCTGGCCTTGGCGAGTGTTATCGCGGGATAAAGCCCGATCTGGTAATCAAACTGTTTCCCGTCCAGTCTGGCCCGATAGTTAAACCGCTTGAGGCCATCAGGGCGCACCTCCACATGAAGCCCGCCACCGTGTTTTGAATAGACGGTGAAGCGGCTAACCTTCTTCCCTTCTTCGGTCGTTAGTGCGGCGACTTCCCGATCTTGCGTAATCGGTTTTCGCGGTTGCTTATCTGCCATACCCACCCCATTTATGCCCAACACCATGCCCAACACTTCACATGATATAGGGCGATATTTAGTGATACAACAAGACGCAGCAAATACAGCGTATACCATTGATTTAATAACAATTAATAACAGGCCAATGAAACACAGTGAAACAGCCAAAAACCGTAAAAATCTGGTTTCGTAATGCGAAGGTCGTAGGTTCGACTCCTATTACCGGCACCATATAAAACAAAGGGTTAGCTTCTTAACGAGGCTAACCCTTTGTGCTTTTTGAGCTCCATTAGGGCTGCCTATCCCTCTGGCCAAGAGCCGTTTCTGGCAATAACACGGCAAGCAGCACTCTTCGGGCTTATGGCCTGAGTTGGCGGCTGGCGTGGCGCCCTGTGGGGATCACCCAGGGGGTGCCGAACACGGGATCCGTGACCACAGTAACGGCTTGGCCGTAGGCCTGTTCAATGCTGCTGGCTTGCAGCACCTCAGCCGCCGGACCTTGCTGCAGGATCTGGCCTTGATGCAGCAAGACCAGCTGGTCGGCATAACGGCTGGCCAGATTCAGATCATGCAGCACCACCACCAGCGTCTTACCCTGCAGGCGCAGGTCGGTCAGCAGATCCAGGATCTCGACCTGATGATTCAGATCCAGATGGTTGATGGGCTCATCGAGCAGCAATACCTCCGCCTCCTGGGCCAGCACCATGGCGATCCAGGCCCGTTGCTGCTGACCACCGGAGAGCGAGGACAAACGTCGAGCTCTCAGATCCAGCAATCCAGTCTGAGCCAGAGCCTGCTGCACGGCGTCTTCATCCTCGGCCTGCCACTGGCGCAGCAGAGCCTGATGGGGAAACCGCCCGTAACGCACCAGATCAAAGACCGTCAGATCGGCAAACAGTTCGGGATACTGAGGCAGATAGGCCAGTCGCCGCGCCCGCTCCACCGCAGGCCAATCGGCCAGCGGACGTTGCTCGAAGAGGATCCGCCCCTGAGCCGGTGCCAGATGTCCGGCCAACGCCTTGAGCAAGGTGGACTTGCCGCACCCATTGGCCCCCAGCAACACGACCAGCTGGCCGCGGGGCAGCGCCAGCGAAAACTGGCTCAGCACTGGGCTGGCGTCATAACCCAGAGTCAATCCTTCACAGACGAACGGCACAGGGCACCTCCTTCAGGGATAGCGAGTGAAAACAACTGGGGGATCTGATCCAGCGCCACCCCGGCGGCCAGGATGCCGTTGGCGGTATTCCAAATCACATCATCCAGACTGCGTACCCGGTTATGTCGCACCACCGACAGCTGCTGCCAGGCCGGATCGCTCATAAATGCCTCGCGATAGAGCAAGGTGCTCTGCTGGCGACGGGCCCCATAGGTGAAATAGAACAGCCAGTCGGCCTCCAGCTCGGCGATGCGCTCAGCGCTGAAGTTATTGACCCCATAGGCGTGAACATTCTGGCTGGCCGGGCGCGTCAAACCGAGGGCAGAAAAAAGCTCGCCGCTGAACGAATCCAGCTGGTAGAGGCGCACCTGGCCCGGATTAAAGCGCAGTACACTGACCTGGCGCAGCGGCTGCTGCTGCAACGCCTGTTTCAGGCACGCGATCCGCGCCTGCACCTGGGCCAGACGCTTGATCCCGGCGGGCTCCTGCCCGAGTGCCCGGGCAAACAGCAGAAAGTTCTGCTGCCAGCCTTTGCGGCTATCCCGGACCAGCACGGTCGGGGCTATGCGCTCCAAAGTGGCTCGCAGCCGCGCCGATTGCTGGCGGCTACCGAGGATCAAGTCCGGTTGCAGGCTGGCAATCAGCTCCAGATTCGGGGCATTCTCCAACCCCACCACCGTCACGCCTTGCATCTGGGCGGCAATATGCGGATACCAGGGCTGACCGTTAAGCGAGCGCGTGGCCCCCACAGGTTTGAGCCCCAGCGCCAGCAGGGCTTCGGTGCTGTCATTGCTCAGGGTCACCACCCGCAGCGCGGTCGCCGTTTCCGAGGCATAAGCCGCCGCCGAGAGTGGCAGCAGCAGGATCGGTAGGAGCATGATCTGTAAAACAAGGACCCGCAGCCGTAACGTCAGCCAATCGCGCGACAACCCCACCCCCAACAGCAAACAGAGGGCATTCATGATCGCCCTCCCCGGCCATAGAGCCAGAGAAAACAGGGCACGCCAATCAGCGCGGTGAAGATCCCCACCGGCAGCTCGTAAGGGGAGAACAGGTTACGCGCCAGCACATCGGCGGAGACCACCAGCAAGGCTCCGCCACAGGCGTTGCCGATGAGTTGAGCCGGAACGCCGCGTGGACAGATACGCCGGATGAGATGGGGCACCACCAGGCCGACGAAGCTTATCTGTCCGGCCCCGGCAACCGCGATGGCTGTGAGTCCTGCGGCCAACAAATAGAGCCAGCGCTGACTGATGCCCACTGGCTGCCCCAGACTCCCCATCACCTCATCGGAGAGGCGATACAGCGCCAGCGCTCGGTAGTTGAGCAGCGTCAGGACCAAGAGCAGCACACAGGCCGCCAGCAGCCAGCGATTGAGGGCGGGATTGGCCTGGGCCAGGGAGCCCACCAGCCAGATCTGTGCCTGCATCGCCATATCACTCTGACTCAGCAGCAGTAAAAGGCTGACCAACGCCTTGCAGATGGCGGCCACCACCAGACCGGCAAACACCATCTTCTCCAGATCGCCGTCGCGCCGACTCAGGCCACGCAACAGCATCAGCACCGCCACAGCTCCGGCCAATGCGGCCAGCGCCATGCCCTGGGGGCTGAGCAGGTGCCCGCCCCAGAGCGCCTCACCGGCAAACAGCACCAGCACCACGCTCAAACCCGCGCCATCGGCCAAGCCCAGCACCGAAGGCGCGGCAATCGACACCCGGGTCAGGCTCTGCAGCACAAAGCCGGCCACCGCCAGACTGGCGCCGACCACTAATCCCAGCAACAGCCGTGGCCAGCGTAATTCGAACAGCACCAACTGCTGCAGCGGCGAAGGAGCCTGCAGATCCAGCGGATTGATCCACAAGGGGCCCAAGGCCATGGCCAAAATGCTGACCAGTGCCAGCACCAGCAACAAGAGGCCGAGCACGCGCAATGCACCGGCGGGCAGCAGCAGGCTCAGCCCGGCGCCGCGCCAATGGCGATCCGCCATCCATGTGGACGCGGTCGATTTGGCCGCAGAATCTGCCGTAGGTTGCCGAGTTGACGGCTGCGGTTGTTGATCGGACACCGGTTTAGCCTGCGCCATCGCTACGCCCCCGCTGACGGTAGAGCAGGAACAAAAAGGCGGGCCCGCCGAGCAGAGCCGTGACCACGCCCGCGGGAATATCCTCGGGATAGTAGATAAACCGCGCCAACAGATCGGCCAGCGTCAGCAGCAAGGCTCCGAGCAACGCCGCCAGCGGCAGCCAGTGGCGATGTCCGCTGGCACTCAGACGCAACGCCATGCGAGGTACCAGCAAGCCGATAAAGCCGATGGGGCCAATCACCCCCACCACGGCGGCCACCAGCAAGCTGGCAATCAGCACCGCCTGGCGGCGCAAGGTGTCCGGATCTTGCCCCAGCGTGCGGATCTGGGCATCGCCCAGATAGAAGAGATCGAGTCTGCCCCACAGCCGCCAGAGCCCGACCACGGCCAGCAGCAACCAGGGCAGCGCCGCCCAGAACTGGCGCAAGGAGCGACCGGCGATATTGCCGGTCAACCAGCTCAGGGCCTGATCCTGAGTGGCCGGATCCAACGTGATCAGGGTCTGGGTCAGGGCCGCAAACAGCATGGCCAGCACACTTCCCAACAAGGGCAGACGCAGCAGACTGTGTCGCGAACCCTCCCTTCCCAGCAACCACAGCAACACGCGGGTCATGGCCAGTGCGGCGACAAACGCCAGTCCATTCAGCCAGCCCAGTCCCAAATCCGGCTGTATAAACAGCGCCAGCACCACACAAAACGAGGCCGCCGCATTCACACCGAGCACATCCGGAGCCGCCAGCGGATTGCGAGTCAGGCTCTGCAACAGACAACCGGATACTGCCAGAGCTGCCCCGCACACGGGGGCAATCAGCATCCGCGGCAGGCGATATTCCAGGATCAGATGACGCAGCGTCAGATCCTGACTCCACCCCAGCAAAGCGGCCGGGGATAGGCTGCGATAGCCCAGCAACAGGCTGGCGACCAGCGCCAGCGCTAGTCCGAACCCAAGCGCAACCCACAGCCACCCCAGTCGCCCTCTTGGCCGGGATGCGGACATCAGAAGCCGACCGTGGTGGTCAACAAGAACTGCCGCGGCTCACCGATCGCCAGGATAGGCGCATTGGCATTGCTGACGCCCGAGGTGTAGTAAGTCTTGTCGAACATATTCTTCAGATTGAACTGCACCTTGAGATCGTAAGCACCCAGCTTGCGGTCATAGGCCACCATGCTGTCGTAGACCATGCTGGCGGGCAGCGCATACATAGTTCCCTTGGTGTTGCCGATGTACCAGGTGCCGGTATACCGGCTGTAGGCTCCGGCCCGCAGGTTGCCGCCGAGTACCTGATTCCACTGATGGATCAGCCCCAGGGATGCCATATGTTTAGCTACTCCGTCCACCGGAGTACCGGCCAGCAACGGATCTTCCAGCACCTCGGCATCGGTATAGGCGTAGCTGCCATAGCCGCTCCAGTTCTCGCCCAGATCACCGTTGACCTCGGCCTCCAGCCCGCGGGAGCGCACTCGCCCGGCAACCCGGTAGAGGGTGTCGCCGGTGGTGGTATCGGTCTCGCTGGTCAGGACATTTTTCTTGTCGATATCAAACAGCGCC
Organism: Pseudaeromonas sp. HNCC25DJ182; assembly: GCF_055413365.1. Classification (NCBI taxonomy): domain Bacteria; kingdom Pseudomonadati; phylum Pseudomonadota; class Gammaproteobacteria; order Aeromonadales; family Aeromonadaceae; genus Pseudaeromonas; species Pseudaeromonas sp. HNCC25DJ182. The sequence continues at coordinate 60,570 of NZ_JBVAYG010000012.1, read as the reverse complement.
AGGGTCGAGGTCAGCCCGTTACCCTGCCACTTGGTGCCCAGCTCCCAGGATTTGCCCTCTTCCGGCGGCAGATCGCCGATGGCGTTGGCAATCGAGGTATTGGGACGGAACGACTCGGTATAGCTGGAGTAGAGCGACCAGTCCGGATCGAGCAGATAGACGACCCCGGCCCGGGGCACAAACTTGCTGTCGTTGACATGACTGTTGGTATTGAACGGGCGTCCCTTGCCGGTCAGCTCGTTGAAGTGGTCATAGCGGCCCCCCAGCACCAGGATCCAGTGTTCATCCAGAGTCCAGGCATCCTGCAGATAGACAGCCGAGGTGCGCAACTTGTCGGTCTGATCGCTATCGGCGGCACTCACCTTACTGGGATAGGGCGAGGTGCCATACACGGGATCATACATGTTGAAGTTCTTGTTGCTGCTGTCGCGATAGAGATCGCCCAAGGTCCGGTAGTTGTGCATGTACTGCACCCCGGTCACCACTTCATGGCGGGTGCTGCCCTGATCGATGATCCCGACGGTGTAGAGGCTCGCGGTATGGGCCTGTTGCAAAGCATCCTTAGTGGCATCGGCACGGCGGGTCACCACACCGGTAGTGGAGTCAAACGACATGACCCGCATCTGATCATCGTTGTAGTAGTTGCGGCTGTAACCATAGCCGCCATGCAGCGACCAGCGAGGATTCCACTGATGGGAGAACTTCAGATTGGCGGTGTCGGCGCGGCCGGTGGTGATGTTATAGGTCTCGTCGAGTCGGCGCTCGCGGGGGATCGCCAACGGCTTGCCGGTCTTGGTGTCGATGTAGGTGCCCCGATCAAAGGGTACCGCATAATCCATGTGTTCATAATCCAGCAGGATGGCCGTGGTTTCGTTCTCCCACGCTACCGAAGGTGCGACAACCCCTTGCTCAATCTCGCCAAAATTACGCCAGTAATCATATTGCTGCTGGTCGGCAATCAGGCGGTACGAGAGGCCATCGTCATTCAGCGGCCCGGTCAAATCCGCCTGCACGCCGCCACCACCAAAACTGGTGTAATAGCTGGATGCCTGATAATAGGCATCATGCTTGGGCTTCTTGGTCACCACATTGATGATGCCGCCGGGATCCTGGATGCCATACAGCAGCGAAGCCGGGCCCTTGAGCACCTCGACCCGTTCTGTGGTCGGCGTGAAGTTGCGCGCCTGAACCGACTGCAGGCCGTTACGCATGATGGAGTTATCCCGGTTGCCGCCAAAGCCGCGCTTCATGATGGCATCCTGGGTGCCGCCCAAGGTGTTGCTCTGCTTGAGACCGGCCACCGAGGAGAGTGCCTCGTCCAGACTCTGTGGCTGACGATCCTCCAGCTGCTGCTCGGTCACCACACTCACCGATTGCGGGATCTCCACCAGCGGCGTGTCGGTCTGGGTTGCCAGGGACGAAGTCTGGGCCTGATAGCCTTTGGCCTCATCCTGCGAGGTCTTGACCGCATCGGCCACCACCATCACAGGCGCTGTGGTTGCACTCTGTTCTGCGAACGTCGAGGTCGAGCAGAACAAGGCAAGAACGGACAGAGAAAACGGCAGCGACGGCCGGACAGCCAGTGCAGCGGAGGAGGAAGCAAACGACATAACACAGACCCTGCAGATAAAAGTGCAGGAATTCTACATATTAAGCCATTAGATGCAAACAGTTATCATTTGCTGAAATATGCTGACATTGTGAGGTTATCAAACGAAGCTGGTGCGATTCAGCATTAGAAACGATACACACCGACTACCATCGAATAATCACCTATGATTGAACACGAACGTCCATCCGAAGACTCGCTACACTTGGAGTAGGGAATTATTGCGAGACTGCTCGTTGCAGCAAGGAGAGAAGATGACCTTCCTCATTCGTTGCCCTGGTTGTCATCAGGAGAGCCTTGATCCTCGTTATAGTCCCTACACTTGTTCCCACTGTGGTAGGACGTTTGAGATCATCGGCTTTTGCCCGACCTGTCATACAAAGCTGGAAAAATTACAGTGCTGTGCCATCAATTTTTTCTGTAACCACTGCAATTCACTGATTTCCAAGCGGCAAGTCGAGTTCAGGCTGACCGAGATTCCAGGTGATACCGAAGGAGCCGAGACCAAATCCCCTGGTTCTTCATAAACCTGATGCTTTTGTCTCAGCCGAGCCACAAGACGCCATCAATCCAGAAGCCATACAAGAGCCCAGCCAGCGTGCTGAACAGGGCGACCCAGGCGACATAAGTCCAAGTTTTGACATGGCCGATGATGGCAGCGGTGATGAGGATGCTCTGCAAACTGAGTTCGGGATCGGCCATCAGGTAGGCCAGTAGCGGGCCACGATGCATGCCCAGGCTCAGGAACATTTGAGCAATCGGCACTTCGACTAACGTCGGGAAATACATAAACACACCGAAGGCCACCCCGGCCAGATTGCCCAGCAGGGTATTGTTACCGGCAACCGCTTCGATCCACTCTGGTTTGATCAGCTCCCGCAGGATCCCGACCAGAAATACCCCGATGACCAGCAACGGGAATATCTGTTTCACGAATTTCCAGGATTCCCAGAGAAAGTTGCATTGCTGCTCTTCCGAGAGGTGGTATTTGAGCAGCCAAGCCAGGAGTATAAACGCCGTCAAAACCCCGAGAGCTCGACCATTGATCAACAGCTCTACGTTGTGGGCATTGGGTTTAATCCCCACCGCAGCCATCACTAATGTGACGCCAAGTAGCAGCAGGGAGCCGGTGGTCCAACGATTCCAGCCCTCAAAGATGGTCTCGATCCCCCGCCATGATGCCAGGCCAACGAGCCCGAGTAGCAGTATGAGTAACGCCCCTTGGGCTGATAGCCCTTCTCCGCCTCGGCGCGGATCAAAGGGTATCAGTTGCGCAAGCTGGCTCTGTAACTGATCGACGCCGCCCCAAGGGATAGTCACAGTCCAATAGGTGGTCGTGAGCAAGGCTACTTTCAAGGTACCGCAGAGCAGCAGGGCGATGAGCAGCAACAAAAAGACCAATGCGGCGGGCTGCATACGGCCCAGTCCGGCAAAGAGCAGATCGGTTTGTTCGTCATGGGCCTGGTCGTCGCGCCAGAATATCGCGGCCATCAGCATGCCAATACTGATCCCGAAGACCAGAGATAACAGCAGTCGGGCGATGGCCAGATCGGGGCCCAGGATGCCACCGGTATAGATGAGGGCCAACACGTTGGCTGCGGGGGCAAAGAATAGAAACGTGATGGCCGGTCCTAAGCCAGCCCCCTTCTTATAGATACCAGCAAACAGCGGCACTATGGTGCAAGAGCAGACGGCGAGCACTGAACCTGCCAGTGCGGCAGCGGGATAGGAGATGTAGCGAGGGCGATTACGCCCCAAGAATCGGGTGATCACCGGTTTGGGGATCAGAGCGGTCATGGCTCCGGCAATATAAAACGCCGGAAGTAGGCACAACAACACATGAGCTGCTAGGTAGGAGGCCAGATTGCCCACACCGCTTGATAGCAGATGGGGTAGTGCGACAATCCACTCCATAGATACTCCCTCTCATCCGTCAGAGTTGCTGGGCGGCGGCCAATAACACGGCCTTGATGATCAATTGCGGCGGGATTGCCTCGTAACTTCGGTCGCCACACTCCAGCGTACGGCACGCCGCATCCCCACACACAGAACAACAGGGGCTGGTGCCAGTGCTGGCGCCGAGCCACGCCTCGAGCGGCTGCCCGGCGATCCAGATGCGGTTGGATGCCTGCGGATCCTGGTTGAACTGCTCCAGGCTCAATGGCTGACGGTGAAACTCCACCTGCATCTGCAGTGGCGCCAGAACCTGTTGCAGGGTCTCGACCGCCTGCTGCAAGGCGAGTTCGGTGGCGGCACAGCGATCGCAGGTCTGCCCCTGCAGGCTGAGCAGGCGTTGCCAGACAATCTGGATAGTTCGCATCGTGCCTCCTGATAGCGCTGGTGGTCCTAGCCGCAGCAGCCGGAACTCGGGGTGGTCGGCAACTCCCCCGGATCGCCCAGGATCGGAAAGCCGCGTGCGACCCAGCGTGCCATGCCGAACTTCATGTTGGTGACATTGGTATAGCCCTTGTTCATCAGGTAGTAGGTGGCTCGCAGGCTGCGTGAACCATCCTGGCAGGCCAGGATCAGTGGCCGGTCAGTGGGCAGCTCGGCATAGCGCTGCTCGAGTTCACTCAGCGGCATGATGATGAGATTGGCCACATCAAAGGCGAGCCGGGCACTCTCGTCGTGCTCCCGCACATCCACCAGCGTGTAGCCCTGTTTAAGCAGGCTCTGAGTGGTGGTGGGGCAGACTTCCTTGGCTTCATCGAGCATGGTGATTGCACCTTGTGTTTGACAGGTGGACTATGTGGATCGGGCGCTGCATCACCCGAAAAATTAGCGATCAGGCCGTTAGCCACTGTTCTATTTTTTCTCGGGAGGGGATGCCGCCGGAGTGCACCACCTGGCCATCCACCACCACACCTGGCGTGGCGAGGATGCCGAAGCTCATGATCTCGCGGATCTCCTCAACCTTTTCCAACTCGATGGCGATGCCCTTCTCTTCGGCCACCGCCGTGATCAGTTGGGCGACGGTTTTGCAGTTGGCGCAGCCCGGGCCCAGCACTTTGATATTTTTCATCGATTCACCTCTGGTTTAAGAATAGCGGCTATAACACCGCATTGAAGATATAGCCCACCAGCAGAATGCCGCCGGAGACCACGGCGACAAAGGTGGCAATCAGTCTGGGTTTGAGCACCTTGCGCAGGATGACCAGTTCAGGCAGAGAGAGGGCAATCACCGCCATCATAAACGCCAGCACAGTGCCCAAGGCTGCCCCCTTGGCCAGTAACGCCTGCACGATGGGGATGATGCCAGCGGCATTGGTGTACATGGGCACCCCCAGGATCACGGCCAGCGGTACCGACCACCAAACCTCTTTGCCCATGAAGGAGGCCATGAAGGCTTCCGGCACATAGCCATGGATGACGGCGCCGATGGCGATCCCTACAAGTATGTAGGGCCAGACTCGGCCCACTATCTGCCGCACGGCGCCTAAGCCGCTCGCTACCCGCTCGGCCAGGGGCATGTTCTGCAGGGGATCCTCGGCGCTGACTCGCGGCATCTGTTGCACCCACGCCTCCAGATGGGCCTCCATCTTCAGCCGACCGATGATCCAGCCCGCCGTCATCGCAACGCTGAGCCCCAGTCCTAGGTAGAGCAGCGCAATTTTCCAGCCAAACAGGCCGAACAGCAGGGTCAACGCCACTTCATTGACCATGGGGGCGGAAATCAGAAACGAGAAGGTCACCCCGAGCGGCACTCCGGCCTGCACAAAGCCAATAAACAGCGGCACGGCCGAGCAGGAGCAAAAAGGAGTAACGATCCCCAGCAGGGCGGCTAACACGTTAGCGCCCCCTCCCCGCGTTTGGCCAGCAGGGCACGAGTCCGTTCCGGGGTAAACCAGGAGTTGATCATCCCCATGACGAAGACGATGCCGGTCAGCAGCAACAGCACCTTGGGGGTGTCATAGAGGAAGAATTGCAAGGCTCCGCCCAGATGACTTTGACGTTCAACTGGTAGCCAGCCAACCAGCAACTCCGAGGTCGGCAGGATCAGCTGATACAACCCCAGCCACAGCAGGAGTGTGGTCACTATAAATAGCCGTGGTCGCTGGTGGGGAAAGGTTTGCATAACCTGGAGTGGTCGCATGGTGGCTTCTCATTCGGTGTCTCTTATCTAGGAAGACGTCGTCATTGACCAAAGGATGCTGATTTTGCAAAAAATAGAACGAGAAGAGCGAAACGGCGAAGAAGGGAGCTTGGCGAAGCTCCCTGTGCTGGTTTATTTAGCCGTTTAGTTTGCTGTACATGGCCCGCAGGCGAGTCGCCAGTAGGTTGGTGATGCTCTCCTCGTCATCGGCCAGCGGCCGGACCGGCACCAGATCCATGACCGTCTCGGCGGGCAATTCACTGGAGAGCAGGGTCTCGACGGCACCATGCAGCATGGTGGCGATGGCCTGACGCGCCTCGTGTCGCGGCAGGCCAAAGGATTCGGCCAGCTGCTCCAGCGCGTGGAACTGGAACCAGAAGTAGGTGGGGCCCATTGCGCTGATCACGGCGTAGCTCTCCAGTTGTTCATCGGCCACCTCCGGCAATTGACCCAAGGGAGCAAACAGCGTCCGGAGCAGTTGCCGAGACTCTTCCGGCAGTTGGTCCGCGAAGACCAGGGGGTTAAATCCCTGACCTATGATGCTGGTCGCGTTAGGGTTCATGCGCGCCAACCGATGAAAGCCACCGAGCTGTGCTTGCAGCTGGGGAAGGCGCAGTTTCGGGGCGAGGGAGCAGACCAGGGCCTCGGGTCGCAGCAACGGGCGGATCCGGGGTAGCAGCTCGGCTAACACGGGCGGGTGGACACCGAGTAGCAGCAAATCGCTATTGGATGTCTCCTCCAGCGTACTGATGTGCACCTGTGGAAAGGCTGCTTTCAGCTTGCTGAGCGCCTCGGTGGAAACATCGTAGACCCGGATGGGAGGCAGCGCCGTTGCTGTGTGCTTCCAGCCACCCAGCAGTATGTGGGCAATCCTTCCGGCGCCAATGATGCCAATCGATTCAAACATAGTTTCCTCTCCTTGAATGGGTGGTTCGCAAGAGTTGCCGTTGTTCATCGTCGGTTGATGAGTGAACGGTCTGTCTTATTCAAGAAGACGCCATCGGTTGGCAAAGGATGCAGATTTCTTCCAAAAAAGTGCGGTTCCCGCTCTCCACTTGGAGTAGGCCGCGATGAAGCAAACCGATGGTCGATCTGAGGCGGGATCAAATGGCCAGTGGCTATCACTTCTGCTCTGGCAGCGGGGGGCGCGGGGTGTAACAGCAGACCTGCCCCTGGTCGTCGAGTTGCACGGCGCAGGCGGTATGCAGCTGGTTTCTCAGGCGGACTCGGGCGCGTAGCAGGCGAGACTTGACCGCAGACAGGCTCAACCCCTGCTGGTCGGCATACGCCTGCTGGGTCATCCCTTCGATGTCACAGCGGGTCAGAATGTCACGATCGGCGCTATCGAGCTCCGCCAGGACGCGGGGCAGGCGGTCAGCTGGTCGACCACCGCCTGCTCCGACTCATCCTGGGGCAACTCCTCGGGCAGCGGCAGTAGTTCGCGCCGCTTGCGGTGTTCATCGATCAGGTGATGTCGCGCCACCTCGAACAGCCAGGCTCTCGGTTGGGCGATGGCGCAGAAACGCTCCTCCTGCTTCATCGCCTTGATGAAGATCTCCTGCATCGCATCATCGACCCGATCCGCCCCCCGCAGCCGCTGATGCAGCCAGCCGCGGAGCTCGCCTTGATGCTGGCGCCAGGCGCGCAGCAGACAGGCCGGAATCGAGGTCTCTTTCGTCATGACCGTGGCAGCCCCTGCTCGTACCAACCCTTGCTGCGGTTGACGATCCGGACCACCAGCAGCATCACCGGCACCTCGATCAGCACCCCCACCACGGTCGCTAACGCGGCGCCGGAGTGGAAGCCAAACAGGCTGATGGCCGCCGCCACCGCCAACTCGAAGAAGTTGGAGGCACCGATCAGGGCCGACGGGCAGGCCACCGAGTGCTTCTCACCGACTTTGCGGTTGAGCCAGTAGGCCAGGCCGGAGTTGAACAGCACCTGGATCAGGATGGGCACAGCCAGCAGAGCAATCACCAACGGTTGCTGGATGATGGCATCGCCCTGGAAGGCAAACAGCAGCACCAGGGTCAGCAGCAGGGCGGCGATGGACCAGGGCTGAATGCGGTGCATCACCCCATCAAAGCTGGCTTGCCCTTGGCGCAGCAGGGCGCGACGCATCAGCTGGGCGATGATCACCGGAATGACGATATAGAGCACCACCGAGGTCAGCAGGGTATCCCAGGGCACGGTAATGCTGGAGACCCCGAGCAGCAACGCGACCAGAGGCGCGAAGGCAAATACCATGATGAGATCATTCACCGCCACCTGAGAGAGGGTGAAGTAAGGGTCGCCGTTGGTCAGCCGACTCCAGACAAACACCATGGCGGTACAGGGGGCGGCAGCCAGCAGGATGAGCCCCGCCACGTAGCTGTCGAGCTGATCGGCCGGCAGCCAGTCGGCAAACAGCACCCGGATGAACAACCAGCCGAGGAAGGCCATGGAGAAGGGTTTGACCAACCAGTTGATGACCAGGGTGACGCCGATGCCACGCACATGTTCCTTGACCTGATGCAGGGCCGCGAAGTCGATTTTCAGCAGCATGGGGATGATCATCACCCAGATGAGCAGACCGACCGGCAGGTTGACCTTGGCGATCTCCATGGCGCCGATCGCCTTGAACACCCCGGGCATGCCCTGCCCCAGCGCAATGCCGATGACGATACAGAGCGCCACCCAGGCGGTCAGATAACGCTCGAAAAAGCTCATGGGGGCAGCAGCCGCACGTTTGGCGGTTACTTCGCATTGTGCCGACATGAAAAAACTCCTTATGCTTGAGGGTGATGAACTAACCATGAGTCCAGTCTGTTCACATTTGAGCCGGAGACGTATCCACGCCAGCTCATTCTTGCTGTGGCGCCGATAACGCCAGCAGCCGGGTCACTCCTACCGGCTCGCTTACCTGCATGGGTACCAATGCATAACGTCGGGCATGGACTTCGGTGACCTGGGCTATATGGGGTTGCTCGGCTCGGGCCCGTTGCTGCAAGAGTGAACTAGCCAGTGGACTCAGGCTCAGACTGTTGTTGATGATCCAGGCCCAGGGGTTGATGCCCGCTCGCTGCAGATCCGCCTGTAAATGGGCAGCCTCCAGCACCGGCGTCTGCTCAGGCAGAGTGACAATCAGCACCTTGGTCTGTGCGGGATCCTGCAACTGCATCATGGGTGTGGTGAAGCTGATGCCCTTGTCGCCCATCTGCCGGGCGACTTCACGGTGATAGGCACCGGTGGCATCCAGCAACAGCAGGGTATGCCCGGTGGGCGCGGTATCCATGACCACAAATTTCTGGCCTGCTTCACGAATGATCCGTGAAAACGCCTGAAAAACCGCAATCTCTTCGGTACAGGGCGAGCGTAGATCTTCTTCCAGCAGGGCGCGACCCGCCGCATCCAAAGCCGCACCCTTGCTAGCCAGCACCTGCTGACGATAACGCTCGGTTTCAGCCTGGGGATCGATACGGCTGACCGTCAGGGCCGCCATCTCGCCCGCCAGGGTTTGGGCCAGATGAGCCGCCGGATCCGAGGTGGTCAGATGCACCGGTAAGCCACGATGGGCCAGCTCCACGGCAATGGCGGCTGCCAGCGTGGTTTTACCGACCCCGCCCTTGCCCATCAGCATGATGAGACCATGCTGATCCTGAGCTAGCTCATCCACCAGGCTGGACAGTGAAGAAGCCGCCTCCCGCGATGACGACAGCACCGCAACCTCGGGGCTCATGTTTTCGCAGCTTATGTTCTCGGAGCTGTCGTTTTCGGAGCTGGCGGCCTCGAACCGGGGAAGCAGCAGTTGCTGCAAGGCATCCAGGCCGACCAGATCACAAGCCAGCAGCGGGATCCGATCCTGCGGGAGATGCTGTAATACGGCAGGCAACTGCGCCAACGCTTGCTGCTCGCGCTGCCAGACTGCCTGTGCCAATGGATCCTGCTGGATAGCCGATCCCGGCAGTAAACCGTTGATCACCAGATATTGGTGTTTCAGACCTATGGCCGCCAGCTCGCCGTGGGTGCGCGCCACCTCGTTCAGGGTCGAGCTTTGCGCGCGCGCCACCAGCACCAGACGCGTTTGCTGCGGATCCGCCAGCGCGGCGACCGCATCCCGGTATTGCTGTTGCTGCTTTTGCAAACCCGCCAGAGGCCCCAGGCAGGAGGCATCCCCTTTGCCGGTCTGTAGAAACTCACTCCAGGCTCCCGGCAGTTGCAGCAGGCGGATGGTGTGGCCAGTGGGCGCGGTATCAAACAGGATATGGTCGAACTGCTGCGGTAACGCCGGATCGGTCAGCAAGGCGGTGAACTCATCAAAGGCGGCGATCTCTGTGGTGCAGGCGCCGGAGAGTTGCTCCTCGATGCCGCGGATCACCACCTCCGGCAAGCGCCCGCGAACCGGGCCGACAATCCGCTCCCGATAGGCCTGAGCCGCCGCTTGCGGATCGATCTCCAGCGCCGACAAACCGGGTACGGCCGGCAGCGCCGTGATGCGGTTGCCGATGACGGTTGAAAAAACCTGACCGACATTGGACGCCGGATCAGTACTCACCAGTAGCACTCGCTTCCCCTGCGCGGCGAGCGTCACCGCCGTGGCACAGGCCAGCGAGGTTTTTCCCACCCCGCCCTTGCCGGTAAAGAACACAAATGGAGGAAGCTGTTGTAAATATGCCTGCATGGCGTTACCTCGGTGTTCGACCCTGAATAGCCCCGTCAATCGATGAGGCATTGGCTAACAGCAGCCACTGCCACCACATCCCGAGGGCTTGACGATGCCCTTGATCTTCGGCTTGCTGCCATCTGGCAATGCTATGTGCGCCCAGCGCGCCAGCTCCTGTCGTGTAGCGTACCGCCCGGCCAGAACGATCTGGTTATCCAGCAGCGTCAGCGGCAGACTCTCGGCCCCCGAGTTCATCAAGAAGGCACTGACCACGGCGTTATCGGCAAACACCAAGGGTTGTTGCGCCAGGTTGAAACGCTCAATCTGGCCCCCTTGTGCCTTGAGCCACGCCACATCGGCGGTGAAAGTGACCAGCGTCTGATCCACATCCACTCCGCAGACGCCCGTGCTGCAACACAGGGCGGGTTCAAAAATCTGGATACTGGGCATCACAACAGCCTCCTCAGTGGGCTTGCGGGTAGAGGCGCGCTAACGAGAGGCGCTGATCCGGCTTGATGTTGATGACCGGACGAATGGACTTGGCCATGGCTTCCGCCTCCTCCAGGGTCTGGCACAGGCCCAGCTCCAGCAGCACACCGACAGCGACGGTGCCGGTACGGCCCTTACCGCCGCCGCAATGGAAGGCCACCTTCTGGCCCAGTCGGTAGGCCTCGACGACGGCTACAATGGCCTCCCGAAACAGCTCATCTTCGGGTTGCTCGGCATGGTCACTCAGCGGGATCTGCACCCAGATCAGCTCAGGGTGCTCTGCGGCGCAGGCGGTCGACTCGGCGCGCAGATCCACCACCACGGCGATCTGGTCTTCATCCACCATCTGCTGGATATCCTGAGCGCCACCGCAATAGATACGTCCGGCAATCAGTTCATGGTAGGGCTTGGTCATCACTCGGCTTCCTTAAGCAATCTCGCTGGCAATACGGTCCATCTCGGCCTTGAGCTGAGCGGGGTTCTGTTGCAGCTCGACCAGCGGCAACGCAAAGAACGCTTCGATGCGGGCGCGCAGGATGCGATAGGCGGTCATAAAGGCGGCGTCGATCTCTTCATCGGTGCCGGTGGCGTGGGCTGGATCCTCAACCCCCCAGTGGGTGCGCAGCACAGGCCCCAGATAAGTCGGGCAGGTTTCATTGGCCGCATTGCCACACACGCTGATGACGATATCCGGCACCAGAGGCAGATCTTCCCAGGACTTGCTGAAGTAGCCCTCGGTACTGATGCCCTCGCGTGCCAGCAGGGCCAAGGAGCGCGGATGCACCTGGCCGGTCGGCTTGCTGCCAGCACTCATGCCTTGCCAGCCCGCGGGGGCCAGATGATTGAAGGTCGCCTCGCCCAGGATGGAGCGGCACGAGTTACCGGTGCACAGAAACAGTACGTTCATCAGATTAATCCTTACAGTCACAGGAAGTTGTGGGGTTAAGTTCAGGGGCCAACGGCGGCAAGACAGCGGGTGAGCAACTGGAGGCTGAGCGGAGCGATGCACATTGCTCCGGATGTCCTCCACAGCACTCCTCGGTCAGAAAGGCGATCAGATCCAGCATCAAGGGGATATTGGCCCGATAACGCACAAAGCGCCCCTCCTGCGCCACCGACAGCAGCCCGGCATGGGTCATCGCCTTGAGATGAAACGACAGGTTGTTGGGGGCAATGGCCAAGGTCGAGGCAATTTGCCCCGCCACCATCCCTTCCAGCCCGGCTTTCACCAGCAAGCGGTAGACATCCAGCCGCACGCCGGAGGCCAGGGATTCAAATACCTGAGTTGCGATCTCTTTATTCATGCTTCAATACTACAAGAGTTATTGAAATGATCAACCTCATCGCTCTCCATTGCTAACAAGCCAGGCGCAGTGAAGCCATGTACCGACAGCGAGTTAGGCGGCCCCACCTGCACCCTGCAAATCCGGGAGCATGACTAAGCGTACAGCAAGAGAGCTCTCAGATTCCAAGCTATAGGGCTCCATACGGAGCAACTCCAATCGCAACTACTCTTCGGCAATCACCACACCGATGGCCTGCTCGAGATTGTAGGTAATCCCCAAGCAATGGTCGCTGCCCCCAACCAGAAACAGGCTGAAGCCCTCACATTCCCGATACGGGCGTTTGGCTTCCATGTCATCGACGAGGCAGTAGGTTAGCCGCATCCCGGGGAAGTTCTGCTTTACCGAGGCCATGCCTTGTGCGGTAAAACCGGCGGTCGCGACTGCCACTTCAATCGCATCCAAAGTTGTGTCGTTGATCATCGTTGAAACTCCATTTAGCAGCGCGAGCAATCTCGCAGAGATGAGAGATGAAGGAAGCACCTCAAGTTTTATGCCAGAGCTATCGACAGCGGAAACAGCGTGGACCCGGCGTGCCGCATGCCGACGCCAACCGACATCCCGTAGCGCAGTTGCGACAATTTCGGCTGATTGTCGAGATAGAAACAGCTATCGCACTGAGTTGATACTCACCCCAGGCCGTCTCACCAAGACGGTGCGATATTCGTGAGCTACGGTGCTGTATACCGAGCGCCGCACCGTAACGCCACCAGGGTCAGCATGGGATGTCTTGAGGCTATGGTCATTGTGATCTCAACTGGCATAAGGGTTGCTTTAGTCTCCATCGCTGCTCACATCCTGAACGATGTGGACACCCGAGCGGCAGACCACGCCGGTATGCCGCGCCCAGGAGCAAAGTAGGGAGACACGTCGATGCACAACAAAGGAATCACAGCACTGCTGGTACTCGGCAGTTGCTGGCTCGGTCATGCCGCCATGGCGCAAGAGAATATCCTGCACGTCTACAACTGGAGCGACTATATCGCCGAAGACACCATAGCCAACTTTGAAAAAGAGACGGGTATCAAGGTGGTCTATGACGTCTTCGACAACAACGAGATCCTCGAAGCGCGTCTGCTCTCCGGCAATACCGGCTTCGATCTGGTGGTCCCCAGCTCGGATTTTCTCGGCCGCCAGTTGAAGGCGGGTGCCTTCATGCCACTGGACAAGAGCAAGCTACCCAACCTGGCCAATCTCGACTCGGCCACCCTGAAACTGCTGCAGGACAAGGATCCGGATAATGCCCACGCGGTTCCCTATCTGGGCGGCACCACCGGGATCGGCTACAACGTCGACAAGGTGGCGGCCATCATGGGCCCGGACTTCAAGATGAACAGCTGGGACGCGGTGCTAAACCCGACCAATCTGGCCAAGTTACATAAGTGCGGTGTCGCTTTTCTGAACTCCCCCACCGATATCTTCGCTGTCACCCTGCGTTATATGGGGTTGGAGCCGAACTCGACTACCCCGGCCGATTATGCCGCCGCCAGTCAGTTGCTGAGTACCTTGCAGCCCTATATCACCTATTTCAGCTCCTCCCAATACATCAATGATCTGGCCAATGGCGATATTTGTGTCGCCATCGGCTGGTCCGGGGATGTGATGCAGGCCGGTTTGCGCGCCGAAGAGGCCAATAATGGCGTCAAACTCAACTACGTGATCCCCCGGGAGGGCAGCGATGTCTTCTATGACATGTTAGTCATCCCCAAGGATGCCCATAATCCGGAGGCGGCCCATACCTTCATCAACTACCTGATGCGTCCCGAAGTCATCGCCAAAATCACCAACTATGTCTCCTATGCCAATGCCAACCAGGCGGCCTTCCCCCTGGTCGACGAGTCCATCCGTAACAATCCGAATATCTATTTCACCGACGAGATGAAACCCAAGATGTTCGCGCAACAGATGCTGCCGCAGAAGATCAATCGCATCATCACCCGGGAATGGACCAAGGTCATGACCGGCAGATAACGGATAACGATTCATGGACTCCGACCTGGTCCGGGTCACGCACACAGACACGCCGTGAACCCATCCATGGGTGCTCCGCCGCGCCATCCATGGCGCAGAGGGTCTGTTTAGCGCCCCCCAGCCCTGTCGATGGTGATCGTTAATTCACAACCGCAAGATATGAACAGAGTTCAATGTGCAAGGAGCACCGGATGTTACAAACAGTTTTTGAGCGGCAGCCCCCCAGCCCCGAGGTGATCCAGGCTTCCCTGGCCCAGACCCGATTCGCTCCCTTCTGGCTGGATGCCCTCAGCGAGCGCCCCAGCTACCCACCGCTGCGCGGCAGTACCAATGCCGAACTGGTGATTGTCGGTGGCGGCCTCGTCGGCCTGTGGACAGCCCTGCTGGCCAAGGAGCGTAACCCCAAGGCGGATGTCATGCTGCTGGAGGCCCGGCAACTGGGCTGGGCCGCCTCCGGGCGCAACGGTGGTTTTTGTGAGGCCAGCCTGACCCATGGCGAAAAAAATGGCCGCCGTCGCTGGCCAGAAGAGTTCGATACCCTAGAGGCTATGGGGCTGACTAACCTGGACGAGATGGAGGAGACGCTCAAGCGCTATGGCATCGAGTGTGACTTTGAGCGCACCGGTGAAATTGTGGTAGCGGTCGAACCCCATCAGGATGCCGATCTGCACGGTGAAGGCTATCTCACCCAGGAGCAGATGCGCGCCGAGGTGAACTCGCCCACCTTCTTGTCCGGCAATTGGGATCGTCACGGCACCGCCATGCTGAACCCGGCCAAACTGGTGGTCGGTCTGGCACGAGTTGCCAGCCAACTGGGGGTGCGCATCCACGAAGAGTCATCGGTCGAGACCCTGCGCAAGCTCTCTGCAGAAACCTCCCGTCTGGTGACGCCTGGCGGCCGTGTCGATGCAGCGCGGGTGATCCTGGCCACCAACGTCTTCCCCTCCCTGCTCAAGCGCTACCGTCTGCATACCCTGCCGGTCTATGACTATGCGCTGATGACGGAGCCGCTGAATGCCGGGCAACTGGCCGCCATTGGCTGGCAAAACCGTCAGGGACTGGCCGATCCGGCCAACCAATTCCACTACTACCGTATCACCCGGGATAATCGCATCCTGTTCGGCGGCTACGATGCGCTCTACTACCGCGGCGGCCAGGTGAAGGAGGAGTACGATGCACGCCAGGCCTCCTTCGAACGACTGGCCAGCCACTTCTTCACCACCTTCCCGCAACTGACCGGACTGACATTCACCCACCAGTGGGGCGGAGCCATCGATACCTCGACCCGATTTTGTGCCTTTTTCGGCCATGCCCATGGTGGCCGGGTGGCTTATGCCGTCGGTTTCACCGGTCTGGGGGTCGGCGCCAGCCGCTTTGCCGCCAATGTCTTACTGGACAAGGTCTATGGACTGGATACCGAACGCACCCGGCTGCGCATGGTGCGTCAGTGGGCCTTGCCGTTCCCGCCGGAGCCCATCGCCTATCCTGTGGTGCGACTGATGCAGTGGTGCCTGGATCGGGCCGATCACAATCAGGGCAAGCGCAACTTGTTCCTGCGTCTGATGGACAAACTAGGTCTGGGATTTGAATCTTGAGTGGGATTTGGCTCTCGCTCAAGCCACAGCACTCCCCACGTAGAAGGGCCCTATGGGCCCTTTTTCAGGGCTCTGTCCCAATGACCTGTTGGAAACCAAGAGGACTGGATTCTGGACGAAAAGCGGGCCGAATTACTGCCAGAGCGGATCCTGCGCCATACG
Organism: Pseudaeromonas sp. HNCC25DJ182; assembly: GCF_055413365.1. Lineage (NCBI taxonomy): Bacteria > Pseudomonadati > Pseudomonadota > Gammaproteobacteria > Aeromonadales > Aeromonadaceae > Pseudaeromonas > Pseudaeromonas sp. HNCC25DJ182. The sequence continues at coordinate 44,666 of NZ_JBVAYG010000012.1, read as the reverse complement.
GGCCAGCAAGAAATCCAGAAAGCTGCGCAGCAGCGGCGACATCTGTTTTCGGGTGGCATACACCCCGTGGATGCCCATAGTTTGCGGCTCCCACGCCGGTAACAGCGCAACCAGTTCACCTCGTTCCAGCAATGACGCCACTGAGTAACGCGGCTGCAAACTGATCCCGCAATCCTGCAAGGTGGCACTGAGCAGCAGATTGGAGATATTGCCGCTGAAATTGCCACTCACCGGCACCGATTCGGGCCCCAAGGGCCCCTCGAAAGTCCACAGGCTCTTGCCGAAATAGCTGTAGGTCAAACAGTTATGGTGCGCCAAATCCTGCACCTGCTGCGGGGTACCAAAACGCTCGAGATAAGCGGGGGTTGCACAGACCACGGAGCGACAGGTCCCCAACCGTCGGGCCACCAGATTGGGATCCAGTTCGTTACTGATGCGCAGCGCCAGATCGATTCGCTCCTCGATCAGATTTACGGTTCGATCCACCAGCAGAATATCGATGGCAGTTCCCGGCCAGCGGCGTAAATAGTCATTGGCTGCCGCGACCAGAAAGGCGTCCGCCAAGGAATAGCTACAGGTCAGTCGCAGCTGCCCGCGCGGAGCCTCCTGTTGCAAGCTCGCCAACTGCTCCATCTCTTCACCCAGCGCCAACATGGCCCGGGCTTTTTGCAGCGCTTCCTCCCCTTGCACGGTAAGGCTCTGGCGCCGGGTGGTGCGATGCAGCAATCGCGCCCCCATCCAGGTTTCCAGCTCGGCCAGATAGCGCGAGGCCATGGCCCGGGACATCTCCAACTGTTCGGCACCAGCGCTGAGACTACCGCGCTCTACAATCGCCACAAACACCCGCAGGGCGGTTAATCGATCCATTTATTTGCTCGATATATGCAACAGTCATGTCTCAATTATGCCGTATATGCTATCGAATTGATCCAATAAACTTCCCTCATCGCCACTACCGGCACAGATGAAAAGGAAGCAGAAGATGAGTAACACCTTGAATACCCTGAGCCTGAGCAGCCTGGCACTGATCTCCAGCCTGACGACAGGCCACGGCCTGGCGGCCCCCCTCACCGTGACGGTTTATAACCCGGGCGAAAACGCCATCTTCCCGGTCTCCTCCTCACTGGTGAGTGGCGAAAAAGAGGCCATTCTGATCGATGCCCAATTCAGCGTGGCGGATGGCAAGGCGCTCGTGGATCTGATCCAGCGCAGTGGCAAGAGGCTGACCACAGTGTTTATCAGTGGTGGCGATCCGGACTTCTATTTTGGTCTGGAGCCCATCCAGGCCGCATTTCCGCAGGCCAAGATCGTGGCAACCCAGCAGGTTATCGACCATATCCAGCACACCAAAGATGCCAAGCTGGCCTACTGGGGGCCGATCCTCGGCGCGCATGCGCCCAAGACGGTGATAATTCCTACCCTGCTCAGCAGCAACAGTCTGACGCTGGAAGGTGAAACTCTCGAGATCCGTGAGCGGGATACCCATCAGGCTTACCTGTGGGCCCCCGCTATCCGAACCGCTCTCGGGGGCGTCCTGGTGAGTGCCGGACAACATCTGTGGACTGCGGACAGCCAGACTCCGGCCGCACGATTGGAGTGGTCGACGGCACTGGAGCGACTTGCCGCCTTGCATCCTCAGCGTGTGGTGCCTGGGCATTTTCTGGGTACAGAGCCGCAAGGTACCGCGGCCGTCACCTTTACCCACGACTACCTGAGGTTCTACGAACAGGCGCTGAGCCAGAGCAAGAGTTCGGGCGAGCTGATCGAGAAGCTCAAAGCCGCCTACCCCGCACTGCCCGTCGATGACGGCATGGCCATCAGCGCCAAGGTCAATACCGGCGAGATGAAGTGGTGATCCGGTAACAACACTATCCACCGGGTCTGCGGACCCGATCTCCTCTCCCTGACTATCCGAGGCCCATATGAACCAGGCGATCTTGCATTACATTTATGACCCTCTCTGCGGCTGGTGCTACGGCGCCGCGCCACTGTTGGCGGCAGCCCGCCAGCTTACAGGCATAGCCATCGAGCTCCACGCCGGTGGACTCTGGATGGGCACCAATCGCCCCGCGATGGGCAAGGCCCTGCGCGATTACGTGCGCCCCCATGACCAGCGGATCCAGGCGCTTACGGCTCAGCCATTTGGTGATCGCTACTTCCACGAGTTGCTGCTCACCCCGGATCGTCAACTGGACTCGGAGCCGCCGATCCGCGCCATTCTGGCGGTGGTGGCATCCGGTGGGGATGGCCTGCAGATGCTCGCTCGTATCCAGCAGAGCCATTATCGCGATGGCAACTGGATCGGGGATCTGCACCCGCTTGGGTTGCTGGCCGCCGAGCAGGGCATAGAGAGACAGAACTTCGAGCAAGGCTATCAAGCGGTCGCACTGGCCAATCATCTGGCGACGAGTCAGCAGTGGTTGCAACGGCTGGGGGCGCGGGGATATCCGACTCTGGGGCTTGAGCTATCCGGTCGACTGATACCGCTGGCAATCTCCGACTTTTTCGGCAATCCCGATGGCTTTTGCCAGTATCTGCTGAGTCAGTGGCAGGCCCTGTCGCACGCCGAGTAGCGAGTCAATCAACAGGAGTGGATGCAGATTCACCAAGCGACAGACGATGACACTACTGAAGAGAGCGAGATAGCCCCTATCAGGACGGAAGCAGAAGAGACACGCCACTACCATCTCTGTCGTCGGATGACGACACAGGAGCTCCTTCATACGGAGCCCGCCAACGGCGGGCTCCGATCCTACCTAAAGTTTAATCACCTCGGCAGCTACCGCAGTGGTCATGATGATCACCACTTGTTTGCCAATCAGGTCATGAGTCAAAACCACATCATCGCGGGCTGGAACTACCCGCGTGGAACCATCTTCAAACTGCAGACTCGCCGTGCGCGCCAGAATATCAATAGCGGTGACTCGAGCCGTGACCTGGGTTCGTCCGGCAACCAGCATGCCGGGTTTTTCCCCCTCATCTGCGGCGGCAGCCAGAAACGTCTCACTGTCGGTCTTGGCCGTATCCGCATCGTGCAGGTAGGCCACGGTTTCGACCATCAGGGTCGCCTTGACCGTATCGCCAACCGCTAGTTGTGGAAAGTTCACCATTTCAGGCGGCGCTATGACATGACGGCGATGGCCCGCCTCATCCTGGAGCACAAATTCGCGTTTATCCCGATCAATCTCGACCACCGAAGCCGTCAACACCTGGGTCTGAGTCACTATACCGCCCGGAGTACCCTTCACCTGGGTCACCTCGGTATTGACCTTGGCATCCAGAGGTTCGTCCGGTTTGGCTGAGCAGCCAACAATCCCTGCTATCATGGCAGCCAGCAGAGTCATCTTTGTCATTGTCATCATCACTGAAATCCTTTTGCCGTACGCGACCAGAGCGGAAGACTATGGTCAGATGGAATATAAATGGGTGTCGCATGAAGAGCATAGACAGCTGAGAGACCATTTACCACCAGACGCGCTCGGCCGCCAGGACGATGAAAATGGCCTGCCGATGAAAATCGGCTTGGCGAAGTGAATGGCGATTGCTTTAATAGCCAGCTCCGCTTGACCGATGCTCTGTCGGGCAAGCCACTGAACTAGAAACTAGATGCTGGACCCCAGCAGGAGAACCTTATGAGTACTGAAGCACTGGATGATGCCTTCTGGCAACGGGCTGACGAGATCATCAACCTGGCCAATGAACAATGCGAGAAAGCCGAGAGCAGTGATGATGTCAGCGCCTCCTTGCTGTATGCCACCGCTCGCTTCAATGCCTTTCTGATTGCCTCTACCGCCCGCAGCGCCGCGGATATTCAAAGCGGCAAAGAGGATGCGGTGGCCTACTTCACCGAGCAGTATCAGCAACTACTGATGGATAATCTCGACGACTACATCGAGAACTTTGACGAATACAACGCCTGAGATCCGTCACCCATGGTGCCGTGGCTGGAGCAGGATCCCTATCTGCGCCAGCCTCTGGCACTCTACCCCCTTCGCAATAGCCCCTTCAGGATGTCGCCTGCGCCAATAGCCATCCACGCTTACTCCCCATCGGTTAGCGACAGCCCCATGTCCCGCTTGCGATAACGATCCGGGGTCACGCCAGCCAACGACTGAAACATGGTGATAAAGGCTGATGGTGAGCTATACCCCAGCTCCAGTGCGATCTCCTTGATGCTCATTTCGCGTTCCAACAGTGACAAGGCATGAATAAAGCGCAGCCGTTGCCGCCATTCACTAAACGACATCCCCAGCAACAGACTACAACGCCGCGACAGTGTCCGCTCGGTACTGTGTACTATCCTGGCCCACTGCGCCAAGGAACGATTATCCGCAGGTTGCATCTCCAGCGCCCGAAGCACAGGCGCCAGCAATCGATCCTCGGTCATCGGCAGATAGCGCAATTGTCGCGGCGAAGCCACCAGCTGATCGATGAGAACCAACCCCAGCCGCTGATCCGCCGGGGTTTCCGGCTCCAGCAACTGGTGCTGGTGGAAATGGTCGATAATCGCCAGCAATAACGGGGATAAATCCAGCACACAGGGGGAAGTCGGCAACCCTTGGCAGAGCTCGCTGGCCACATTGATAGTCCCGAAATCGATGGCCTTGTGGTTGTAGCTGCGATGTCGTGCCCGTGGCGGGATCCAGACCCCGAATCGCGGCGGGGCAATAAAGCTCTCCCCGGCGATGGAGAGCTCCATCAGACCGCTGCGGATAAAAGCCAACTGCCCCCATTCGTGCCACTCCTCTTCCAGATCGGTCATTGCCGCCAGGTGAGCCTCGCAAAAGCGAATGGTTCGCGGCGCCGAGCTGATCGAGGGCTCGGTATGACGCCGTTGGCGAGGGGCAGCAGGTGATGCAGGGCTCGATGATGATGGGGGGATCCGGGGTGACTTCAGCATGTCTGAATATGGCAATGAGTTGGCGGGTTATCATTATATGCAGAAAATAGGACAGCGTAGAATCGCGCCACATCATTGTCTGGAGTCACACTATGTTCTGGTACCCCTTGCTGGCCGTATTAATCTGGAGCGGCAACGCGATTGTCAGCAAGCTCGCTGCAGGCAACATTGAGCCAGGAGCCATTGCCTTTTATCGCTGGTTCATCGCCTGGATACTTCTGACGCCCTTTATGCTGCGTCCGTTATGGCAACAGCGGCAACAGATCCGCCCCTATATGAAGAAATTCATGCTGCTGGCCTGCCTGGGTATGATGCTGAACCAGAGTCTGGGTTACTACGCGGCCCAGAGCATCAGCGCCGTCAATATCGGCATCCACAATGCCCTGATCCCGCTGTTTACCGTAGTTCTCAGCCTGTTCTTGCTCAAGGAGACACCAACACTGGGTATCCTCTGTGGCTCAGTGCTGTCGTTTTCCGGTTTACTCGGTCTGGTCAGTGAAGGCTCGCCGGAGCGCTTGCTGCAACAAGGGATCAGCAGTGGCGATCTGCTGATGCTAGTAGCGGTGCTTTCCTACGCCCTGTATGGCGTCTTACTCAAGCGCTGGCAATTACCCTTCACCGGTTGGCAGTTTATCTACCTGCAAATGAGCTGCGCCCTGCTGTGGTTACTCCCCGACTTCTTGCGTTCCGACAACCTGTTACTGAGCCGGGATAACCTGCCGCTGGTGCTGTACGCTGCACTTCCGGCCTCACTGCTGGGCACCTTGTTCTGGCTGCAGGGAGTGCGCTTGCTGGGCGCCAATCGCACCGCCATTTTCATGAATTTACTACCCGTGTTCACCGCGCTGATTGCGGTCGGTTGGCTGGGAGAACGACTCCATAGCTTCCATCTCTGGGGGGGCGGACTGACGCTGCTCGGCGTCTTGCTCTGCCAGTTCTGGCGTCAGCCGTTGCCAGGCCGCACACCCGCCACAGCAATGTAACAAACTGATAAATAACCAAATATTTCAAAAACTCTCACTCTAAAGAATCATTTCTCGAACCAATAACCCGTGAATTCAAGGGAATAACCACTGGTTTTTAGAGCAAGTTATTCTCATCCCACCATGCACAGTCCGCGAGCTTAAGGCCCCCTTAAGCTTGCCTGTTGATAATCCTGTTTCATTGGATTTCATGGTCGGAGCAGTTTGTGCCCAATTCCCCACGCCGTTATGCCTTTATCTACTGGTTTGCCGCCAGTTATCTGCTTCTGAATCTGGTTAGCCGTCTGGGACTGACCTGGATGAGTTGGCATAAAGGTGCCCTGTCATTGACCGACCTGCTGTTTGCCTACAGCACCGGGCTCCTGTTTGATATAGCCAGTTTCTGCTATCTGATCCTGCCTTTTGTGCTCTGGCTGAGCCTGATGCCGTTGAGATGGCGGCACCACCCGGTTTGGCGTATCGCCGGCTGGGGAGTCCGTTTGGTGACCATTTTTGCCCTGCTATTCCAGGTAGCCAGCGAGTGGGTGTTCTGGGAAGAATTTGACAGCCGCTTTAATTTCATCGCCGTCGATTATCTGGTGTATACCCATGAAGTGATCGGCAATATCCAGCAGTCCTACCCCATAGGTCTCTGGCTTTCACTATGTGCCGGAGTCGCACTGGTGTGGGTTTCCCTCTCCAACCATCCTGTGGCCACACAGTGGCTACCGCGTCCAGTCCTGCATCTGCTCGACCACAATAGGCGCTGGCCAGTGTTACTCAGCTCTGCGCTGGTAACCCTGCTGGTCAGCGTTGGTCTCAATGCCCAGGATATCAACCAGCGCCATAATCAGTATGCCAATGAGCTGGCTGGCAATGGCCTGTTCAGCCTGTTTGGAGCCTTTCGCAATAATCAACTCGACTTCCAGCGTTTCTACGCCACACTGCCGGTGAATGAGGCTGCGCAGCGAGTGCGTGAGCAACTCGCGACCCCGGATGCCACCTTCGTCAGCAACAATCCGCTGGATATGCGCCGGCTCATCCGTCATCGCGGCACCGAGAAACGGCTGAACGTCGTGCTGATCACCGTCGAGAGTCTGTCGGCCAAGTATCTGGGCAGCTTCGGCAACACCCAGAATCTGACGCCTGAACTCGACAAGCTGGCCAGCCAGGGCATGCTGTTTACCCAGCTCTATGCCACCGGCAACCGTACGGTTCGTGGCCTGGAGGCGCTCTCCCTGGCGGTACCGCCAACTCCGGGGCAATCCATAGTCCGTCGTCCGAACAACGAGAATCTGTTCACCTTGGGATCCGTGTTTCGCAGCAAGGGCTACCAGACCCACTTCCTGTATGGCGGCTATGGCACCTTTGACAATATGAACAGCTATTTCAGCGGCAATGGCTACCAGGTGCTGGACCGGACGGCACTGAACAAGGATCAGATCACCCAGGAGAATATCTGGGGGGTTGCCGATGAAGACCTCTACAGCATGGCACTGCGGGAATTTGACAAGGAAACACAGCTGGGACGTCCATTTTTCGCGCACTTGATGACCACCAGCAACCACAGACCCTACACCTTCCCGGAGAATCGCATCGACCGTCCCCAAGGCAGTCGGGAGAGTGCGGTCAAGTACACCGACTGGGCCATCGGCGACTTCCTGCGCCGCGCCCAGCAACATCCGTGGGCCAAGGACACCCTGTTTGTGATCGTGGCCGATCACTGCGCCTCCAGCGCCGGCAAGACGGCAATCCCGGTAGAGGGGTACCATATTCCGATGATCATCTGGTCGCCAAGCCATATAGCCCCACAGCAGGTGGCGCGACTCAGCAGCCAGATCGATGTAGCACCAACTTTATTAGGGCTGCTGAATTTCAACTACAGCTCGCAATTTCTGGGACAAGATGTGTTTGCTACCCCCAAAGGCCCCGAACGAGCATTTCTTGCGACCTATCAAGGACTTGGTTATCTGAAGCAGGAGCATTTAAGCATCCTGAATCCGAAGAAAAAGCCTGTGACCTCCGCTGTCGTGGATCAAGCTCCCGCCATCGATGAATCCCGACAGCAGCACGATGCTATCGCCTGGTACGAGATTGCCAGCCAGCTGTTTACCACCGGACAGATGAAGATCCGCACCTGAGTCTGGCCGCAGACGAGCATAAAAAAACCGGAGACAAGCTCCGGTTTTTTTATGCCTCAGATCACTGGATCACGACTCAGGGTTGCTGTTGGCAACGGTACTGTTTATCTCCTTGCGTCCAATCGGCTCCGCCTTTGAACTCATGAAAATTAACCCCGTTCCCCTCGAAATTGACTCCGCCGCTGGTAGGCCGCATCCAGGTCAGCATTCTGGTATCGCCCTGTTGCACCACCAGTAAGGGCGGCTCGGTGGAGTAAAAGGTCGCCACCAGGGGCTGCGCCAAGCCATCGCATTGATATGAGATGGGCCCCTCGGTCGGCACCCGCTCGAACTGGGCCTGTAACTGGGCAATGCGCTCCAGATAGACAAACTCCAGACACATCTTGATATCCCGGTCCTGACGACAGGCATCCCGGCGCGTCACCCATTGGGCCTGCTCCGCCGCAACATCCACCCCCGGCCATGCCGGCTGTAGAGGAGTCACCTCAGCGAGCAATTTATCCAACTGCTCGATCAAATCGACTTGTACCGGGCGCTCGCACTGGTATTTCTCGAAGGTATCCTTAGGGATAGCCTTACATTTTTCCCGCAGCATACGGTTACGGGCCGAATCCTGAACTTTACGTTCATCACCCGTTAATCCTTTGGGTAATTGCGCCTCTGTCAGGGGGATCGCCTGATCACCAAGAGCCTGGGTGGCGACAGCAGCGCTGACAGTGGCTACAGCCCCAGACGTCACACCACTGGCGGCAGCCGATGCACTCTGAGCCATCGGTAGCGTATCGGCCGCCAGACAGCTGGTCGCAACCAGACCACCGAAACCGGCCAGTAACCACCGGAACCCGATCAAAGCGCGGAAACTCATGGGTAACTCCTTACCAAGGGAAATACGATTCAAATCCTGAACATCAAGAACAACAGCAATATCAAGGCCGAAATCCAGCGTAACGGGCGCTAGAGTACACGGAAGCAGCCAACCATGGCAAAGCCTTCACGCGCATCAAGGCCCTGCACAGTAAACCGCAATTCCATCCCCTCATTTTTTCGGGAGAACAACATGCCAATGCAACAAGGATGCATCTGGATTCCAGCGAATTTTCATCATTTTTCGGCTTCGATCGCAATCTTGCTGGCGGATTAATCCATCCCCCCAATTCTCTGCGCCAGATCAATAAAACGGTGAGGCGCTTTGCGGTTAAATACCCACATCTTGGTGCCGTTATAGATTTGGCATCTATATATAGTGTTCCACTCACAAGTACAGACCATCACGGGAATGCAGTCACCATGCGGGATCCAGCGCTGTTCCCGGTGTTTTGCTGCATAAGGACCAGCCAGTCGATCCCTGGCAGGCCATCAGCAATATGGATCTTTCGAAATCAGGAGCGATATCGTGAAACCGGTTATCATCAAGCGGGATGGCTGCCGTGTGCCCTTCAATGGCATGCGCATTATTGAAGCAGTCGCCAAGTCTGCCGAAGCAGTCGGCGTCAAGGATTTGGCCTATTGTGCCGGCATCGCCGAACAGGTAGCCCGGCAGCTGGCCGACAAAGACGAAGTCGCGATTCACGATATCCAGAACATGGTGGAAAACCTGCTGATGGCAGGTGAACACAAAGAGATGGCGCGTGCCTATATCGAGTATCGCCACGACCGCGACATGGCCCGAGAAAAGCAGGGGCGTCTGAGCCAGGAGATCCGTGGCCTCATCGAGCAGAGTAATGCCGATCTGCTCAACGAGAATGCCAACAAAGACAGCAAGGTGATTCCGACCCAACGCGATCTGCTGGCCGGGATCGTCGCCAAGCACTATGCCAAGCAGTACATGCTGCCGCGGGATGTGGTGCAAGCCCACGAGCGTGGAGAGCTGCACTTCCACGATCTGGACTACTCACCCTTCTTCCCCATGTTCAACTGCATGCTGATCGACTTGCATGGCATGCTGACCCATGGCTTCAAGATGGGGAATGCCGAGATCGATACACCCAAGTCGATCAGCACGGCAACTGCCGTGACAGCCCAGATCATCGCCCAGGTCGCCAGCCACATCTACGGCGGCACCACCATCAATCGTATCGATGAAGTGCTGGCCCCGTATGTCACTATCAGCTATGAAAAACACAAGGAAGTAGCGCAAGAGTGGCAAATCCCGGATGTCGAAGGTTTTGCCCGTTCGCGTACCGAAAAGGAGTGCTACGACGCCTTCCAGTCGCTGGAATATGAGGTCAATACCCTGCACACCGCGAACGGTCAGACCCCTTTTGTGACCTTCGGCTTCGGCTTGGGAACCAGCTGGGAATCCCGCTTGATTCAGGAGTCCATCCTCAAGAACCGGATCTCCGGGCTGGGTAAAAACAAGAAAACGGCTGTGTTCCCCAAACTGGTCTTTGCCATCAAGGATGGTCTGAACCACAAGCTGGGCGACCCGAATTACGATATCAAGCGACTGGCGCTGGAGTGTGCCTCCAAGCGTATGTATCCGGATATCCTCAACTACGATCAGGTGGTCAAGGTCACCGGCTCCTTCAAGACACCTATGGGTTGCCGTAGCTTCCTCGGCGTCTATGAAGAGAATGGCGAGATGATCCATGAGGGGCGCAACAACCTCGGCGTAGTGAGTCTGAACCTGCCACGGATTGCGCTGGAAGCTCGCGATGAAGCCCACTTCTTCGATCTGCTGGATAGTCGCCTACGGTTGGCGAGAAAAGCTCTGATGGCCCGCATCGAGCGGCTGGAAGGTGTCAAAGCCCGAGTCGCCCCTATCCTGTATATGGAAGGTGCTTGTGGCGTTCGTTTACAGGCCGATGACAACGTCAGCGAGATCTTCAAGCACGGCCGAGCCTCGATTTCACTGGGTTTCATCGGCATTCACGAAACCATCAATGCCCTGTATGGCCACAACAAGCACCTGTTTGATGATGCCACCTTGCGCCAGAAGGGTATCCAGATTGTTCAGACCCTGCGTGATGCGGTCGAAGCCTGGAAAGCGGAAACCGGTTATGGTTTCAGTCTGTACAGCACGCCCAGCGAAAACCTCTGTACCCGCTTCTGCAAACTGGACACCCGCGAGTTCGGACTGGTGGATGGTGTCACCGACAAAGGCTACTACACCAACAGCTTCCATCTGGATGTCGAGAAGAAGGTAGACCCTTATGCCAAGCTGGATTTCGAGATGGCCTACCCGCCTCTAGCCAGTGGTGGTTTCATCTGCTACGGCGAATATCCGAATATCCAGCACAATCTGGAAGCCTTGGAAAACGTCTGGGACTACAGCTACAACAAGGTCCCCTATTACGGCACTAACACCCCCATCGACGAATGCTACGAGTGTGGTTTTACCGGTGAGTTCGAGTGCACCAGCAAGGGCTTCACCTGCCCGAAATGTGGCAACCATGACTCCACCAAGGTATCGGTGACCCGTCGGGTATGCGGTTATCTCGGCAGTCCGGATGCTCGGCCGTTTAACAGCGGCAAGCAAGAAGAGGTCAAGCGCCGAGTGAAGCATCTGTAATTCCTGGATGGGACTCGCGGTATCGAAGACAACAAGGGCGCCCAACGGCGCCCTTGTTATGATCACTCAATGGCTATCAGGCAGCTTTCGGATCGGCCCCGAAACGGTTCTCTTCGCGAGTCCCTTCGAAGCAGAAAAACACCAGCAGCACGATCGGCCCAACCAGCGGGATCAGTCCCAGCAGCAACCACCAGCCAGAGCGGTCGGTGTCGTGCAGACGACGCACGCTAACCGCCAGACTCGGCAGCAGCACGCCCAGGGAATACAGGGCACCCAGCAACGGAGCGGTATCTATGACCCCATCCACAACACCCAACACGATGGAGGCGATCACGCTGAACAACAAGAACATCCAGTATTCAGTGCGACGGGCACGGCCACTGAAGGTGACATATTTTTTCAAGACTTCGATATACCAGTTCATTCCTTTAGCATTCCTTTTTTGATTATGTGTTGTGGCTTAACGGCCACTCCATGATCCGGCATTCTGGTACCAAGATCACGGACATGGTAACAAGCTGTAACAACCAATTCCATTTGACGCCACTGAAGTTGTGAGCCCAGCCATGCTAGAATGGCACGTCATCACTTGGCATCGATTTCGATACATCGAGAGTTTGTCATGAATTATCACCAGTATTACCCGATTGATGTGGTCAACGGCCCCGGCACCCGCTGCACGCTGTTTGTTTCCGGCTGCGTCCATCAATGCAAGGGCTGTTACAACCAGTCCACCTGGCGACTGGACTCGGGGCATCCGTTCACCGCGGCGATGAGTGATCGGATCATCAGCGATCTGAACAACCCGCACATCAAGCGCCGAGGCTTGAGTCTCTCTGGTGGAGATCCCCTGCATCCGGCCAATCTATCGGCAGTACTGGCGCTGATCACCCGGGTGCGGCAGGAGTGTCCGGGTAAGGATATCTGGTGCTGGACGGGTTATACGCTCGCCGAGCTGACGGCCGATCAGCAAGCCGTGGTCGATCTGGTGGATACCCTGATCGATGGCAAATTTATCAAAGAGCTGGCGGATCCGGCACTGGTCTGGCACGGTAGCAGCAACCAGAACATTCACCATTTTGATCGGAGTCAGGCTTGGTGGCACCCCGCTACGCCATCCCTAACCCCTTGCGGAGATATAGCATGTTAAGCCAACTCCTGCGTCGCCTGTTTGGTTCAAACCAGAGTCCGGATCCAATCGCGCGCCAATCCAGGAATGAAGTGGAACCGATTGAACATGAAGGGTTTCTGATCTATCCCGAGCCACAACCGGAAGGAAGCCAATACCGCTTGGCCGGACGTATCTGCAAGCAGATCGACGGCGAGTTGCAGACTCATCTGTTTATTCGCTCGGATATTATCAGCGACAAGGAAGAAGCCTGTCGGCTGATGGTGGAAAAAGCCAAGAACTTTATCCTGCATACCCAAGGCGATATATTCCGCTAAACCACATCATATGACGGTGCGAGCAAGACCTATTGTCCCATCAAACCCCAACGGCCGGATTGCTCGGCCGTTGGCATAGAGCCTCCCGCTCATCCCCTTGGTGCATCACTGCTCACGAAACAGCTGTTCATGCAGCAGCTGGATTTGATCCCGCAGGGCCGCGGCCTGCTCAAACTCCAGATTACGGGCATGTTCATACATCTGCCCTTCGAGTTGCTTGATACGTTTGGCCATTTTTTCCGGGCTCTCCGGATGATAGAAAGCCTCGGACTCCGCCACTTGCCGCACCTGCCGCTCATCACTCGGGCCGCTACCACTGACCTGCATGATATCGACAATTTTTTTCTTCAAACCAGTAGGGACTATGCCATGTTCGGTATTGAATTCTTGCTGTTTGATACGCCGACGCTCGGTTTCGCCAATCGCCGCGCGCATGGAGTCGGTGATGCGATCGGCATACAGGATCGCCTTACCATTCAGATTTCGGGCGGCGCGTCCTATGGTCTGGATCAGGGAGCGGGTCGAACGCAGGAATCCTTCCTTGTCGGCGTCGAGAATGGCCACCAGCGACACCTCCGGCATATCCAGCCCTTCCCGTAGCAGGTTGATCCCGACCAGCACATCGAACTTGCCCAGTCGCAAGTCGCGGATAATCTCCACCCGTTCGACGGTATCCACATCCGAATGCAGATAACGGACCCGCACTCCGTGCTCGTCTAGATACTCAGTCAGATCTTCCGCCATCCGTTTGGTGAGTGTGGTGATCAGCACTCGCTCATCGAGCTTGGCGCGGATCCGGATCTCCGACAGTACATCATCCACCTGGCTGGCTACCGGACGCACTTCAATCACCGGATCCAGCAGACCGGTCGGCCGCACCACCTGCTCGACCACCTGGCCGCTGGATTTTTCCAACTCATAGTTGGCGGGTGTCGCAGAAACAAAGATGGTTTGAGGCTGCAATGCCTCGAATTCATCAAATTTCAACGGTCGGTTATCCAGTGCCGAAGGCAGCCGGAAGCCATACTCGACCAATGTCTCCTTGCGTGAGCGATCGCCCTTGTACATGGCGCCAATCTGCGACACGGTGACGTGAGATTCATCGATGATCAGCAAACCATCTGCCGGCAGGTAATCGAATAGCGTGGGCGGCGGCTCACCGGGCGCCCGTCCCGAGAGGTAGCGGGAGTAGTTTTCGATGCCCGAGCAATAACCCAGCTCCTGCATCATCTCGATATCAAACTGGGTGCGTTGCGTGATGCGTTGCTCTTCGAGCAGCTTGTTCACCGAGAGCAGATGCTGACGGCGCTCGCCAAGTTCCACCTTGATCTGTTCAATGGCGTTGAGGATGGTATCCCGTGGCGTCACATAGTGACTCTTCGGGAAGATGGTATAGCGAGGAACCTGCTTTTCCACCGCGCCGGTCAAGGGATCAAACAGCGATAGACGCTCTACTTCTTCATCGAACAACTCGACCCGCAACGCCAGCTTGTCCGACTCGGCGGGGAAAATATCAATCACTTCCCCTCGCACCCGGAACGTGGCCCGCGCAAACGCGGCATCATTCCGGCTGTACTGCAATTCGGCCAGGCGGCGCAAAATCTCGCGCTGGTTGATGATATCGCCCTGACGCAGATGCAACATCATGCTCAGATAAGCTTGCGGATCCCCCAGACCATAAATGGCCGAGACGGATGCCACTATGATCACGTCTCGTCGCTCCATCAGCGCCTTGGTGGCCGACAAGCGCATCTGCTCGATGTGATCATTGATTGCCGAATCCTTCTCGATAAAGGTATCGGTCGACGGCACGTAGGCCTCGGGCTGGTAGTAGTCGTAATAGGAGACAAAATACTCCACCGCATTGTGCGGGAAGAACTCGCGCATCTCACCATACAACTGGGCGGCCAAGGTCTTGTTATGCGCCATGATCATAGTGGGTCGATTGCAATGGGCGATCACATTGGCCATGGTGAAAGTCTTGCCCGAACCGGTTACCCCGAGCAGGGTCTGATGAGCCAGGCCGGATTCTATGCCATCAATCAATTGGGCGATCGCCTGGGGCTGATCGCCGGCGGGCTCAAACTGGCTCTCCAGTTGAAATGCTTTACTCATACGGGCTCCAAGGTCAGGCGACGCAGCGTGCTATTGAACCACAGATAGGCCAGACAGGCACCGAGCAGGTTGGCGACAACGCCTCCGATAAACATCCCGAACAGTCCGAAACCATATCCCAGCAGACACGAAAGCGGGACAAACAGCACAAAAAAGCGCAGCAGACTCAAACCAAAGGCTAGTCGCGGCTGATGCAAGGCATTCAAGGAGGAGCTGGTCAGGATGATCACCCCTTGCAGCCCGTACCCTAAGGGCAGGATCCACAAATAATGCAATAACAGACGCTGCACCTCGGCCTGATCACTAAACGCAGTGGCAATCCAGGGCGATCCGGCCAGCAGCAACAGGTAAATCACCAGTTGAATCATTAAGACCATCTGCAAGGCACTGCGATAGGCCTCCGCGACTCGGGCCAACTGGCGAGCACCGCTGTTCTGGCTGATAACGGGGGGTAAGCTCATAGACAGACTCAGAACAAACAGGCAAGCCACGGATTCGAGCCGACTACCAACCCCATACGCCGCGACTGCCTCCTGACCGTAGCGCGCCACAAATGCGGTCAGCAATACGGTAGCAAGCGGCGTTAACATATTGGCCAGCGCTGCGGGCATGGCGATACGTAATATTTCGCGACCATCGGATAAGCCATAACGATAGAACTGCCGCCATGACAGCAGGCGATGACGAAACCACAACATCCACAGCATCAAACCGCAGCCGCACGCCCAGGAGAGCAGACTGGCAATGGCAGCCCCCTGGATCCCTAGCGCAGGCACTGGCCCCACCCCGAAAATCAGCACCGGATCCAGCACCGCATTGACCACACTGGCGGCAACCATGATGCCACTGGGAATTCGAGTGTTGCCAAACGCTCGAAAAATCGCGTTCCCGACCATGGATACCGCCAATAGACCACAACCGGCAAACCAGATGTGCATATACGAGAGGATCAGCGGCAAGGCTTCCGCATCGGCGCCCATGGCAACAAACAGCGGCTCACTCCATAGCAAGCCAGCTCCACCGCCGACGACCATGAAGCCAAACGCAAAGAGAATGGCACTCAGAGCCTTGCGCTTGGCCTCTTCCTCGCGCCCCTGCCCCAAGTAACGCCCCAGAATGGCACTGGTGCCAACCCCCATGCCAATCGTCAGGCTAATCAGCGAAAAGGTGATCGGAAAAGTGAAACTGATCGCCGCCAGTGCACGGGTTCCCAACTGAGCGATAAACCAGGTATCGAGCAAATTAAAGCTCATCATGGTCAACATGCCGACCATCAAGGTCAGAGTCATGCGAATAAGTTGCGGACGAATAGGGCCAGACAGCAAGTCGACGTTCAAAAGCTCAATTCCAGCGATTTTTCACTATTCTAACCTGCAATTCGATGGGTAAACAGCCAAGCAAAATGATCCTTTAGCCATATCGAGCATTTGAATAAACCGAACCGAGTTTGCAGTTCATCACACATTTCCCTCTTGACCTAAATGGAGTCCATCTCTAGTATTGTGCGCCTCGCCTAGCGATTCCCTCGTAGTTCAGTCGGTAGAACGGCGGACTGTTAATCCGTATGTCACTGGTTCAAGTCCAGTCGAGGGAGCCAGTTTATTTCGGCACCATTCCTGCAGTTATCCACCAAAAAAGAGCACAATGCGCCAAAACAATGCACAATTGGCGTAGTGTTCACTTACCTGAAATTTTTCAACTTGTCGCGACTTCAGCACAAAACACCACAAACGGTAACCAACTGATTTAATTCAACTAAATTATTTCAACTCTTTTCTATTGAACTCGCGCAAAGCCTTATGACATGCGGGTTACAGCAAGGTTTGAAACTTTAACTCACATGGTTATCCACAGAAACCGTGGATAACTTGCGCCAAGCCAGATACCACGCGACTTCCGCATGCTGTGCATAAATTCAGACACCTGACCAGTAGAGGATTTCACCATTTGAAGCTCTCTGAATCAGCCCACCCTCTGCAAGCCAGGAGCAAGAAATGAGGCCGCCCGTCCCACCCTTCAGCGCACGATTTTTCGCACAGACATGAACGGAGTAACCGCCTGTTGATTAAGAATAATACGCCGTTGTGCAGCATTTCACCGAACAGGTCGTTTTTCCCCAAATAAGCGGCGCAGCGGTTGACAGTCTCCAGGCCAATCAGTAACATGCGCGGCGTCTCGAAGAGACTCTGTTCCCTCGTAGTTCAGTCGGTAGAACGGCGGACTGTTAATCCGTATGTCACTGGTTCAAGTCCAGTCGAGGGAGCCAAATTTCAATTCCTCCTTAGTTCAGTCGGTAGAACGGCGGACTGTTAATCCGTATGTCGCTGGTTCAAGTCCAGCAGGAGGAGCCAGTTTCAATTCCCTCGTAGTTCAGTCGGTAGAACGGCGGACTGTTAATCCGTATGTCACTGGTTCAAGTCCAGTCGAGGGAGCCAAATTTCAATTCCTCCTTAGTTCAGTCGGTAGAACGGCGGACTGTTAATCCGTATGTCGCTGGTTCAAGTCCAGCAGGAGGAGCCAATTCAACACAAAGGGACACAATCATGTGTCCCTTTGTGTTTCTGTCGTTCTGATTCCCATCATTTTGCAACCAATTTGCTATTCTGGATTCAAATAAGACACAGAATGGATGTTGCACATCCGGTGCGAGTTCACGAAGTGAACCCGTAGCACATGAGCGAAATGGCACTCTCTTTGCTTATCGTCTTTGCTTAATAAGTAGACATGGATATTATCTAGTAGCGTCAGGATCAAGATAACCAACTGGCTATGGATGATTCAGTACCGGCAAGCCGTAACAGTTTCTTTTGGATAGGGATGGAAGCATGATGCGCAATCCGATGACCACGCTCAAGCAGAAGGCCTTGTTGCTCATGGCTAGCTTGTTGTTGCTCAATGGCGCAGCCATCTATCTGCTGCAAAGCCAGCAGTTGCAGCAGAGCAATCAGCACATGGCAACCCTGTTACAGGCCGAGTTAGCGAACTCGAACCTCACCCCGCAATTGCTGAGCGACATCCAAAATAAGCTCGATCTCTCCGCCATTACCATTTATGAACAAAGTAGCCAGCGCACGCTGATGCAAACCTCGGAGGCCACGACAGGGTTGCTGGAGCTGATCTATCCGGCCTTAATAGGGGAAGTTGCCCTACCACTCCCCGGGCAGAAGGCGATTTACCATCTCCAGCATGTCCAACTCGTTCCGGTATTGGCCATACAAAGTGTTCTGGCCTTACTGACCGTCATTCTGGCCATCGGCGGCATGCTGGCATTACAGAAGAAGATGGTACAGGCCCTCCAACACGAGCTACTGGACGAGATTCAACAGTCACACTCATTTCCCGACGGCATGATGCATCAAGTCTCGGAAGCCATACATAGCATGCGCCAGCAGTTGGAACTGCAGTTGGCAGAAGCAGAGCAACATGCCTTGGCACTAGAGTTGCGCGTCAACCAGGATCCATTGACCAATCTATTGAATAGAACCAGCTTTCGCCAAGATCTGACCGAGATACTGCATGATGAAGAGCAGGTTTCTTTTTCACTGCTGGCCATAGTTAGAGCCACCGAGCTAGCAACCATCAACCAGCAGCGAGGCTTCGTGGCTGGCGATAAATACCTGATCGACGTTGCCAATCTGATCAACAAGAGCGCCAAGCGACTAGCGAATGCCCGCGTCTACCGGATGGGTGGCAGTGACTTTGGCGTGTTGCTCAAGGTCGGCAATAGCAATCAGGCAACGTTACTGGGCGGAGAACTGAAAGTAGCGTTTGATCAATATCAACAAGATAACCAACTGGAAAGCGTGGCCTATACCGGACTCACTCTGTTGAAACCGGGACAAGAGCCCGAGCAGATCCTGGGCCGTAGTGATCTGGCGCTGGCCAAGGCGCAGACCAGTATAACCAATGGTTGGTACCTGCAAGAAAAAGACAGTGAGGATTACCTGCAAGGCGAGAGCTATTGGAAACAGGTGATCGCCGATGTTATAGCCCGTAAGGCTATCTTATTGATGCAACAACCAATCCAGAGCATGAATATCTCGATCCGCACCTATACCGAAATATTTGCCCGTTTCGTGGGCGAAAATGGCCAGGTGATGCCGACAGAAACCCTGCTCGCCATGGCTCAACGCCATGACTTGCTCATCCGGCTGGAACAACAAATCATCGAGCTGATCATGCAGCAGCATAGCCAACAAAACTTTGCCAACCAGCGTTGGGGTATCAACTTGTCGGCCAATGCCCTGATGAATACGGCATTCCTGATCTGGTTGGAGCGCCAACTGCTACGCGAGAGCGGTGTGGCAGCCAATCTGGTGTTTGAAGTGGATGAGGATTTGCTGGATTGTAACCTAGCCGCCAGTACCCGGCTGTTCGAGATGCTGCGTCGGGTCGGTAGCCGCTCTAGTATCTCGAAATTTGGTAAGGGCCTGGGGTCGTTCCGTCTCTACCGCGAGCTTAAACCTGACTACATCAAGCTGGATCCGAGTCTGATCAACGTGCTGGAGCGAGAACATACCAGTCAACAATTTATCCGCATGATCGTCGAGGTATCCCACCGCTTGGGATGTGTGGTGATCGCCGAAGGAGTTGAAAATATCGCACAGAAACAGTTGCTGGAAACCATGTATATCGATGCGATCCAGGGGTACCTGATTGCCCGGCCAACCCCGCTAACCCAAGGCTACAGCATAGAGCCCATAGCGTAAGGTTATTCTCGTTTGAGGCGGTGTAGTAAGCGCAACACTTCATTCAGCAAACGAAACCGCTCCAGCTCTTCTTTACCGTAACGCGTGGAGAGCAAGGAGGCGTTTCCGCGCTGTTTCATATAGCGGGTGATCTGCAAGCGGTTAAAACCACCAATCCGGTAAAATAACGATAGCAATGCTTCAAGCTCCTCCCCTTTGAGCCCGGTTTTTTGAGCATACTCCCTGTCTCCCGGGTGAAGGATGCTGACCTGAAGATCCCGAATGACGCCGCGCTCTTTCAAGTACTCCAGCCATTGCTCGACCTGCAGCGGTTTACAACCCGCCAGCAAATTGAAAAAACCAGCCGCATCACACCGACATCCCGTCAGCAGTGAACAAGCTAAGGCATCATCGTTGCAGCTAAATGCCACGTCACCAATCATTGACCAGTCAACCGCATGGACTGTGATGGTCGCCTGACCTGTTTGTTGTCCGTAGCATGAAAATGTAAACAAATTGCCGTCCCCATTACTGCGCTGAGCCAGACCTGACAGTCTATCTTAGTTTTCATCAAGCCAGGGATACCGATGCATCCTCACGACAAAGAAAGCGGGCCGGATGAAAACACCGAAGTAAAAACCAAAACAAAGGGGCGCCTTATCAGGCGCCCCAATCTTGAGCTCACCGTCATACCAACATCATGACTGGCTGATGCTGGCCAATTTTTCAAAATAATCCGGGAATGTCTTGGAAGTACAACCCGGATCATTGATGGTAACTGCGGTATCACTCAAGGCCACCAATGAGAAGCACATGGCAATCCGGTGGTCATTGTAGGTATCGATGGCCGCATGCTGCAGATGTGCAACAGGCGTGACTTCGATAAAGTCCTCACCCTCGATAACCTCAGCCCCCAGCTTGCGCAACTCGGTTGCCATGGCACTCAAACGATCCGTTTCCTTGACTCGCCAATTATAGATGTTGCGGATCACTGTCTTACCGGTAGCAAACAATGCCGTGGTGGCTATGGTCATGGCCGCATCGGGGATATGATTCAAATCGAGGTCGACGCCATGCAACGAGCCCTGTTCCGCCTCGATATAATCCTCACCCCAGGTGATCTTGCCACCCATTTTTTCCAGCACATCCGCAAAGCGGATATCTCCTTGAATACTGTGTTTGCCGATCCCGGTAACCCGGACCTTGCCCTTGATCACACCGGCAGCCAGGAAGTAGGACGCGGATGAAGCATCGCCCTCCACCAGAAAATCTCCCGGCGACACATATTGCTGGTTACCGCGGATGTAGAAGGTCTGGTAGTTATCATGCTCTACCAGAACCCCGAACTGCTGCATGATGTGCAGGGTGATATCGATGTAGGGTTTGGAAACCAGCTCCCCCTTGATCTTGATCCGGATATCGCCAGCAGCCAGAGGTGCGGCCATCAAAAACGCGGTCAGAAATTGACTGGACACAGAACCATCAATATGGACTTCGCCGCCCCAGAGCCCTTTGCCATCAATGGTTAGCGGTGGATAGCCCTCATTCTTCAGATAGTGGATCTTGGCACCCGCTTCACGCAAGGCATCGACCAGATGCCCAATGGGGCGCTCTTCCATTCTCGGCTCACCCGTCAGCGTAAACTCGCCATTTCCCAAACAAAGAGCGGCACAGAGCGGACGCATTGCGGTACCCGCGTTACCCAGAAAAAGTTGCAGCGGTTCGCTCACGGAGAATGGGCGGCCAAGACCGTGAACGACGCACTCGGTCTTGTTGGTGGATAACTCGTATTTCACCCCCAACAATTTCAGCGCGGCCAGCATGTGACGGATATCATCACTGTCTAATAGATTGGTGAGGCGGGTTGTACCTTTCGCCAATGCGGCCAGTAACAGAGCGCGATTCGATACACTCTTGGAGCCTGGCAAATTGACGGTGCCCTCGACTCGGGCTATGGGTTCCAATGTCAGGGTTTTCATAACTTCCTGTTCTCTTACAACGGGTGGATAACGGACAGTCTGGCGACAGTATCAGCCACACGCGAACAGGGCAAGCCATAAGCGCCCTGAGGAAAGAGTGACAAGACAGGATTGCACGGAAAAGCGTGAGCTCAGGTTTTCTTGGCCGATGGTGCCGACTCAGGAATGGCCAACAGCGGTTCGACGATCAACTGCCCCTCTTGGTGGATGATCTGGCACGTTGGATAATCCCGCTCGCTGGTCAGCTTGAAACCGGCAATATCGACCTTCACCCCGGCATAGAGATGACGGGCACACAAGACCCGGGCTTGAGCCAAAAAAGCCTCGCGTTCCGCATTGACCTGCTCCCATTCCCGCTGTTCCTCAGCCAGCTGTTCAACCAGATGAGCACGCGTCGCCGCAATTTTCTGACTCAACAGATTGCGTTTCTCGCCAATAGGCAATTGATGCACTTTGGCTTCAGCATCCTCGAGATGCTTGATGGTGAGCTCACTCGTTTCAATCGCTCCGCGCAATTCCTTCTTGCGCGCCAGTAATTCTGGATAGCAACCGCGAATAGAGATATGGGTCGAGGTGTCGGCCATTCCCCCCAGCGTCACAGCCAGAACCTGTTTTCCAACAACAATCTCCCCCCCCAACAACGAACCTTTGCTGCGGCTGGCATCCGCGACGGTCAATGAACCAGGGGTTTCAATCCGGCAATGCAGCAACTGACTCCCCACTGTGACATCATGGCCTGCACTAATGTCCGCATATTGGGCAAAACGGGCAGAGACAGCACCGATACAGCGGATGTTGCAAGAATAACGTCCTGACTGATGCAGCGGGTGACCTATGATGCCTTTTTCGACTAACAGATCCCCTCCCACCTCTATCGAGGCCGATTCCACCAGACCCGCCACTGTCACACTACCACCCGCCTTGATGCGCATCCCCTCACACACATTCCCGCTGATCATGACACTACCGGAAAACGTGACATGCCCAAACTTGGCATCGACATTCTGGATATTCAGCACCTCATCCACCTGCATGCCGTGCTCAATCTCCTGAGGGAGCCCTTCTTGCGTCGCAATGAGCAGCTCTGGATTATCCGTACTGAGCTGAGTTCCAGACCCTATATTCCAGGGCACCTCCACACCGGGTTTAGCCGGTAGCGGCTCACCGGTGACCTTGAACCCGGGGATCCCCGGCTCCGGTGGATAGCGACACATGACCGCATCGCCAGGCACCACAGTCACCATGACCCCTAGATCCCGCAAATCAACGCGATCTTGTCGCGCATCCTGTACCTGAGGCCGCAAGATCCGCTCGCGCAAGGTTTCCACCAGTTTTTCGAATCGGCTGTCTGCGCCATTAACAGCCAATTGCCCCTCGGCCACCACAGCGCTGAGTTGAGCTCCTGGTGGCAATGCCGCCACCTGAACCAATAGCTCGCTGATCGCTTGGGTACTGATACCATGGGTAATGCTGGCAGCATGCAAACTGGCCCGAACCTGAGCTACATCGACCGGTTTTCCGGCAAAGGGAGCCGTCACAGTTGCCGTGGCCGTCATGGCATCTTTACTCAATGCCACCGTCACTTGGCCGTCCTGACGCCGGGCGACGATCATCACCGAATGTGAAGAGGCCTGATCGGGCGATGACTGGGATTTTAGTTCCTGAAAATTCTTGGCCGCATCCTGCAGTGCTTTGTCACTAACCTGATAATTTCTAAAGTTGGAATGTTGCAGCAAAGAAGCCAGCACCTTGGCATCAACATGCGCTTCTACCGGCTCGATGGCGAGCAAGACAAACTGACCATCAGAAGAGAGGTAAAAGAAATCGGGTCCCAGATCTCCGGCCCCAAATAACGAAGCATCAGACAGCGAAGAGACTGAATCGGACATTACAAACCACCAGTTAGTGTATATGTTCTTTTGATACCAGATCAGTGCTCCCACAAGCATGACGCACCTTACAAAGTGGGATTAATCTTTATACAACTATGGCAAATTTGTCAGGAATGACTATCCGCTCACAGCGGCAGAACGATGACATTTGTCTTTGTATTCAAGTGGATACTTATGCTGGGTGCAGAAACAAAAAACGCCGGACAGGCCGGCGCTTTCTCTGACGGGAGCTAGTTATTGCAGGATGTGCCGCAAGGCACTGAAGAAGCGATCGTTTTCTTGCGCAGTCCCGATGCTGATCCGCAAGTGGTTCGGCATGCCGTATCCGGCGATAGGACGCACGATTACTCCTTGTTGCAGCAACGCCTGGTAGATGGGCGCCGCGGGTTGAGCCAGATCGACGGTGATAAAATTCCCGCTCGATGGGATAAACGTTAATCCCAACTCGTTGAAAAAGGCTTCATAGCGCGCCATTTCCTGCCGGTTCAACGCCACAGCGCGCTGCAGATAATCGCTATCCTCCAGCGTGGCTTGCGCCGCAACCAGGGCCAGGGCATTGGCATTGAAGGGCTCACGCACCCGATTCAGGACGCTGGCCAACTCAGGGGTCGTGACTGCATACCCTAGGCGTAAACCTGCTAGACCATAGGCTTTGGAGAAAGTCCGAGTCACCACCAGATTGGGGAATCGCGCCACCCAGGCAGCGCTGTCGGCACGCAATGCCGGATCCATGTACTCGTTATAGGCTTCATCCAGGATCACCAGAATATGCTCTGGCACTCGCGCCAGAAAAGCTTCCAGCTCGGCCGGCGGCAGTACGGTACCGGTCGGATTGTTCGGATTGGCAATACAAATCAGCTTGGTCTTGTCGGTAACCGCCGCCAGCATGGCGTCCAGATCGTGACCCCAGTTTTTAGCGGGCACCACCACGGCATCGGCACCGTGCGCCTGGGTGGCCAGGGCATAGACGATAAACGAATACTGGGCATAAATGACCTCGTCGCCTGGGCTGACGAAGGTATGAAAAATCAAGTCAATGACCTCATTGGAACCATTGCCCAAGGTCAAACCCGCGGCATCCAGACCGAAGACCTGAGTCAGTTTCTGCTTGAGATAAAAGCCGTTGGCATCGGGATAACGGGTTAAATCGGCCAATGCCGCTTCAATCGCCAGTTTCGCTTTCGGACTCAACCCCAATGGATTTTCGTTCGATGCCAGTTTGACGCAGTCGCTGATCCCAAGTTCACGCTCCAGCTCCTCGATAGGTTTGCCGGCCTGATAGGGTTGCAAGCCGGAAACCCCGGCGTTGGCCAATGCCAAATAGTCCATAATGCTGATCTCTTTGCTATGACAATCGGTAACATCAGGGCCCCGTAGGGCCCTGATTCTATTAAGGAATGGAGCTTAATCCGACTCAGCCGTGCTGCTTGGCAAAGCGCTCCATAAAGGCCACCAGCGCCTTGACCCCTTCGAGCGGCATGGCGTTGTACAGGCTGGCTCGCATGCCACCGACGATACGGTGTCCCTTGAGCGCCATCAGATTGGCAGCCTTGGAGTCACTAAGGAAGGCAGCATCCAGAGCGGCATCTTGCAACTGGAACGGAATGTTCATCCGCGAGCGACAGTTCAGCGCCACATGGTTGCTGTAGAAATCGCTGGCATCGATATAGTCATACAGGAACTTCGCCTTCTCGATATTCCGGGCTTCCATGGCTTCCAGACCACCCTGGCGCTTCAACCACTTGAACACCAGACCGGCCAGATACCAGGAATAGGTCGGCGGGGTGTTGAACATGGAGTCGTTATCGGCCGTCACCTTGTAATCGAAGATTGCTGGGGTATCGGGGCGGGCATTCCCCAGCAGGTCATCGCGAACCAGCACCACCGCCAGACCGGACGGGCCGATATTCTTCTGGGCACCAGCGTAGATGATGCCGTACTGGCTGACATCCACCGGGCGAGACAATATGGTGGAGGACATATCGGCTACCAGCGGAATGCCGTTGGTTTCCGGCAGATCGAACATCTCGATGCCTTCAATGGTTTCGTTCGGGCAAAAATGCACATAGGCTGCATCAGCACGGAACTGAGGCTTTTCGATCAGCGAAAAACCACCGTTGTCGTGCTTGACCACACCCTCGACGCCCTGAATATCACCAAACTTCTGACCTTCGGTCAGTGCCGCTTTCGACCAGACGCCGGACAGCAGGTAGTCCGCCTTCTTGTTGGCACCACCCAGTAAGTTCTGGGGCACGGCCGCGAACTGGCCGCGACCACCACCGTGCATGAAGAGTACCTTGTAGTTGTCCGGCACCTGCATCAAATCGCGCAGATCCTTCTCCGCCTCGGCGGCAACCGCCATGTACTCCTTGCCACGGTGGGAGAGCTCCATCACGGAGACACCCAGACCACTAAAGTCGATGAATTCGCGTTGGGCTTGCGCCATTACCTCTTCCGGCAGCATGGCCGGGCCTGCACAAAAGTTATAAACCTTGCTCATCTTCTCTTCCGTTGGCTTCCTTGGAACTACCAGCTTTTACACCGAACCGTGATCCGGCGCAAAAGGTTTTTCATCGACCTGGTCGATGCCATTTCCCGGCATTGACCAGATGATGGATAAATAAAAGGCGGCCCGCAGGCCGCCTCATGTCATCAGACGTTATTCGTCAGCATCCTGTTCGGTGGCTGGCGCATCGCCTTCGACGTCGGTATTGGCTTCCGCATCCATCCCGGTCTCGATGGCATCATCGACCAACGACTCGTCACTTTCGTCGACCACCGGCTCGGCGATACGTTCGAGGCTCACCACCTCTTCGCCTTCCATGGTGCGGATCAGACGGACACCGCCGGTATTCCGACCTATGATGCTGACCTCGGTAACGCGGGTACGCACCAGGGTTCCGGCGTTGGTGATCAGCATGATTTCATTCTGCTCAGTCACCTGCACGGCCCCGACGACCTTACCATTGCGCTCATCGACCTTGATGGAGATAACACCCTGGGTACCACGACTACGGGTCGGGTATTCGGACAAGGCGGTCCGTTTCCCATAACCGTTAGCTGTAGCCGTCAGGATGGCGCCATCCTCACGAGGCACAATCAGCGACACCACACGATCACCGCTTGCCAGTTTGATACCACGAACCCCGGTGGCGGTCCGGCCCATCGGGCGGACACCCTTGCTGCTCACCTTGGTTTCCGCGCTATCAACACCGTCAACCGCATCAGAGCTATCGCTCTCGGATTCGGTCTCTTCGCTGTCATCATCGGTATCACTGTCGGCGTCGCCACGAGCGTAGCCTTCAGCGAAGCGGACGACCTTACCCGCATCGGAGAACAGCATGATCTCGTTGCTACCGTCGGTGATATCGACACCTATCAGTTCGTCCCCTTCCTTAAGCGTGATGGCACGAATACCGGAGCTCAACGGACGGGAGAAAGCCGACAGTTCCGTTTTCTTCACAGTACCGTCAGCAGTAGCGAAGAACACGTATTTGTCACTGTCATAAGACTTGACCGGCAGGATCGCAGTGATCCGCTCGTTCTCGTCCAGCGGCAGTAAATTGATGATGGGTCGACCACGTGCGGCGCGGCTGGCTTCCGGCAGGTTATAGACCTTGAGCCAGTACACCTTGCCGCGCGTGGAGAAGCACAGAATGGTGTCGTGGGTATTGGCCACCAGCAGCTGCTCGATGAAGTCTTCTTCCTTCATCTTGGTGGCCGATTTACCGCGACCACCCCGACGCTGGGCTTCATAGTCTGACAAGGGCTGATACTTCACATAGCCTTCATGGGAGAGCGTCACCACTACATCTTCCGGAGTGATCAGATCTTCCATGTTGATTTCAATGCTTGCCGCTTGAATGGTGGTACGACGCGCATCGCCAAACTGACTCTTCACCAGCTCCAGCTCTTCACGGATCACTTCCATCAAACGTGCCGGGCTGTTCAGAATGCGCAACAGTTCAGCGATCTGGTTCAGCAGTTCCTGATATTCATCCAGGATCTTCTCATGCTCGAGGCCGGTCAACTTGTGCAGACGCAGATCGAGAATGGCTTGCGCCTGTTGTTCAGTCAGGAAATATTGGCCTTCGCGGATGCCGTATTCCGGCTCCAGCCACTCGGGACGAGCGGCGTCGTCACCAGCACGCTCCAGCATGGCAGCGACGGATCCCAGAGCCCAAGCCTGAGCAATCAAACCCGCCTTGGCTTCCGCCGGGCTCGGTGAGTTCCGGATCAGCTCGATGATGGCATCGATATTAGCCAGCGCAATCGCCAGGCCTTCCAAGATATGGGCACGATCCCGCGCCTTGCGCAGTTCGAATACGGTACGGCGAGTCACCACTTCACGACGGTGGTCGATGAAAGCGGCCAGGATCTCCTTGAGGTTCAAGGTCTTGGGTTGACCATTGACCAAGGCAACCATGTTCATGCCGAACACGTTTTGCAACTGGGTATGGGCATACAGGTTGTTGAGTACCACCTCGGCGACTTCGCCACGGCGCAGCTCGACCACCATCCGCATCCCGTCTTTGTCCGATTCGTCGCGCAGGGCTGTGATGCCCTCGAGCTTTTTGTCTTTGACCAGCTCCGCGATCTTCTCGATGAGACGCGCCTTATTCACCGTGTAAGGCAACTCGGTGACTATGATGCTCTCTTTACCGTTTTTCTCGTCGGTCTCGATATGGTGCTTGCCGCGGACATAGATCTTGCCACGACCGGTGCGGTAGGCGTCGATGATGCCGGAGCGACCGTTGATGATACCGCCAGTCGGGAAGTCCGGACCTGGCACGTACTGCATCAGCTCATCAATGGTCAGCTCACTATTGTCGATCAGCGCCAGACACGCCTCGACCACTTCGGTCAGATTGTGGGGCGGGATATTGGTTGCCATCCCGACCGCGATCCCGGATGAACCGTTGACCAGCAGGTTGGGGATCTTGGTCGGCATCACCGCCGGGATCATCTCGGTACCGTCATAGTTCGGCACCCAATCCACAGTTTCCTTATCCAGGTCGGCCAGCAATTCGTGGGCGATCTTGTTCATCCGGATTTCGGTGTAACGCATCGCCGCCGCGGAGTCGCCATCCACAGAACCGAAGTTACCCTGACCGTCGACCAGCATGTAGCGCATGGAAAAATCTTGTGCCATCCGCACTATGGTGTCGTAAACGGCACTATCCCCGTGCGGGTGATACTTACCGATGACGTCACCGACCACACGGGCCGATTTCTTGTAGGCCTTGTTCCAGTCATTACCCAGTTCGTGCATGGCGAACAGGACACGACGGTGCACAGGCTTTAAACCATCTCGCACGTCCGGCAGAGCTCGACCCACGATAACGCTCATGGCGTAATCCAGGTAGGAGCTCTTCAACTCATCTTCGATGTTGATTGGCGTGATTTCTCTGGCCAGCTCACTCATATAACCCTAGGTCCCTACTTCAATCTACTTGAAAGCATAAGGGCGGCATTCTAGCACAAAAATGGGTGATTCCCCAGCATCCAGAATGGCTTGCTGTCACAGGGCGAGAGCTTGGTTATAATGGCTCGCCATTCCCACTATGCCGTTTAGGAAGCCGTCGCCATGAACGTAGACCATCAGGAAATCGCCAAATTTGAAGCCGTTGCTAGCCGGTGGTGGGATCTGGAGGGGGAATTCAAACCTTTGCATCAGTTGAATCCCTTGCGCCTGGAGTGGATCGCCGAGCACTGCAATGGCCTGTTTGGCAAACAGATCCTGGATGTGGGGTGCGGCGGCGGCATCCTCTCTGAAGCGATGGCCCGTCAGGGTGCAAGGGTCACCGGCCTGGATATGGGCAAGCAACCTCTACAAGTCGCCCGTCTGCATGCTCTGGAAAGCGGCGTCGAGGTTGACTATCACCAGGGGACTGTCGAGGCGCTGGCCGAAGCGCAGCCGGGGCAATTCGATGTGGTGACCTGCATGGAGATGTTGGAGCATGTGCCGGATCCGGCATCCGTGGTGCGCGCCTGCGCGCGGCTGGCCAAACCCGGCGGTCAGCTGTTTTTCTCCACCATCAATCGCAATCCGAAATCCTGGTTGCTGATGATCGTGGGCGCCGAATACCTGCTAAACATGGTTCCTAAAGGCACTCATGATCACAAAAAATTCATCCAGCCAGCAGAGCTTGCCCGCTTCGCAGAACAGGCTGGCCTGCAGCTCAAACTGATGCGCGGCGTGCGCTACAATCCCCTGCTGGGCCAGTTCAGCCAGACCCATAAGGTAGATGTCAATTACATGCTGCATTGCCACAAACCGGAGTAATCCTGATGTCACACCCTGCGGCTCCGCGCTTTGCCGCCGTCCTGTTTGATCTGGATGGCACCCTGCTCGACACAGCCCCCGATCTGGGGGCGGCAGTAAATCATGTCCTCCAGCGCGAGGGCATGGCACCACTGCCGGACACAGTCATCCGCCGTATCGCCTCCGATGGGGCCTTGGGGCTGCTCAAAGCGGGCTTTGGTGAGGAGCAGCTGGCGCGCATGGATACCCCCGCCCTGCGACAAGCTCTGCTGGATTACTACGCCGCCCATCTCTGCGAAGGTACGCGTCCCTACCAGGGCATGCCGGAGTTTATAGCCTGGCTCAATGCCCAGGGCATCCGTTGGGGCATAGTCACCAACAAACCGGCGTTTCTCACCGAGCCCTTGATGGCACAAGTAGCGGAGCTACCCCACTGCGGCGTGATCGTCAGCGCCGACACCCTGCCGGTGCGCAAGCCTCATCCCGACCCTATGTTCTATGCCTGCGCCCAGCTCGGCGTCGAGCCGGCAGAGTGTTTGTATGTCGGCGATCACATCCGCGATATAGAGGCCGGACGCGCCGCCGGGATGCGAACCGCCATTGCCGGTTGGGGTTATATGGACCCGGCAGAGGCAACGGCCGAATGGGGGGCCGACTGGAACTTTGATGATGTAGCCGCCTTGCACCAGTGGCTAGCCCCTCACTGATCTGGCGCCCCATCCTCACTCAAGTCGTGCGCCAATCTGGCGCCCCCTTGCGTCACCGATTGGCGCAAGGCTAAACATAAAAAAAAAATGTATTTTTTTGTAACCGCCGCAAAGCCGCTTTGTACTTGCCTTGTAAAGATCTATCCACAACTCGTCCCCGCGGCAGTCCCTTGCAGCAGCCGTCGACGCCCGCTATGTTGTGCCTCGAAACCACAACAACACTAGATGTAGTATTTATCACCGACATCGCCCACCAGGGATGCACCCTATTTGCATCCTGCCCCGCGCCTTGTGATGCATGCCAACTCCCGGCACTACCATCACCCGCTGTATCCGGGGCCTTCGGGCATAGTCCTGATCACGCATCGCTGTGTTCCTGAGACTTCACCGCGCCGACACGGCCGGCATACAACAAGGAATGGGTACGGGAATGAACACCAATTTGCTAGTCACCAAACGCGACGGTCGTACTGAACCCCTGGATCTGGACAAGATCCACCGCGTGGTTACCTGGGCCGCTGAAGGGCTCGATAATGTCTCGGTTTCCCAAGTCGAGCTACGCGCCCATATCCAGTTTTATGCGGGCATGAAGACAGCAGATATTCACGAGACCCTGATCCGCGCCGCCGCCGATCTCATCAGCACCGATGCCCCGGATTACCAGTACCTGGCGGCGCGCCTGGCGATGTTTCATCTGCGCAAGAAGGCCTATGGCGAATTCACCCCGCCACCTCTGTATCAGCATGTGAAAAAACTGGTGGCTGAAGGCCGTTACGATGCTCATCTGCTGCAGGATTACAGCGCCGAGGAGCTCCAGGAGCTGGATCGCCACCTGCATCATGAGCGGGATATGCTGTTTGCCTATGCCGCCATCAAGCAGCTCGAAGGCAAATATCTGGTGCAAAACCGCGTCACCGGCGACATCTACGAGAGTCCGCAATTTCTGTACATGCTGGTTGCTGCCTGCCTGTTCTCCCGTTACTCCAAGGATACTCGCCTGGAGTATGTCATCCGTTTCTACGATGCCTGCTCCACCTTCAAGATTTCATTGCCGACGCCGATCATGTCCGGGGTGCGCACTCCGACCCGCCAGTTCAGCTCCTGCGTGCTGGTGGAATGCGATGACAGCCTGGATTCCATCAATGCCACCGCTTCGGCCGTGGTGCGTTATGTTTCGCAACGAGCGGGCATTGGCATCAATGCCGGTCGCATACGCGCCCTGGGCTCGGAGATCCGTGGCGGCGAAGCCTTCCATACTGGCTGTATCCCGTTCTACAAATACTTCCAGACTGCAGTCAAATGCTGCTCCCAGGGCGGTGTACGCGGTGGCGCCGCGACCGTGTTCTATCCACTGTGGCATCTGGAAGTGGAATCCCTGCTGGTACTGAAGAACAACCGGGGTGTCGAAGACAACCGGGTGCGCCACATGGACTATGGGGTTCAGCTCAACAAGCTGATGTACCAGCGTCTGATCCAGGGTGGCAATATCACCCTGTTCAGCCCTTCGGCCGCCCCCGGTCTCTACGATGCCTTCTTTGCCGATCAGGCCGAGTTTGAACGTCTGTATCTGCAGTATGAGGCAGACCCTGCGATCCGGAAAAAGAGCATCAAGGCAGTCGAGATCTTCTCCCTGTTGATGCAAGAGCGCGCCGGAACCGGGCGTATCTACATCCAGAACGTCGATCACTGCAACACCCACAGCCCCTTCGATCCGGCCGTGGCACCGGTGCGGCAAAGCAACCTCTGTATGGAAATCGCCTTGCCCACCAAGCCGCTCAACGACTTGCGCGATGACAATGGCGAGATTGCCCTGTGCACCCTGTCAGCCTTTAATCTGGGGGCTCTCGACTCGCTGGATGAGCTGGAAAACCTGGCCGATCTGGCGGTTCGCGCCCTGGATGCACTGCTGGATTACCAGGACTATCCGGTTCCGGCCGGGAAAAATGGTGCTATGTGGCGACGCCCGCTGGGGATTGGCGTTATCAACTACGCCTACTACCTGGCCAAACACGGCGTGCGCTATTCGGATGGTTCCGCGTTGGGGCTGACCCACAGAACCTTCGAGGCCATTCAGTACTATCTGCTCAAGGCCTCGGTGGCTCTGGCCAAGGAGCTTGGCCCCTGCCCACGTTTCCACGAAACCACCTATGCCAAGGGCGTGTTGCCAATTGATAGCTACAAGCGGGATCTGGATGCCATCTGTGCCGAGCCGCTGCAACTGGACTGGGAGAGCCTGCGCCACGCCATCACCACTCATGGCCTGCGCAACAGTACCTTGACGGCGTTGATGCCCTCCGAAACCTCCAGCCAGATCGCCAATGCGACCAATGGTATCGAGCCGCCCCGGGGCCTCATCAGCGTCAAGGCCTCCAAGGACGGTATTCTGCGTCAGGTGGTACCGGACTACGCCACCTTGAAAGAGCGCTACGAGCTGTTGTGGAGCCAGCCCTCCAACGAAGGCTATCTGCAGTTGGTGGGCGTGATGCAAAAGTTTGTCGATCAGTCGATTTCGGCCAACACCAGCTACGACCCGTCGCGTTTTGACGGCGGCAAGGTACCGATGAAGCAGTTGCTCACCGATCTGCTCAATGCCTACAAGCTCGGCATCAAGACCCTTTACTATCACAATACCCGTGATGGTGCCGATGATGCCCAGCAGACCCAGGATGATGGCTGCGCAGGCGGCGCCTGCAAAATTTAATGCCCTGTATCCCCTCTGCGGAGGGGATAGCCATGAGGCCAATGAAACCCGTGAGATAGCCTTGAAGGATCCAGACCGTGGCTTACAGTACATTCAGCAAACAGGCCAATAATCCGCTGCAAGAACCCATGTTTTTTGGTCAGACGGTCAATGTGGCGCGTTTCGACCAACAAAAGCATGAAATCTTCGAGAAGCTGATCGAAAAGCAGCTCTCCTTCTTCTGGCGCCCGGAAGAGGTCGATGTCTCGCGGGATCGCATCGACTATCAAGCCCTGCCTGCTCACGAACAGCATATTTTTCTCTCGAATCTCAAGTACCAGACCCTGCTGGACTCGATCCAGGGACGCAGTCCGAACGTGGCCTTGTTGCCTCTGGTCTCGCTGCCCGAGCTGGAGACCTGGATCGAGACCTGGGCCTTTTCCGAGACCATCCACTCCCGCTCCTATACCCACATCATCCGCAACCTGGTCAAGGATCCGGCGTTGGTGTTTGACGATATTGTGGTCAACCAGGAGATCATCAAACGGGCCGATGATATCGCCAGCTATTACGATGAGTTGATTGCCGCCACCCAGCTCTGGCAGCAATTTGGCGAGGGAGAACACCTGCTCAACGGCAAGACTGTTCAGGTCTCCTTGTATGAGCTCAAGAAGAAGCTCTATTTGTGCCTGATGAGTGTCAACGCCCTGGAGGCGATCCGCTTCTATGTCAGCTTTGCCTGCTCATTTGCCTTTGCCGAGCGCGAGCTGATGGAAGGCAACGCCAAGATCATCAAGTTGATTGCCCGCGATGAAGCCCTGCACCTGACTGGCACCCAGCACATGCTGAACCTGCTGCAAAGTGGCAAGGATGATCCGCAGATGGCGCAAATCGCCGCCGAATGTCGGGACGAGAGTCAGGCATTGTTTTTACGCGCCGCCGAGCAGGAAAAAGAGTGGGCTGAATATCTGTTCAAGGATGGCTCCATGATCGGCCTGAACCGCGACATACTATGTCAGTACGTGGAGTTCATCACCAATGTGCGGATGCAAGCCGTCGGACTGACCCCACCCTTCGCCGACAAGCCGAACCCTCTGCCCTGGATCAATGCCTGGCTCAGCTCCGACAATGTGCAGGTCGCACCGCAAGAGGTGGAGGTCAGCTCCTATCTGGTCGGCCAGATCGACAGCGAAATGAACGCCGGTGACCTGGATGGCTTCAGCCTGTAACGACCCAACCATGAGTGCGTCATGACAGATCCCGTGCTGATCACTCCGCGCGGCCGTTTCAAACTCCAGCCCGGTGAGACCCTGCTCACCGCGTTGGAGCGTACCGGACATGCCGTCGAATATCAGTGCCGCAGCGGTTACTGCGGTGCTTGTCGCTTGCAGCTGGCGCAGCCGGAGCAAGCCGCACATCTGGTTTATCCCTCCCCACCGCTCGCCTATATCGGGCCGGGTCAAGTATTGCCCTGTTGTTGCCAAAGCCGGGGTCCAATCTCCCTGCAGGTTGAAGTGGCGCAGTCGGCAGCAGAGCCGTCGTGCGATGTGGTCATGCCACTGGCCTGAGGCTGACCACAGACTGGCGTATTCCCCGCTCTCCCTCGCCCCGCAATATCCGTACTGGTACACACGGCATCAGCCAAGGTTCGCGACCGCGAGTTTTGACTTGTCAGGTGGGGATCCTAAGCTCAAGAGAGTATTGATAGCCTCGGGATTGGCACTCATGTCTCATCACTCTCTACTGCTATTGCTCGGTAGCCTATTCACCGGCCTATGGTGTGGATCGGCGCAAGCCACCGACTCACCGTTGGAAAGCTATTTGCGCCAACAAACACTCCGGGATCAACTCCAGGCGACTTACGGCGCTGCGGTACTACCGCGCATCGATCAATGGCTCGCCACCCTGAAACGTCAGGAGAGTATGGCCGAGCGCAGCAAAATCGAGAGCGTCAACAACTTCTTCAATCAGCTGATCTACGTACCGGATCAACGCCTGTGGGGAAAGGATGATTTCTGGGCGCGCCCGCTGGAGTTTTTAGGGGCCCGCGGTGGCGACTGCGAAGATTACAGCCTGGCTAAGTATTACACCCTGATGGAGTTGGGGGTTGCCGAGGAGAAGTTGCGACTGGTCTACGTCAAGGCGCTGGATTACAACCAATTTCATATGGTGCTGGCTTATTACCCGACCAAGAAGTCGGATCCGCTGGTGCTGGACAACATTAAGGCAGCTCTCTACCCGGCCAGCAAGCGTCCCGACTTATTCCCTGTCTACAGCTTTGATGCCAAGAGTTTGTGGATCATGAACCAGCGCAAGGAAGCTCAGTTAGTCGGCGATGCGGATCGTCTCAAGCTATGGACCGATTATCGCAGTCGCATCGGCAACGGTAACTTCAAATCACCACGCATGGTTCTGTAATCGTTCAAGTTAACGCAGACCCGCTAGCGCAGGAGCAGCAGCTGGGTGCATAGGAATCAGCATGGCTGCTTGCTGCATATGGGCAGGTAGCCGGAACAGATTGGCATAGGCCGAGACTTTCTTGTTAAAGGATTTACGGTGTTGCCAATAGCCCGTGATCAACCCACTCACCAACTGATTATCCATGCCAGCAGTCGTCACCATGATGGCAGGCAGTGCCAAAGTTGGCGTGTTGGTCAGTACCCCGGGGTAGAGACGTCCCGGAATTTGGCTGACTCGATAAAAGGGATATTTTTCGGCCGCCCCCGGCTTATTCCTCGGTAGTATGGGAACGAAGCGAATGGCGCAACGCTTGGCCGTATCCAATACCTGTTTGTTAGGATGACCGATGACCATGGCCCAGGCCGCGATTTTTTGCTCGCATAGCGCTGTCATTGGATCATCAACCGCAACTTCCTGCTGCTCCACATCGGGCAATCCCAACTGTTTGAGCACCAGCAAGGCCGTGGCTCGCGAGCCTGAATGCTCGGCCCCCAGATAAAGCGGCTTGCCCTGTAGTGCGGCCAGATTGGCCGTTTGTGTACTGAGCACCATCAAGGTGAACGGCTCGGCATGGGTCGCCATCACAGAGCGCAGTTGCGGGATAGCCCGTCCCTGATAGGGACCTTCGCCGCGCTGCGCCCAATACAGAAGATCCCCTTGGACCAGCGCCAAATTGACCAGACCTTCACGCAACAGCTGCAAATTCTCAGTCGAGCCAGCGCTCGGCATCACAGAGCAGACCAGATCCGGATCGTCCAGCGAAGCCAGACGGCAAAACTCGCCCGCGATCTGGAAATAGACGCCGTTCAGATCGCCACCGGCAATCACGATCGGTCCTCGCGTTGCGCCCCAGCTCAACAGGCTGAGGCTCCAGAGAATCACTCCGAGTGTGAGCCGATTAAGGGGTGAGCCCATCGCTACCTCCAACCTGTGAATAGCCATTAAACTCCAGCTCCAGCAGCAATTCAGTCTGCGGTGCAGACTCGAGCAACACCCCGGCCCCCAGATCATGGACGGTAACATTATGCAAAATCCAATAGGCTGGCGGGATATCCGGCTGCCACGAAGTAATCACCCACTGTGGCTGCATTTTCTCCAGCAGCAGGAAACTGGATTTATCGGCCATGAAATTGCCTAGCTGATGAGTAACCCCTAGTCGGGAGAGTTCGGACAAGCGTTCAAAACACCCTTCAGGCAAGGCATCCCCAGTGGCCTGCCACTCCAGTTGCAAGGGAGCTTGGCTCGATAACAAAGCGCGTAACTGCGGCCACCAGGGATCCGCCAGCAATGTTAATGAAATCGGCACCCCGCGCGCAGGCTCAGCCAACGCAAGAGGCCATATCCGCTGAAACTCCAGCCAGATGCGTTCAGGATCACGACTCTCACTCTGACGCCAGGTCAATAGTGTCGACATCGGGATCGGCAGTCGTTGATAGAGCAACATATCGCCCTGAGTGGATCTGAATTGGCTGGGCGGAGTTAGGGAAGTAACAACCCGGGGCGATTTCTGGAACCCCAGGCTTTGCCGCCATCTGAGCAGCTTTAGTTTACGACGCAGATAGTTACGATGTTTTTCCTGGATCAGCTGGTTGACGGACTGTGCTAACGCATCCAGTTCCCGGATGGCAGAACCTGGTAGGGTCCCCGGGAGGTGATTGCGGGACAAAATAGCGATACGTATGATGGCACGGCGCAATGGTCGCAACAGCACATGACCCAGAAGCGCTATCGCCACGACGGCGAGGGGCAAACCAATTCCCAGGATCCACAGCTGTGACTGCACGGCTCGCCATAAGTAGCCATAGGCATAACCGCGGTGACCTTCGATGTGCAAGGTGCCAAGCACATTCCAGCCATCGGTAATTTCACGGGATAGTTCGGTGCGGGGAAATGCCAATATCTGCACCAGCCAATCCGGAGCAGATGCCTCATCATCCGCAAACTCACGCTTGAATAGTTCCTTGCCATCCGGATCCACTAACCGGATGGATTTGACGTAGCCACCATCAAACATCGCATTGACAATGGTTTCCGCCATCACAGGATCGCCACCTAAAAAGGCTCCTTGCAACACCAAGCCTAACGAGGTTGATGCAGTTTCCAAATTTGCGGCCATCTGGTCATGAATGGAATCCCGCACCATGCCGATCTGGACCCGCACCAGTAACAAGGTGACCAATAGCAAGATGACCATCATGCAGACATTAAATAATCGGGAAAGCGTCATGCTCATTTCCTGTCAGGGCCTTATCTCTTCCCAAAGACTAGAAAACAGAGCAACAAATGTACAAGCTGGTGGCGTGTTAAACCTTATCTTGCACTCTTTTCCCGCATATTGACGCTCAACCATCACCCGGCTGACGCTAATTGATCTGGATCTTACTGCCACTCTGTTGCGACAGCTCGGCGGCCGCTCGCCAGCTCAGGCTACCGTTGGTCTCATAATCATTTTCCCGAGCACAGACTAACCACTCATCTCCGGCCTTGATCCGGGCGCCTTTGGAGAACTTTTGTCCATCAAACCAGCACACTCGCTCGGCGGCGCCATCCACGGGAATGAGCACGTCGGTACGACGCGGCCCCGTCGAGATAATGGTATTTCCTGAGGCGCTGTCGGTACCCACCACCACTGAATCGGCAGCAAAAGAGCTGCTGGAAAGCAGCAACATGGCAAACAAACAACGTGATGCAATCATATTATGTTCCTATTGTGTTTCCTGGTGCCCTCACCCGAGATAGCGGGCCGCAGCCGGCTCTGCTAGCATGGCATCTCATCTCAATTGGAGCTGAGCATGCTAACTCATTCCCGCCTAGCCTTGCTGGTCATCGACATGCAACAGGGGCTCTTTGCTTCGGAACAAAGTCGATACCGCAGCGCCAGTGTCGTCGCCAATATCAATCTGCTCATCGATGCCTGTCATCAGCAAAGCACGCCTGTGGTGTTTATTCAACACGATGGCCCGACTGATGATGTGTTAGAGCCACATACCGCCGGATGGCAGTTATTGCCACAACTACACCGTGAAACCACGGATCATCTGATCCGCAAAACAGCTTGTGATGCGTTTTACCGCACCGGCCTGCAGCCGCTGCTGTATTCACTGGGTGTTGGCCGTCTCATCGTCACAGGCTGTGCCACCGATTTTTGTGTCGACACCACACTGCGTGCCGCCGCCAGTCTCGATTATCAACTCATCGCCGTTGAAGATGCCCATACCACGGCTAATCGCCCTCATCTGGAAGCCGCCCGCATCATCGAGCACCATAACTTCATGTGGCAAAATTTACTGATCCCCGACCCTGTACAATTACTGAACACGGAACAGGTGATGGAGTACCTGACTTCGTAAACGTTTGCCAGCCAAGCGCGACAACCGCAGATATTTTGTTCAGGCACCATCGGTCATCGGGTGCCAAGATGTGCCGTCATCATGGAAATGCTGGAGGAAACTACACTCCGGCACCGAAAGCTGATTGCCCAACGTTGCTATTTTTTGCTAGTTTACTCCCCTCACCAGACATGGAACGACAAGCTGAGTGACTTGACGTTGCATCCATAACGTTGCGCATGAGGGACCGAAATGAGCCGAGTATCACTGGAAAAAGACAAGATCAAAATCCTGCTGCTGGAAGGTGTACACCCCAACACAGTCGACACCTTCAAGGCCGCTGGTTACAGCAATATCGAATACCTCAAAGGCTCACTGGAAGAAGCTGAACTGATTGAAAAAATCCGGGATGTTCATTTCGTCGGTATCCGCTCACGGAGCAACCTGACCGAACAAGTGCTGGCTGCCGCACAGAAGCTGGTCGCTATTGGTTGTTTCTGTATTGGTACCAATCAGGTCAATCTAAAAGCGGCTGCAGCGCTGGGCATTCCGGTGTTTAACGCTCCGTTCTCCAACACGCGTAGTGTGGCCGAACTGGTGCTGGGCGAGATCCTGCTGCTGTTGCGCGGTATTCCGGCCAAGAATGCCAAGGCTCACCGCGGTGAGTGGGACAAGAGCGCTAACAACTCCGTCGAGGCCCGCGGCAAGAAGCTGGGCATCATCGGCTATGGCCACATCGGCACCCAATTGTCCATCATCGCCGAAAGCATCGGCATGAAAGTCTATTACTACGACATCGAGAACAAGCTCTCCTTGGGCAACGCGACTCAGGTTGCCACCCTGGATGAGTTGTTGGCTATGTCGGATGTGGTCACCCTGCATGTTCCTGAAACCGCCTCCACCAAAGACATGATCGGCGAAGCGCAATTGGCGAAGATGAAAGCCGGTGCGATTCTGATCAACGCCGCACGCGGTACCGTGGTCGACATACCGGCTCTGACCGCCGCCATGGCCAGTGGTCATCTGGCTGGAGCCGCCATCGACGTGTTCCCGGTCGAACCGACCGCCAACGGCGAGCCATTTGTTTCTCCGCTGCAAGCTTTCGATAATGTCTTGCTGACCCCCCATATCGGCGGCTCCACTCAGGAAGCCCAAGAGAACATCGGCCTGGAAGTCTCCAGCAAGCTGGTGAAGTACTCTGATAACGGCTCCACGCTGTCAGCCGTCAACTTTCCGGAGGTTTCGCTGCCCGAGCATCGCGGCTCCAGCCGTCTGCTGCACATCCACCGCAACCAACCCGGGGTATTGAACAAGATTAACCAGGCCTTTGCCGACGAAGGGATCAACATCGCCGGTCAGTACCTGCAAACCACAGCGGACATTGGCTATGTGGTCATTGATGT
The DNA here is from genome assembly GCF_055413365.1 of Pseudaeromonas sp. HNCC25DJ182. NCBI lineage: Bacteria > Pseudomonadati > Pseudomonadota > Gammaproteobacteria > Aeromonadales > Aeromonadaceae > Pseudaeromonas > Pseudaeromonas sp. HNCC25DJ182. The sequence goes on along the minus strand of NZ_JBVAYG010000012.1, from coordinate 4,188 downwards.
TGAAACGGAACGCAGTGAAGAGGCCCTTGCGCGTCTGAAGCAAATCGATGGCACCATCCGCGCACGGATCCTGCATTAATCCCGCATTTGGATGCACAAAAAAAGAGCCCGCAAGGGCTCTTTTGTTATGGTTTGAATTTAAACAATCCGCGGCATTACTCCAGATTGAATACCACACTGACGTTATCGCTAAAACGGATATCATCGGCAATATAGCTGTCTGCCGGGGCCGCCTCTGCCATCATCATCTTCCCCATCACCATGGGGCGTTGTGGCATCGTGGTATTGTATTGAATGGAATAAACCTTACCCAGCGTCATGGTATAGGCCTTAGCCAGTTCGTTCGCCTTGCTTTTGGAATCCTCAATGGCCTGCTGGCGCACCTGATTCAGATAGCGAGTCTCATCACGCACACCGTATTGGATCCGTTGTACTGATTCCAGACCAGATTTCAACGCCACATCAATAATCTGACTGACGCGCTCCAACTGGTAGAGGCGTACGCTCACTTCCCGTGTCGCCCGATAGCCATTGGGTTTGGGCTTCTGATTGTCGGTATACACATACTCAGGGCTTAATTGCAGATTACCCGCCACCAAATCCTGGCGTTTAAATCCGGCCGCTTCCAATGCGTTCACAAACGCAGCCACCCGAGCATCCACCGCCTGCCGGGCCTTGAGGGTCTCTTTTTCCAACAAGCTAATCGAAAAATCCAGCGTTGCCATATCGGCTGGTACCCGAATTTCCGCACTTCCGGTGGTCACTATGTGAGGTGCATTCGCCGGAACGCCCTGTTCCTGAGCCTGAACCGCACAGATAAACAGGCAAGTAAGAAGAGCACTGGTTTTCAGCATGACAGGTTATTCCATCGCAGAGTCATAGATAGGTAGGTATTAACAAGAACACCGATCAGAACAGATGATGTAAATCAGTATGTTCAGGTAACAAGGGCATATGCAGCGGCTCGACGCCATATTCCAGATACACGGAGGTCATCTGCAACGAGGTGTCCGTTGACGGTACCTCATAGGCCGGGATCTCGTGAGTCGAGCTCTCGCCAAAAAAAGCATCCAGAGTTTCGTCACCATCTGACACCACCGAGGATAACGCCAAGGTGTAATTCTCCTGCGGCTCCAGCGGTGCCGCCAATACAGCCGGATCCAAAAAATCCGACTCGGCAGCCAACCAGGATAAATCCATAGGCGATGATTCGATCTCGTGCAGACTGATCGCATGCACACCATTCTCATCGGATATCAGGAGCTGGGTCGAGGCCAACTCCGCCATCGAAGCCAGTGGTGATATCGCCAAATGTCCCGATTGAAAGTCAACGCTCAGGTATCCCAACGGATTACCCTGCGCATCGGCAACCTCCAGTCCATCCAGCGTGTGGCCTGGCAACTGGGAATGGAAGCCAACCGCCGTCTGGCAATGGATCGAATCCCCCTGCCCTTCATAGCGAACGCCTTCTACTTCCAGCCAGTTAATCATCGCCACTCGGCCTCCCGAAACGCCATCAAATACCCGAATCAATTCGCCGCTAGTTAACCAATTCATCAGTTGGCAAGCAACTGCTTTGTGTACCAATCGCTCGACAACTCATGCTAACCGCCCGAGGACTATCCGGATTGGGCCCGAGAGCCCAATCCATTGCCCACGATTTACTTGATGACACCATCCTGATTGAGCAAATAGTCCTGCAACTGTTGCAACTCGGTAGACGTTGAGGCCAAACCGTCCAGGACAATGGTCAAATCCGCAGTGCCACCCCCACTGGCATTACCAGCACTGTAAACCTTGACCAGTGCATCGTCCCCACTGCCGGTAACGGACAGATAGTTGGAGAGATTACCCGTCGGATCGTTCAAGACATCTGCCAGATCCAGCTTGTCATGACCGATGGTGAAATCAGTGATGGTATCGGTTGATTTATCAGCATCCCCCTTCAACCAGACAAAGACATCATTGCCGTTACCACCCGTCATCTCATCACTACCGGAACCGCCGTACAGTTGATCATTGCCCACGCCACCATCGAGCCGGTCATTGCCTTCCTGACCAAACAGATAGTCATTACCGGCGCCGCCATCCAGAATATCATTGCCCAGATTACGACCCGATTCTTGCGCTAACTCCTCGGCATGATCCTGAATGTAAGCAACGGTATCGGCGCGCGTCCAGTGATCATAACCGTCGACCGTACTATGACCCGCTTCCAGTTCAGAAAAGACTTGCCAGCCGGCGCCGGCCGCCAGCATAAGCCCGGCATTATGGGCCAGCGTATCGGTAAAGGGCGCATCACCGAACAGCAGATCATTACCGCCACCGCCAGAAAGTTCATCATTACCGGCATCACGCAATACCAATGATGGATCCAGGTTCGCCAATACATCATCGAGTTGTTGAGCAGTCGTGATGTTAGTAGCCGCGTCGGGGTTTACATTGGCCAATTCGCCTTCGACCCGATTCAGAACGTTCAAATCATTGGCACTGACATTGATGCCGATGGCTTGGATCTGGGCAAACAACTGCTCCAACAAAGCGACTTCATTAACGCTATCGGATCCAGACAGTCCCAATATCTGCTTGAGAGCCTCGGCCTCTGAACCGTCAGGGTACCTGTAATTAGCCAAATCGGAGCTATTCCCCATCAGCCAACTATTCGGCTGACCGTCTGAGATAAAGATGGCTTGGTTGATGACATTAGACCCAGTTAACGGCGCATCACTTCCGGTTGAGCCTAACCAGTTCAACGCCGCTTGCAAGGCTGCCTCGTAGTTCGTTATACCTCCCTCTTTCAGCTGATTAACGGCCTGTTCCGCTGCCGTCAGCTCACCATCTTTGACATCAAACGAACCCAGACTGGTTGCGGTACTGTCGAAGTCGATGATATGAACCCGCACATGATCGGCTGCCCCACCGGCAAGATTAGCCAGCAAGTTATTCACCGCATCCTGCATGGCCTCCAGACGGGTCGTGTTGTTATGGCCGCCGTCAAAACTGATTTTGGAATCCATACTGCCGGAGGTGTCCAGCATCAGTATCAGATTGACGCTCTTACCCACCAAACTACTACGCCCTTCATCACCCACCAGAATGTCATCGCCACTCCCTGCGGCAATGGCTCCGGCATCTGCCGTCGTGATGAAGCGGGCTGAACTACCTGTCACGTCATTGGCATTAGACCCAACGAGTAACTGCGTATCACCATCCGGGTTGAAGGTAACAGTCAATTGACCACTCGCCGTGTCGCCATCTGCATCCGTCACGCCAACCACAAATGACTTATCAAACGGCTCCTCATCAATCCGATCAACAACCTCATAACCACTCACCCGGAAACTATTGCCTTCAAGACCGCTATGGTCCGACAGCTCGACTTTGGTAATGTGAGTCAATGTGGTCGGGATCTGGGTCATAACGCCATCAGTAAAGGAGGTTGTTCCGGTTTCGGTCACCAGATTGCCATCGGCATCTGTGCCGTGAACCACCCAATCCACATCATTCGTGCCAGCTCCCACGTTCACGGACTGAATATCGATCTTGAACTCAGCGCTGACAACTGGAGTCGTGAAGTTGAAATTGATGACCGCATCGCCCTCAATCCACTGACCGTCAGCCCCCAGACCTTGTTGACTGGAATTCACGGTTACACCCGGAGCAGAATCAATCATCATGACCACAGTCTGACCATCCGGAATGGTAGCACCGGGTTTGTAAATGCCTCCCGTGTTAGTAACCACCAAGTAATCCTGATTCCCACCAATGGTAGTGGAGAATGAGGCCCCAAACTCTTGAGTCGGAGCATCCAGTTTACCGTCCATGGTCAAGGCGTAATCACCAGACTCCTGATAATCCAGGGTGAAGATCAGGGACTGTGTCAATGAATCTGGATCATAGGCTCCGGCTGTTTCACTGGTGTAAGCAAACAGGGTTTCTGGATTGTTAGGATCCACGAAGAAGTAGACCGGTTTTTCATTAGAGGTCAGGGACGATTGGGCGTAAGTCACACTGGTGCCATCCCATCCCGGAATGTTGCCGGTCAAATCTCCCATCGCCGGTTGATCGGCGCCCAGGTTCAAGACCGAGGATCCTGTGGCAAAGCCAGCATCGCTGTTCAGTAGAACAGCAGACTCAACCGAGGTAAGGATCGGCGCATCGTCGGTCACCGTGACGCTCACATCCGCC
>NZ_JBVAYG010000011.1:0-126515 GCF_055413365.1 Pseudaeromonas sp. HNCC25DJ182 | reverse complement strand
ACCACCTAGGGCGATGAATGGCTGGCATACTGACTCATCAGGGCGTAGGTGTGCACGGGGCCACCGTGTACCACCTCGCCCGCCACCAGGATCCAGGCGTGGGCAGTAAAGGCTTGCTGCTCACCGCGTTTCACTCCGATACAGAGCTGATAGGGGATACCTTGGGCGGCCAACTGCTGGCTCATCACCAAGGATTGCTCCAGACACTTGGCGCGCCAGGGCACCCAGCCCGCCAGCCGTTGCACCTGTCGGCTCAACTGGTGGATCTCGCGCAGCTCAAGACGCGGCGAGAGAGGATACCCCTGTGGTAATTGCCCGAAGAGCTGCTGCACCGGCAGGCCTCGTACCTGCCAGCGGGCCCGAGCGAGCGCCAGCAGTAACTGCCAGGCTTCGCGACGCCTGAGCGGCGTGAGTCGGCGATAGGTACGAAATAGGCCGAATAGTGATTTCATCCGTGGCGGACCGCCTGTAAGTCCGTCCGGGCTATCCACCAGCGGCGAGCCAGCAAGGGCAGACGAAGTAGCGGGTAGCACCAGTGCCGGTGAGCAGGCAACTGCAGCTGCTCGATGTCGCAGGAGGCGTACATCAGCCGGTCCAACAAATTGCTCCAGCGCTCGCGGGGTCGGTAACGGGCGTTCAGCTGCCATTGGTAACGCTGCATACGCCACCGGTCCGAGAACAGGATCTTGCCCTTGAGCTCCGGATAGTCGTGGGCCAGCAGATAGCGACGGGCTTCATTGGCCATCCAGTGGGCTCTGGTGCTGCCCTGTTCCCGAAGAGTCTGCATGGCGACCGTCATCTGTTCTGGCCACAACCATTGGATTAAATGGAGTGCCTGCGCCAGGGCATCCTGCAGCCCCACCGTGTTCGCCAACGGCTGGCAGCTCTGCCACAGGTCAGGCTCGCGCTCGCTGATGGCCAGAATATCGCCCAACCATTTCAAGCGGAACCAGTGATGACGGCTGCCGTGGTGGATAAGATAGAGAAACTCCGCTTCATCGACCCGATTCATGGCAAATTGCTCCGGCCATAGTAGTTCGCGGCTGGGTGCCTGGGTTGGCTCGAAGCGCCAGTGCAGCTCCACCAGTATCTGATGCTGGGGGTGCAACAGGGTCAGATGCCAGTAATGACGGGCGATCAGACGGCGATTTTCGGCCAGAGGTTGAGGAGCATCTTGCAGCAAAAAACCTTGCTGTTGCAGCACATCGCAGGCTTGCCAGAGCTGGTTGACTGGCACCAGCAAGTCCAGATCCTTGCTATGGCGCACGGTGGCATCGCCGTAGAGCCGCTGACTCAAACCCGGTCCCTTCAGCACCCGCAGATCAAGCTGAGCCTGGGCAAAGGCCTGTTCCAGTCGTTGCTGCATAGCGGCCAGTTTCAGCAGGCTCAGCTTCTGCTGCCGGGCTCGGTGCTGCAGCGCTTGCCAGTGTGGCCCCAAAAAATGAGTGCCCCAGCGCTCGCCCAGGGCTTCTGCTGCCAGCCCCCAAAGCCGGTGATCCTGCAGATACCGCCAATTGGCATCCAGATCTTGGGGCTGGCCGGCCAGCTCGGCCAGCTGCCGGTCGCGAACCTCGACATCCAGCGGACGCCAGGCACAGAGTCGCGCCAGTTGCAGGGGGAAGGGCAGTGCTGCGTTGATGTCGGACATGGAAGTGGGCTCGTGAGGAGATCTGCGGCAGATGATAATCAATTGTTACAAATTTGACGATGTCCTCTAGTGCCAAATCCAGATGAACTGGTAAGCTACTTTCAGTTTCGGCTTGGCGTCGAAAAACCTGATATCTATACCCAAGGAGAGATTCATGCAGAATCAACAGGACATTCAAAACGTAAAAACGTGGCAGGCACCGCAACTGATGGAGTTGGGTGATATTGCTCAAAGCACTGAAAATGGTAGTGGTCCGGTAATTGATGGTATCACTAATTCCACAGGTATCAGCTGATTGGTTCATCCCCGGTCTAGTGTGCTGTTAACATAGAAAAAAACCACCTTCAGCCGAGGTGGTTTTTTTATTGCGCCTATAGACGCTGCAGAGGCGACTCATATTTATCTACGCGCATAATACCCGCGATACCACGCCACAAACTGCTTCAAGCCCAGCAGTAAATCCGTGCGCGGCTTAAAGCCTATGGCGGCTTCTAGAGCCGAGGTATCGGCGCTGGTTTCCAGCACATCTCCCGGTTGCATTGGCAGCAAATTCATCTGCGCTGTGACTCCCAGAGCCTGCTCCAACTGGCGGATAAATTCCGTCAACTGTACCGGTTGGCTATTGCCGATGTTATAGACCCGGTAGGGGGCGCTGCTCTCGGCCGGGGTGCCGGTTTCCACCGTCCAGTCGGGATTGCACTGCGGGATCACCTCGGTCAGCCGCACCACCGCCTCGGCGATATCGTCGATATAGGTGAAATCGCGGCGCATATCGCCATGGTTGTAGACGTCGATGGGGCGGCCTTCGAGGATCGCCTGGGTGAACTTGAACAGCGCCATATCCGGGCGGCCCCAGGGGCCGTAGACGGTGAAAAAGCGCAGCCCTGTGGTCGGCAGATCATACAGATGGGCGTAACTGTGGCTCATCAGCTCATTGGCTTTCTTGGTGGCCGCATACAGCGAGACCGGATGATCGACGCTATCGCTGGTGGCGAACGGCGTCTTGCGGTTCAGGCCGTACACAGAGCTTGAGGAGGCATAGAGCAGATGCCCCACGCCATTCTGACGGCAGCCTTCGAGCACATTGAGATGGCCCACCAGATTGGCATCGGCATAGGCGTGCGGGTTGTCGATGGAGTAGCGTACCCCGGCCTGAGCTCCCAGATGGATGACCCGCTCGAACCGCTCGCTAGCAAACAGCTCGGCCATCGCCGCCCGATCCGCTAGCTCCAGCTTGAGAAAGCGGAAATTGGACTGAGTTTCGATGCGGGCCAGCCGGGCTAACTTGAGATTGACGTCGTAATAGTCGTTCAGATTGTCGATGCCGACCACGTCGTGGCCCTGAGCCAGCAGGCGTTCGGCAACATGAAAGCCGATAAATCCGGCGGAACCGGTGATCAATATCTTCATCAGTGGTCTCGCTTATTGGTAGCCATGCTGGGGCAGATAACGGTAAGGGCTCAGTTCGGCGGTCGCTTGCTGGCAGGCCGGACGCAGAGCATCGATGCGATACAGAGTCCAGATCTCGCCATGACGCAAGCCCAGCGCTTGGCCCTTGGCCGGATCGAAACAGGGGTCCAGCATACTGGCCGGAGCTAGTAACCAGCGGTTCGGCGCTGCTTGTATCCAGTGGGCACTGGCCCGGATCTGGGCTTTGTTCTCAGCCTGATAGGACCAGTGCTGGATGGGGCGATCGGCAAACAGCAGGAACTGCTCGCGGAACTTGACGATCAACAGCTCATCCTGTGCCGGAACTCGGCTGCTGACCTCACTCATGATGCCGCGCGGGGTGCGGACGTCATTCATCAGCGGATAGGCCCACAGGCTGTAATGCAACCAGACCACGCTCAGAGTGCCGAATACGGCACTGAGCGGCGCCCGGCGCAATAGGGTATTGACCAGCAGGCTGCACAGCCCCACGGACAGGGCCAGCAGCCAGGGATTGCTGCCCAGTTCGGCGGTTTTGGCCGCCAGTTTGGGGCTGAGCAGCAGGGCGATTGCGACCACGAGGAACAAGCCACTGACCAGCCAACCCAGCCCCTGTAGCAAGCGACGCGGCCAGCGACGCGCCAGCAGCAGTGGCAGCCAGGGGGCGGCGAGCAACGCCAGTGCTGGAGTCCCCGGCGTGATGTAGACCCCGCGTTTGCCTGGGGAAAACGAGAAGAAGCAGAGCATCAGCACCAGATAGCCAACCAGCAGGATCACCGCCCGATTGCCCTGACGAAAGGCTTCCCGGCATTGCCAGATGATCCAGGGCAGCAACAGCGAGAGGGGCAACCAGAAGGCAGGGATCACCTCGGTCAGGTAGAACCAGAAGGGTTTGACGTGGTGCCAGGCATTGGCATACCGGGTCACGGTTTGCCGGAACAAGATGTTATTGCGATAAGCCTCGAAGGTGGCGTCATGACTGGCGGCGACGCTCAGCACCATGGGTACCAACCACAGGGCGATCGCCAGCCCCATAAACAGCGGACCCGCCAGGGCTTTGAGCCAGGCGCTGCGGGGAGCGGAGCGAATGCTGTGGCGATGGGTCCAGAGTGCCGGGATCAGCACCAGTGCCGCCAGAATACCAACCCCTTTGGTGATGATGCCTAAACCCGCCGCAAACCAGCCCAGGTAGTACCAGCGCCACTGCCCCCCGCATAGCAAGAAGCGCAGGAACCCATACAGCCCCAGCGTGATGCAGAAGGTGACCAGGGCATCGATCTGGGCCAACTTGGCCTGCACCGTGAACTGGACCGTAAACAGCAGCAGCAGCCCGGCGCGAAAGGCGGTACGCGGATCCCAGACCCGGCGGGCGATATCGAACACCAGCGCCAGAGTGCCCAGACCAGCAAGGAGGTTGGGTAGCAGGAAAGCCACCCGCATCGAACCGGTCAGCTGATAGAACAGGGCGATGGCCCACATAAACATCGGCGGTTTGTCGGGGTAGATTTCGCCGCCGCGAAATGGAAACAGCCATTGCCCGGATTCGACCATCTGTTTGGCGACTAGGGCAAAACGGGGTTCATCGGCGGGCCAAGGGTCGCGCAGTCCCATACCGGCACCGAGAATGATGAGGCCGAGTAACAGTAGTAACCAGAAGGCTTGTCGTTCGGAGTCGGGGCCGTGCAGGGTGTGCTGATCGGTCAACATAGCGGATCCTTGAAGCGTGGAAGGGGCCGGAAGTGCCGGATCAGGATCCGGCACGCAGGCGGTTAGTGACCCGCCAGATCCCGGTGCCAACCGCGGTGTTTGATATCCAGATAGAGACTATAGAGCGCGGTAAAGGCTGGAAACAGGTTCTGCAGCACACCGACCGAGTCCTGTTTGGCCGAGAACAGAAAGTAGCTCAGGGTCATCAGGCTACCGACCACACTCATATACCAGAACAGGCGCGGGATCACCGGTTTCCCGGCGCGTTTGGAGGCGACAAATTGCACCAACCAGCGGCCGCCAAACATCAGGGCGCCGGTATAGCCGATCAGTTTCCAGCCGGTGATATGGATCCCGGTCCAGAATAGCCAGGTGATGGGCATATCGAGCCAGTTCATGCTTGGTAGTCCCGAATTTGTACTACCTTGGCGCGCCGTTTCAGCCACCAGACACCCAGCACGTCCACCAGACCCACCCACAACCGGTTCCAGACACCGTAATTGGAGGTGCCGGCCATCCGCGGTCTGTGGTTGACCGGATGCACCTGCATGATGCCGCCTTGAGCCTGGATCAGGGTAGGAATATAGCGATGCATATGGTTGAACGACGGCAGACGCAGGTAGCGCTCGCGCAGCACAGCCTTCAGACCACAGCCGGTATCTGGAATGCCGTCGCGGAGCATACAGTCGCGGAAGCCATTGGCCACCTTGGAGGAAAGGCGTTTGACCCAGTCATCCCGGCGGTTCACCCGATGACCGATCACCCCCCAGACTTGGTCATTCTGCGCCCGAGCCGCCTGCACGGCATCCAGCATGCCGGGGATATCCGCCGGATCATTCTGGCCATCGGCATCCAGCACCACCAGCCATTCTCCCCGGGCCATCCAGGCACCGCTGATAATGGCCAGACTCTGACCCACACTCTGTTGGTGACGGATTAGCTTCAAGCGGTCGAACCCACTCGCGCGCAGGGCCTGCAGTTCATCCCAGGTGGTATCGGTGCTGCCATCATCGATATAGATGAGTTCATAGCTGAAACGATCTTCCATGGCAGCCTGAATTTCGGCGATCAAGGGGCGAATATTATCTGCTTCATTCTTGGCTGGGATAACGATAGAGACAGCAGGTGCTTGCTGGGACAGCAATTCACTCATGATGGAGTCCTTGCAGTTGACGATGGTCGACGGCGCACCGATGACCGGAGTATTCGGGTGGCTATTCTGCCCTAGCCGCTGGTCACTGTAAATTCTGGAACGAGGAGCGGTCGCCGCGATGAAAACCGGTTACACCGTATAACGAGGTATTTCCAGAGTAATGATATCGCGCACTGCGTAGCCTTGCAGATAATCAATCCGTTGCTGGCTCAGCGCATGAACCTGGGCTTCATTCTCGACTCGATAGGCGAGTAACGGGATATTGCGCAGCCTGGCTTCCTCCAGGCATTGGCTCCAGTGCGGGTGCTGGATCTCGGCCACATTCATGCGCAGCAGATCGAAGGGCAGGAATTGACTGTAGGGGTGCTCCAGATCGCCAATATCCAGCGCAAACTTGATGTTGGCGTCGTGCAGGCGACGCATGGCATTGCGCAGATGGGGCATATCCTGGGTCTGATCCAGCTCCAGTACATGCAGCCATAAGGCAGCTGGTTTCAGCTTTTCGGCCAGAGCTTGTAAGGCCAGTTGCAGATCGGCTTTTGGCAACGATTCGGCATACAGGTTCAATAACCAGCAGCCGGTATCCTGCTTGAAGTCGGTCAAGGCCGTGGCCATTTCGCAGACTTGCAGATCCAGCGCATGCCGTAGGTCCAGATGCTTGACGATCTTGAGTAGCGCCTGTGGGTCGGCATACTGCTTGAATCGCAGCAACAGTTCATGCCCGAACAACTCGCCTCCGCGATGCAAGATCGGTTGCGCGATGAAGTGCATCTCGGCGCAATTGAGGATGCCAGGTAGTCCTTGCAGCATGCCATCAGCCTCATAGTGAGCGGCGGTTGTTTTTAGTGTAATCCATTCTGCGGGGTTCGGGCTCTCTCGGGCCTGATTTGGGTTCCGCATTTCACTTGCTATAATGCCGCCGCTGAGTGACAGCCCGTCAGCTCACCCCTGTCATTGAGGAAGTCATGAGTCCGGAATACCAACAACGCTTTGGGGGCATAGCCCGCCTGTATGGCCAGCAGGCGCTGACCCAGTTTGCTGCCGCCCATGTCTGTGTGGTGGGGATCGGTGGCGTGGGCTCCTGGGCCGCCGAGGCATTGGCGCGTTCGGGTATCGGCCAGTTGACGCTGATCGATATGGATGACATCTGCATCACCAACACCAATCGCCAGATCCATGCGCTGCAACAGACGGTGGGGGAACTCAAAGTCGAGGTGATGGCCGAGCGCATTCGGGCGATCAATCCCGAGTGTCAGGTGCATGTGGTGGATGATTTTGTCACCGCCGACAACATGGACGCGCATATTCACAATGATTTTGACTATGTTATCGATGCCATCGACAGCCTCAAGGCCAAGGTTTCGCTGATAGCCTTCTGCAAGTATCGCAAGATCCCGATTATAGTCGCCGGCGGCGCGGGCGGGCAGATGGATCCGACCCAGATCCAGATCGCCGATTTGAGCAAGACCATCATGGATCCGCTGGCGGCCAAGGTGCGGGGCGAACTGCGGCGCCTGCACAACTTCAGCAAGAATCCACAACGCAAATTCGGCGTAGATTGCGTGTTTTCCACCGAACAGCTGCGCTATCCCGATGGTGCGGGCGGTGTCTGTCTCAGCAAGGCCCAGAGCGATGGCACCCTGAAGATGGATTGCGCCTCCGGCTTTGGTGCCACCACAGTCGTCACCGCCACCTTCGGCTTCACCGCTGTGTCGCGAGTGCTGAAGAAGATTGCCGAGCGCGGCGCCCGGGCGTTACAGACGCCGGGAGCAACAGTAAACCAATAGTTCCATCTGCAGTCAGGGTACCCCTGCTCCACTGCGCGCAGCCTTTATTGCAAATACTAATGTATGTGGGTCATGACATGGGCCTGCCAAACGAAATGGCTACCGCCCCTGACTTGCGGCTGTCACAGTGCCGATTTGAGCTCCAGGTCTGGCCGTCAACTCGGGCGGCCAGCTATTTTCTAATTTCTTGGCTATTTGCCAACATTCAGGGCTGCGAATCGTAACCAATGGTTTGAGCCGCTCTCCCAAGGAGCACATACCATGGGCTGTGCGGTTATCTCTCAGTCATCAGTTCGCTCGGCACGCCCTGAACAGATCCAGCTCCGGCTGATAGACGCTGGTCTGGATATCCAGAATACCGAGTACCGAGTGGAACAGGTTGTCATGGCTGACCGGCTGGTTGGCCGCTTGGCGCAAGCAGCTCAGATCCAGCTTGCTCTGGGCCGCGAAGCCGTTGGATATCCATTGCACCATGGGAATATGGGTCTGGGTCTCGGGGGCAAAGGCGTAGGGGGCGCCATGCAGGTAGAGGTTATTCTCACCCAATGACTCGCCATGGTCAGACATATACCACATGGCGGTGTTGTAATGACTTTGCTGCTGTTGCAGCAAGGTCACGACGCGAGCCAGAAAGTGGTCGGTATAGAGAATGGTGTTGTCATAGGCGTTGGTGATCGCCTCGCGACTACAATCCTGCAATTTATTGGTCTGGCAGACCGGGGTGAAACGGGCAAACTCATCCGGGTAGCGCAGATAATAGGCGGGGCCATGACTGCCCTTCTGGTGCAATACCAGCAACAGGTCGCCTTGATGCTTGGTCAATTGCTGATCGAGCCCTTCGAGCATCACCTCGTCAAAACACTCGCCATTGCGGCACCAGCGTGGATCCTTCTGGTTACTGACATCTTCCGACGGCACCCGGTTGCAGGTTCCCTTGCAGCCCGAATTATTATCCTTCCACAGCACCGGCACTCCGGCTCGCTGCACCACATCCAGCAGGCTTTCCTGGTGCTGGCTGGTTTTGTAGTCCTTGCGCGCCATCGGCGAGAACATACAAGGCACTGAAGTTGCTGTTGCGGTACCGCAGGAGCTGGCTTGTGGGAAATTGATCACATCCAGTTTGGCCAGTTGCGGCGTGGTCTGGCGCCCATAGCCATCCAGACCGAAGTTGGCGGCGCGAGCGGTTTCGCCGACCACAAGTACCAAAAGCGTGGGTTTGTCTCGGCCGGTACTCAGGCGCTTGGCATCCAGGCCAACGGCTTCCAGCTTCCCGGGTTTTTTGAACCAGTGGCGATGCACATAATCCCCGGTGCCATAGATAAAGTTGGCCGGTGTGAAGAAACGGCGGACCTCACCCTTGTTGCGAAAGAACGAGGCGTAATCCTGATAGAAGAACCAGGCATTTCCACCAATCACCGCCAGCGCCAGCGCCATGATGCCCAGTTTGCGACCCAGAGCCGCTTTCCAGCTGCCGTAGCGGATCTCGGTGCGCCACAGCAGAGCACTGGGCAAGGCTCCCAGCACCAGCAGATACGCGATGAGTTTCAGATTGACCAGCTCGAACGCTTCCGCCGGATTGGTTTCGAACACGTTTTGCAGCATGTCGCGGTCGATGGAAATGCCGTAACCGTTCATGAAGTAGGCGGCTGCGGCATGACCGAACAGGATCAGCGTCAGGAGTGGGCGGAACAGTCGGGGTATGGCGATGAGATTGAGCAGGAACAGCATCAGACCGAAGGTGATGCTAAACAGCGAGCCGATCAACAGCAGGTTATGGCCTTGCAATGGGGTGAAAAAGGCCAGGCACTGGCCCCAGAATTGCTGATTGCCGGAGAGGACAAAAAACAGCGCGGCGATCAGCGTCAGGCGAATGACGCCCAGAGAAAAATGGCTTTTCATGGTGAAATCATGACTCGGTCAGAAAAAAGAGTGGTTATTGCCCCTGCCGTGCGTGTGGGAGGGTGACAGCGCCTTAGTTGTAGATGATTTGCTGTCATTTAAAACATGATTGCCATCTTAACTTAAATAAACCTTAAGGAGAGCCAAGTCGGCGTTAATAAAGGGCTCATATGAGTTGATTTATTGCGATGTTGCTGGGCTGCGCGCATCTTCCGATGATGACACCAAGTTAACCGTTTAACTTTTGGCGTAATGGTCATCCATCATCGGCGTTATTATTCCGGACGAAGAGGCTTTCGATGTCATTCGAAAGCTGTGATTCGCCCCACAGTGTGGTAAAGGGCTGATTGTGTTCCTGGATGGCTTATCGTACATAGAGGCAGGTTAAATATTTAACCTTGTTTTTGGATAAGATAACCATCAGGAAGGAATCATGACAACACGCTTGCACATTCACTTTGCCAAGCCGGTTAATCGACTGGCGCTGGCCATCTCTTTGGCGTTGGCCCTCAGCGCTTGTGGTGACAACGCCTCCAGCTCGACACCGACACCTACTCCGGATCCAACCCCAGATCCTACACCGTCGACCTGTGTTGATAACCCCATGGGTGATACCGCCTTGTATCTGCGCGGTGGTATGAACAGCTGGAATGCGGCCGAAGAGTACAAATTCAATTATGTCTGCGACCATTTCGAGCTGGTGACCGAAACCGACGGCGATCAGTCGTTCAAGATCGCGGATGCCGGTTGGTCCGCGAACTCGGACTTTGGTGGTGCGAGCAGCAGCCAAGCGGTGGCCAATACCCCGCTGCCGCTGGCCCTGCAGGGCAGTAACCTCAGCTTCACTTTCTCCGGGGTGAACAAGCTGGTACTGGATCTCTCCAAGTCGGCCACTGAGCCGACACTGACCATCTATCAGTGTCCGGATAACCCGCTGGGGGAGACGGCCCTGTTCCTGCGCGGTGGCATGAATAGCTGGACGGCGGTTTCCGACTATCTGTTCACCTATAGTTGCGATGCCTTCTATCTGAACGTCAATGAAACCGGGGAATATGAATTCAAGCTGGCCGATTCCGGCTGGAGTGCGGCCAGCAGCTTCGGCGCTGCCGATGGCAGCGCGAATACACTGACCCACGGCACGCCGCTGGCCATCACCAGTGATGCGATCCTGGGGGCTAGTACTGGCAATCTGAAGTTCAATTTCACCGGTGCCCATACCGCCAAGTTGACCATGGATGCCGATGCCAGCAATCCGAAGCTGACCATCGGCGATCAGACTTTTGTTGGCTCTGGCAATGCCCAGGTGACGGATCCGATCGCGCTGAGCGTGAGCTTCGATTCCCGCAACAGCAACTTCAAGCAGCCCTTTGGTGCCGTGACAGAAGGCCAGACCATCGACTACGCCCTTACCGCACTGCCTGGCATCGACAGTGTCAATCTGGTGATTGATAACCGGACGCTGGAAGGTAATCAAGATGTGCTCAAGTACGACGAGCTGACCCGTGTGCCGTTGAGCAAAACCGTGGTGGATGGTTCCGAACGCTGGGGTGGCAGTTACACTTTCCCGACCAAGGGGGTGTATGGTTACTACTTCGAGTTTACGATCGGCGACCAAGTTTATGTGTATCAAAACAATAAGGAAACTGTCTACTGGACTTCCGAGAAGGGCTCTGCCGGACCGGGTCTGGTCGCGTTCAAGCCTAAGGACAGCAGCCAGATCCGCCGTTATCGCCAGACCGTTTACCTGAGCGATTTTGCGGTGCCGGAGTGGGCCAAGGATGCGGTCTACTACTACATCTTCCCGGAACGCTTCCGCAATGGCGATACCGCCAACGATCCGAAGCCGGGTGTCGACACCTATCTGGATCAGGCCGTCGAATTCCATAGCAACTGGAATGACAAGCCCTATGTGCCGGGTGGGAACGATGGCAACAGCAACGACGATGCGGTCTACAACAACGACTTCTTCGGCGGTGACCTGGCCGGCATCATCGAGAAGCTCGACTATCTGGTCGATCTCGGGGTCAACACCCTGTACATCAACCCGATCTTCGAGGCGCCTAGCAATCACAAGTACGACACCGCCGACTACATGCGGGTGGACGACAACTTCGGTGACAATGCGCTGTTCGCCAAGTTGACAGCCGAGGCCAAGGCGCGCGGCATTCGCGTGATCCTGGACACCTCGTTGAACCATACCGGCAGCGATTCTGCCTACTTTGACCGCTACGGCAAGTATCCGGGCGTGGGTGCCTTCGAAGGCGGCAAGCCACATCCGGAATCACCCTACTACAGCTGGTACAAATTCTTCACCGACTCTACCACGCCGGAAGGCATGTACCAGGGCTGGGTCGGCGTTTCGACGCTGCCTGAGCTGGTCGAATCGGAGAGCTGGAAGAACTTTGCCTACCGCAATGACGACTCGGTGACCAAATATTGGCTGGATCAGGGGCTTGCCGGCTGGCGAATGGACGTCGCGCCTTGGGTCAGCGATGAGTTTTGGCGTGAATGGCGCACGGCGGTCAAGAGCAAGGATCCTGATGCGCTGACCGTGGCGGAAACCTGGTTTGATGCTTCCAAGTTCTTCCTGGGCGACGAGTTTGATTCGACCATGAACTACATCTTCCGCAATGCCGTGCTGGACTATGCGGCCGGTGGTAATACGGCCGAGCTGTATCACAACCTGGAGCTGATGCGGGAAAACTATCCGCCACAAGCCTTCTATGCGCTGATGAACCTGTTGTCGACCCACGATGCGGCGCGGGCTTTGTACAAGTTCGGCTATACCTCCGACACCACGGATGCGGCTGTGATTGCACAGGCCAAACAGCGGGTCAAGCTGGCGGCTCTGTTCCAGATGAGCTATCCCGGCGCTCCGGCCATCTTCTATGGCGATGAAGTAGGTGTGACCGGCGGGGAAGATCCCTTCAACCGTGGCACCTACCCGTGGGCCGACGTCGGTGGCAAGCCGGATACCGATCTGCTGGCAGCCTATAAGAGCCTGATCAAGATGCGCAAGGACTACCCGATTCTGCGTCAGGGCAGTCTGAGTGCTCCGCTATATAGCGATGCCAACGTGGTGGTGCTACTGCGGGAGCTGAATGGCCAGAAGGCGTTGGTGATGCTGAACAACGGCACCACAGAAAAAGCGCTGAGCTTGGCATTGCCTGCCACCTTGGCGGGCAGCTACCAGGACGTGCTGACCAGCAGCGGCTTTACGGTTGCGGAGGATGGTTCGCTGTCCCTGACCGTTCCGGCGCTGTATGGCCGGGTACTGATCAGTCAGTAATGGTTTTCTTGTTGTGTGGAGTCTTGCCCCGGCCATGTGCCGGGGCTTTTTTATAGCGCATTGTTGGGTATCGGCAAGGGTGGCTTGTTATGACAGGAATTAACGGGGCGTGGTTGGGGATGGACCTGTGGTGTCGCCGGGGATCAGGCTGACCGGCGCTAGTTCTGAGCCGTGGCCCTGAAGCAGGCGAACCACCTGATAACCGCGGCCGTAAACATCCTGCCCGACGGTGGTCAGGCGTTGGGGCAGATAGTTGAGGACATGCAGATTGTCGATACCGAGCAGCGAGACGTGCTCGGGGATGCAGTAGTCGGTTTGAAGCAGCAGCTTGAAGCAGCCGATAGCCAGAATATCGGCCATTGCCAGGATCGCTGTGGCGCCCTGCTGCAGTTGGGCCAGCAGTTGCGGCTCAATCTGAGTGACACCGGCCAGAGTGACATCAGTTTCGATGAGCCAGTCACTATCCAGACTCAGGCCATGGCGACTCAAGGCCCGGCGCACCCCGTTGAGACGTTCGCGATGGACGGAGGAGGCGCTGAGGGTACCAAACAGCAGGACTAGACGGCGGTGGCCGAGACTCAGCAGATGTTCGGCCGCCAGCTCACCGAGCAGAGCATCGTCAATGCTGTAGTCATGAAAACGGGACATCGGATGCTGGCTGAAATAATCGCGGTCATCGATCAGGGCAACGGGCGCATCCAAGGCTTCTAATGCTTGCAACACCCCATCATCGTGTTTTCCCAAGACCAATACGCCACTCGGTGTCGGGCCGTTGAGCAGATGGCGAATATCCTCGGGGCGTTCGATGCGCTGGAGGGAGGGCTGCAACTTGGCATCGAAGGCAGCATGTTCTATTCCGGCCAGTAGCTCGTTGAAGAAGGGGTAATCCATTAAGATGCCACGCAGATCCGGCGCCCATTTGTGTCCAGGCAACAGGATCAGCAGGGTATGAGAGATGCCGCGCAGCTGACGGGCGCCCGGATGCAGTCGGTAACCGAGTTGCTCGGCAACCAACAATACCCGGTCTCGGGTTGCGCTGGAGACCTTACCCGGCTTGTTGTTCAGCACATAGGAGGCGGTGGCAATGGATACCCCGGCCTCTCGTGCCACGTCCCGGATTGTCAGCTTGCTCATGGTGGAGATCCCTTAGCCGGTCAGGCCGATGTCTGGCGAAGCCATTGAGCAACGCGCTTGGCAAAGTAGGTGAGGATGCCGTCAGCGCCTGCCCGTTTAAAGCAGATCAAGGATTCGAGGATTGTCTCGCGCTCCTTGAGCCAGCCATTCTGGATCGCCGCCATATGCATGGCGTACTCGCCACTGACCTGATAGGCGAAGGTCGGGACGCCATACTGGGCTTTGACCCGGGTCACCACATCCAGATAGGGCATGCCGGGTTTGACCATCACCATATCGGCACCCTCGGCGATATCCATACCGACCTCGTGCAGGGCCTCATCGCTGTTGGCCGGATCCATCTGGTAGGTTTCCTTGCTGCTCTTGCCCAGATTAGCGGCCGAGCCGACTGCGTCCCGGAAAGGGCCATAGTAGTGGGAGGCGTACTTGGCCGAGTAGGCCATGATTTGGGTGTTGGAGAAGCCATGGCTTTCCAGTGCCTCGCGGATGGCGCCGATGCGGCCGTCCATCATGTCGGAAGGGGCGACCACATCGGCTCCCGCTACGGCATGGGAGAGCGCCTGTTTCACCAGTGCCCGGGTGGTGACCTCGTTCAGCACATAACCGCTGTCATCTATGATGCCGTCCTGACCGTGAGTGGTGTAGGGGTCGAGAGCGACATCGGTGATGACGCCCAGCTGCGGGAACGCTGCTTTGAGGGCGCGCACCGTGCGCTGAACCAGGCCCTGATCATCCCAGGCGGCGGTGGCGTCGAGACTCTTGTGCTCCTGACCGATCACCGGGAACAGGGCAATCGCCGGTAAGCCCAGTGCGACCAATTCGGCAGCCTCCTGCAACAGCAGATCCAGCGACAGGCGTTCGATTCCCGGCATGCTGGCGATGGCCTCGCGGCGATTCTCTCCCTCCAGTACGAAGACCGGATAGATGAGATCATCCACGGTCAGAACATTTTCCCGGACCAGGCGGCGACTGAAGTCATGTTTGCGCAAACGGCGCGGGCGGCGGGCTGGAAAGGCCGCGGCAACGAATTGGGTCATAACGGTACCTCATCAAGGCGAAAGAAGGCTCTGCTGGTCGCACGGGTATGGGCCAGCAGTTGGGTCACCGGTTCCCCGCGGAGCATGGCGATGCTGGCCGCGATATGGGGCAGGAAGGCCGGCTCATTGCGGCGGGATTTGGGTTTCGGGCTCAGATCCCGCGGTAACAGATAGGGGGCATCGGTTTCGATCATCAGACGTCCGGCCGGGATTCTCGGTACCAGGGCGCGAAGCTCCTCACCCCGACGTTCATCGCAGACCCAACCGGTAACACCAATGTGCAGTCCCAGGGCCAGACACTCGGCCAACTCGTCACCGTTGCCGGTAAAGCAGTGCAACACGGCACCTGGCAGGTGCGACATCCAGGGCTCGAGCAGGGCTACGAAACGTGCATGGGCATCGCGGCAGTGTAGAAATACCGGACGTCGCAACTCGGCGGCCAACTCCAGCTGGGCGCTGAAGGCGGCCTCCTGTGCCGGACGAGGGGAAAAGTCGCGATTAAAATCGAGCCCACACTCGCCGATGGCCACAACTTGGGGTTGGGCGGCCAGCTCCCGTAGGGCTTGCGCGCTCTGGCTGTCCCAGTGGCGCGCATCATGGGGGTGGACACCTGCAGTGCTGAAGGCATAGCCCGGCCAACGCTGGGCTAACTCGGCGGCGGCGGCACTCTCGGCCAGATCGGTGCCGGTCAGGATCAAGGCCTCGACCCCGGCATCGCGAGCCCGCTGCACCACAGCATCCTGGTCATGGGCGAACTGGGCATTCCCCAGATTCAGGCCAATATCAATCATGGGGTATCCTCCGGTGGGGCGGGCTTACGGTAGAAGCGGCCCATGAGCAGACCCAACTCGAAGAGTAGGCAGATGGGGACTGCCAGCAGGGTTTGCGAGAGCACGTCGGGCGGGGTGAGAAACATGGCGACCACAAAAGCCCCGACGATGAAATAGGGACGCTTCTCGGCCAGCGCCTGGGGTGTGGTCGCGCCACTCCAGCACAGCAGGCAAACGGCCACGGGCACCTCGAAGGCCAGGCCAAAGGCGAAGAACATCCCCATGATAAAACTCAGATAACTGGCGATATCGGTGGCCATGGTGACGCCTTCCGGCGCCGTCTGGGCGAAGAAGCTGAACACCATGGGGAAGACCACAAAATAGGCGAACAGCATGCCCAGGTAATAGAGCCCGGTACTGGCCACTACCAAGGGCAAGACCATCTTGCGTTCATGTTGATACAGGCCCGGCGCCACAAACGCCCAGATCTGGTACAGCACGTAGGGGATAGCCACAAACAACGCCACATACAGAGTCAGCTTCATCGGGATCATGAAGGGGGTGGTGACGTCGGTGGCGATCATCTGTGCCCCGCTGGGCATGTTTCGCAACAGGGGTAGCGCCAGCAGATGGTAGATATCGTTGGCGAAGTAGATCAGCACCACAAACAGGGCCGCAACGGCCGCCAGCGAGCGTAACAGACGGCGGCGCAATTCCAGCAAATGGCTGATCAGCGGTTGTTGATGCAGGGTCATGGCTGTTTGTCGCCGTCGACGGGCGTAAGGGGGGACGAGGCGTCCACGTTTCCGGCGCCCGTTTTTTCGGCGCCCAAGTTGCCGGCACGTTGCACCGCGGCCGCCTTGAGCTCGGCAATCGCCTGCTGGATCTCGGTCGCCACGGCGGTTTGCGATGACGGCAAGGTCTCGGTGGCAGCTATGTGACGGGGCTGCTGGTCGGGTGTTTGCTCCGGTTTGAGGGGGCCGAGCGCCAGCTCATGCTCAAATTCGGATTTGACGGCATTCAGGGTCGAGCGGGCGATGCGAACCCAGTGCGCTACGCTGCGGACGGCAACTGGCATGCGCTCCGGCCCCAGGACGACCAGCGCGACGATGGCACACAGCACCAGCTCCCAGAAGCCGACATCGAACATGGCTTACTTATCCTGCGGCGTGTCGGCGGCTGGTTTTTTCGGCGCGGATCCGGCGTCGACATGAAACTGGGCATCGGCCAGCTGTTCCGGCTCTACGGGGGGCTTGTCGGCCTTGGGCTCGTCATGCAGCGCCTTCTTGAAATCGCGCAGGGCGCTGCCCAGATCCCCGCCCATATTGCGCAGTTTTTTGGTGCCGAACAGGATCAGCACGATGAAGGCGATGAGCAGGAGTTCGGTAATACTAAAGTGCATGATTCACCTCAGGTTGAGTGGCGGTCAGGTCCAGCCGGTTATCCATTCTGGAGCTGGTGGGCAAGTTCAGTGACGTTGGGTAGCCATAGCGCGCCAGCCAGCCAGCCAGAACAGGGCGGCAGTCACTATGCCGCATACGCCGAGATTGTGGAACCGGCTTTCGAGCAATAGCGAGCCGCCGATCAGCAAAGCGCCACCGATGCCGAGCAGATAGCGGGCTCGGCCCTGCTGCTGGTGTTGCCGCTGGAACTGATGCGAGAGCCGATCCAGTTGATGTTGCTGACGTTGCGCTTGTTGCAGGGCATCGTAAACCAGATCCGGTAACTGCGGCAGCTTCTCCAGCCAGAATGGCGCGTTCTCCTGCAGGGCTCGCCAAGCGGCCTGCGGGCCAATTTGCTGTCGCATCCAGCGTTCGAGGAAGGGTTTGGCGGTCTGCCACAGATCGAGTTGCGGGTAGAGCTGACGCCCCAGCCCCTCGACGTAGAGCAGGGTCTTCTGCAGTAACACCAACTGTGGCTGCACCTGCATATTGAAGCGTCGGGCGGTGTTGAACAGGTTCAGCAGCACCTGACCGAACGAGATCTCGGCCAGAGGCTTGGCAAAGATCGGTTCGAGTACGGTACGCAGTGCCGATTCGAACTCTTCAACCTTGGTCTCTGGTGGAACCCAACCCGATTGCACATGCAGCTCGGCGACCCGACGGTAATCCCGATTGAAGAAGGCGAGAAAATTCTCCGCCAGATAGCGTTTATCGGCACGATTCAGGGTGCCGACAATGCCGCAGTCGATGCCAATCCACAGGGGATCGTCGGGATGTTCGTAAGAGACAAAGACATTGCCTGGATGCATATCGGCGTGGAAGAAACTGTCGCGGAATACCTGGGTGAAGAACACTTCCACCCCGCGTTCGGCCAGCAATTTCAGGTTGGTGCCATTGGCTTCCAGGGCTGGACGATCAGAGACCGGAATCCCGTAGATACGCTCCATCACCAGTACATTTTCGCGGCACAGATCGGTATGAATGCGCGGGACGTAGAGCAGGGGCGAATCCTCGAAGTTTCGCCGCAGCTGGATGGCATTGGCTGCTTCACTCATCAGGTTCAGCTCATCGAGCAGCGTCTTGCGATATTCCTGCACCACCTCGACCGGACGCAAGCGATTACGAGGCACCAACCAGGCCACCAGGCGGGCGAGGGCTTCAAGTAACTCCAAGTCGGCATCGATCACCGGACGGATATCCGGGCGGATCACCTTCAGCACCACGTCTTCACCACTGCTTTTGAGCCGCGCGGTGTGCACCTGGGCAACGGACGCCGAGGCGAGCGGGCTCTCGTCAAACTCATCAAACAAGGCTTCGATGGGCTGCTTCAGGCTCTGTTCTATCTGCTGGCGAGCCAGGGCGCCAGGAAATGGCGGTACCCGATCCTGCAACAGTGCCAGCTCCTCGGCCAGATCGGGCGGCAGCAGGTCGCGGCGGGTGGAGAGCATCTGCCCGAACTTGATGAAGACCGGACCCAGAGCCTCGAAAGCGAGCCGTAGCCGTTTGCCTCGTGAGGCGGTGGGGTGGCGGTTGCGCAACCAGAACAGGCTGCGGCGCCAGAGGCGGATAGGCCAGGGCTGCCACTGCCGGGGTAGCAATTCATCCAGACCATGCTGGAGCAGAACCGCACCGATGCGGTACAGGCGGCGTAGCTCGCGCAGTCTCATAGTCCAATCCTGTGGGCCAGTTTTTCCAGACGCAGTGCCGTGCTGTCAAATTGTTGTTTGAGCGCACGGACATCGTCACTGAAGCAGGCAACTTCCAGAGGCCCGGGGGCGAGACGGGCCTCTTCGGTGACGTATTCCGCCACGTCCTGACGCAGCATATCCCGCTGTTGGCGCAGGCTCTGGTGCAGACTGCGGACGGAGTGGCAGAGGGTATGGGCGATGACATCCCCGGTGTAGCGGGCGATATGCCCTTCCCAATCGATGTGCAGCTCGCCCAGCAGGATCGCAAATTGGTTGAACAGGGCTGGGTCGCCTTGCAGATCGACCTTGCCTTCACGGATCAGCGGCGTGAGCTGGTTCTTGTCCCGCAAGCGGGGCAGGGCATCCAGGTTCAGGCTGATCCCGGCGTCGGCGGTACCGCTATAGCGGGTCAGAATATCCACCTGGCTGGGCGAGAACACCAGCCACAGTGGTTTCAGTTCGCGAATATCCAGCTGCAGCACCTTGCCATGTAACGGCTGACGGCGAAAAGCAGCGCGCTCATCCAGCGCCAGCAACTGATTCAGCGCAGTTTCCAACCCGGCGGTGAGCAGGATCTCCAGTGGCATTGGCAACGGCAATGACATCGCAACTCCCGAATTTTAGAATTTGTAACCGCGATGCAGGGCGACGACGCCTTGGGTTAAATTGAAATATTCGACGGCCTCGAAGCCGACGGCCTCCATCATGCCCTTGAGGGTTTCCTGATCCGGATGCATGCGGATCGATTCGGCCAGGTACTGATAGCTGTCACCATCCTGCGCCACGATCTGACCCATTTTTGGCAGTATGTGAAACGAATAGAGGTCATAGAGTTTGGCCATCAACTCGTTGGTGGGTTTGGAAAACTCCAGCACCAGCAGACGACCACCGGGTTTGAGCACCCGGAACATGGAGGCCAGCGCCTTGTCTTTATCGGTGACGTTGCGTAGGCCGAAGCCGATGGTGATGAGATCGAAATGGTTATCCGGGAAGGGCAAGGCCTCGGCATTGGCCTGGACGTAACGGATATTCTCGACCAGACCGAGATTGCGCAGCTTGTCGCGACCGACCTTGAGCATGGAGTCATTGATATCCGCCAGCACCACCTCTCCGGTTTCACCGACGATGCGCGAGAAACGGGCGGTCAGATCCCCAGTGCCGCCTGCCAGATCCAGCGCCTTATGGCCGGGACGCAGACCGGCACAATCAATGGCAAAGCGTTTCCACAGACGATGGATACCAAACGACATCAGGTCGTTCATCAGGTCATACTTGGCGGCGACGGAATGAAACACACCCGCCACCATCTGCTCTTTCTCGTGGGCAGCGACTGTCTTGTAGCCAAAATGTGTTGTTTCGTCACTCATCTCTAGATCCGTTCTCTGGTCCAAAAAACAGCCGCAGTGTATCGCAATTTACGATCCAGATCAGGAGGAAGAGGTCGGGGTTGTCGGTGATGTGGCAGAAAACCGCGTGCCAATCGGTTAGGTGGTGGGTTCGGTATCGGGTCCGGGATTCTGTGCATCGTTGATATGGATATGAAAACGGGAGAGCAGCTGCCGCTCATGGGGGGATAACCCCTGCGCCAGATTTCCATACCAGATTTCAGCTTCTGTCATGGAGTGGTGAGCCAGGATCCGCGAGGCAATGGTCAGCAATTGAGGCAGCGATGGCTGGATAGGCAGTATGGGGGATAGTCGCGCCGGAGCGGGTGCAGGATCCAGATAACTGTGCAGCAGCAACTGCAATTGTTCGAAGGCTTGCTCATGTTGTTGCTGTGCCTCTAGCGCATTGCAGAAATTCATCCGCATGTAGGGAATGCTGTAATGGCTGATCGCTCCCGTGGTGGTGCATAAATCCAGAGCCTGTTCATAGGCAGGCTGACTGGTAGCAAAATCTTTGGCCAAGGTGGCAGCGGTTGCCAGATTGAACCAGGCATCGGGGGTATTCTGTTGTTCGGCGACAAAGCGGAAGTAACTGACCGCCTCGGCATGGCGGTGATTGTTCAGATGAGCATGAGCGAGAATTTTACAGGCTTCGATGAGCTCCTGGGGGCTACCGCGCTCCAATAATAAACCGGCGGCACTGACCACAGAATCCAATTGGTTATCCTGAAGTTCGCGCCAGAGCCCACTAAACAGCAACGCCTCCCGTTCGGCGCTCTGGTTGGGTGGTGATTTTTTTGCGGATTCTCTGAGTTGTGCCTGGTGCCACTGTTCCCTAATCCATTGCAACATGCTCTCTACCCGTATTGAATTAGCCGGTACTCTCATCCTTGAGGCCGTTCTGACGGCGAATCATGCACTGACTGTTGGCTGCAATGCCGTAGCCGCGATTCCATTTTTTACAAAATGGCGGAGCCTGATCGGCCGGGCGGTTCGATTTTATGCGCTGGATCTGAGTTTTAGGGGGTTTTGTGTCAAGTGTCAATTGAGTCAGCAAATGAAAGTTAAACTTTGCGTTCCCCGCCATTGGAATGGTCATTGGGTCATGCGCGCTGGATTTTGCCCTGCCACGGCGCCGAGGCGTACCCCCTTGTACCGCTAGCCGGGATCACGGATGATAAATTCCCGTTTTTTTTCCGAATGCTCATGAGTTCAATTACCGTGACCAACCCTACCGTGAAAGAGCAACTTCCTGCCCGGGAGAGCGTTTGCCACGAGTGTGATTTATTGGTGGCCGTGCCGGCATTGCAGGAGGGAGAACAGGCACTTTGCCCGCAGTGCGGTAATGTACTGGTGCATCTGCCGAACAATCCCCGGGTGGGGCCTCCGGTCTTTGCATTGACCAGTATTATCATGCTGCTGTGTGCCAATGTGTTGCCATTCCTGGCTATCAACGCTCAGGGGATGGTGAACAGCATGAGCCTGTTCGAGGCGGCCTCGGTGCTCTTCAGCGAGGAATACCGTGTCTTGTCGGTGTTGGTATTCTTGTGCATGCAATTGTTGCCGCTGTGCTGTCTGGGGCTGGTTTGTTATCTCTATCTGGGGTTTCGCCTAAGGCGACGGCCACCACCTTTGGCTGCATTTGCAACCCGGTGGCTATTTTTGCTGTTGCCTTGGAGCATGGTCGAGGTGTTTCTAGTGGGGGTGCTCATCAGCCTCATCAAGATCGCTTCGCTGGCCCAGATCTCGGTCGGTTCCGGTTTCTGGTGTTTCTGCGTGTTCAGTCTTTCCTATTTAAAAAGCATGTTGTACTTGGACAAGAGCTGGATGTGGGAGCAGATCCGCGGCCCGATGCCGGAAATTCCCTTGTTGCTGGAGGGACAGAATGCCCTGGCGCAAGGGGTAACCCATTGCCATGGTTGTGATGGCATTCTGCTGGCTGATACTGTGCGTTGTCCCCGTTGCCAGAGCGTGGTGCATACGCGTATCCCCCACAGTATCGAATACTGTGTGGCGCTGCTGATCACCGCCTGCATCCTTTATATTCCGGCCAATCTGCTGCCTATCATGGTGACAGAAAGCCTGGGCACTAATATCTACTCCACGATCCTGGGTGGGGTGATCCTGCTGTGGAACATGGGCTCTTATCCCATTGCCATTGTCATTTTCGTGGCTAGTGTGTTGGTACCGATAGCCAAGATCCTGGCACTGTTCTGGCTCTGCTATACCGTGCGGAAGGGAGAAGTCCACCATCGGCGGGGCAGAACCCGCCTCTATCGGCTGACCGAGTTCGTTGGCCGTTGGTCGATGGTGGATGTGTTTGTGGTCGCGATCCTGGTGGCCTTGATCCGGATGGGTAAGCTGATGTCCATCTATCCCGGTGCGGCAGCGATGGCGTTTGCTGGGGTGGTGGTGGTGACCATGATTGCCGCCATGTTGTTTGATCCACGACTGATCTGGGATCGTCGTCCGCGCTGAGTCGGCGCTGGAGCTTGCCGTCCGGATAAAACTCCGTATAATGCGCCGCCTTGCCTGCCGCCGGGCGAGGATCCACACTGGATCCTGAGCGTGCCGAGTGCGAAGTAGTCAAGGCTGTCTGACGGGTTCCCTCACCCCGTCTGACGGATCTACATCACCAAAAAGGACACAATATGCAGTTATCTCCCGCGCACTATCAGACGGCGCTTATTCGTCTGTCCCTGTTCCACGTGGCTATTATTGCTGCGAGTAATTATCTGGTTCAGCTGCCCATCAGCCTGTTCGGGTTGCACACCACCTGGGGTGCATTTACTTTTCCGTTCATCTTTTTGGCAACGGATCTGACAGTCCGGATATTCGGTGCCGAATTGGCGCGCCGCATTATTCTGGTTGTGATGATGCCCGCTTTGCTGGTCTCCTATGTGTTAGGGGTGGTGTTCTTTGAAGGCCAGTTCCAAGGGGCAGGACAGTTAGCGCAGTTCAATCTGTTCGTGGCGAGAATTGCCTGCGCCAGTTTTATGGCCTATTTGCTGGGGCAGATCCTGGACGTTTCGGTGTTTAACCGCCTGCGTCAGCTCAAAGCCTGGTGGGTGGCTCCGGTGGCTTCCACCATAGTCGGTAATTTGCTGGATACGATGGCATTCTTTTTCATCGCGTTCTGGCGTAGTCCCGATGCATTCATGGCCGCCCATTGGGTCGAGATTGCAACGGTGGACTACGGAGTCAAGCTGCTGATCAGTATCGGATTGTTTGTGCCTGCGTATGGTGTCTTGTTGCGCTATCTCATGGCGAAGCTGCTGGGTTCCCGGCAGGCCGAGTTGAATCGCCAATTGAGTTAGGGCGGATCGAGTTCTGTGGGCAGATTCAAATGACCTGTTGTGTAGTTTGTGATCTGCCGCAAATCCATGTGCTTCGAAAGTGCGCAAAATGTTCGCCTTGCCGTTCTTCCCTACTGTCAGGTAGCGGGAAAAATTCAGTTTTTGTGGTTCTGCTATAGATGTCGCGAATGTTTTCCACATTGACCGAGATCAGGATCCTGTTCGATTCAGGATCCTTCATTATTTAACTTGCTGATATGCATAGTTAAATTCGTGTTTTCATTTCGAGTGAAAGCACCATTCGCTGATCCTTGTTTTTTCCTCAACAGAGATATCCACAGCTTGTTAAAATTATGCACAGGTTGCGCCGTGGCCGAATCGAGGTCGCTGTGGCATCCTTAGCCCACTTCCGAATTCTGCAGGACTCGCTTCATGACAAGCCCAGCTCCGCTCATCCTGGTGGATGGCTCTTCCTACCTTTATCGTGCCTTTTTTGCCTCGCAACAGGCTGATTTGCGGACTGCCGCCGGGGTGCCTACGGGCGCGATTCGCCTGATGACCAATATGTTGCGCAGCCTGCTCAAGCAGTATCCGAACTCTCCGGTTGCCGTGGTGTTTGATGCCAAAGGCAAGAGCTTTCGTAACGAGCTCTATCCGGAATACAAGGCCAATCGCGCGGCGATGCCGGATGAACTACGAGCTCAGATCGCGCCGATCCATGCCATTATCCGCGCTATGGGCTTGCCGCTGCTGGTGATTGATGGTGTGGAGGCGGATGACGTCATCGGGACGCTGGCACGTCAGGCCACCGAGCAGCAGATCGAGATCCTGATCAGTACCGGTGATAAAGATATGGCGCAGTTGGTGTCTCCTCATGTGACCCTGATCGACACCATGAAAGGCGAGACCACGGATCGACAGGGAGTCATCGATCGCTTTGGCGTGCCGCCCGAACTCATCATCGACTATCTGGCATTGATGGGCGACTCCAGTGACAACATCCCCGGTATGGCGGGTGTTGGTCCGAAAACCGCTGTAGCGCTGTTGCAGGGGATCGGCAGTATCAATGAGGTGGCGAATAATCTGGATCAGGTAGCCACACTGGCGTTTCGTGGTAGCAAAGGCTTTGCCGAGAAATTCCGCGAGCAGGAGGCGGTGGTTCGTCTTTCCTATGAACTGGCAACCATCAAGACCGATGTCGAGCTGGAGGTAGGAATTACCGACATTACTCGGCCGATGCCGGATCACCAAGCCTTGCAGGCGCTGTATCGGGAATACGAATTCAAGGGGCTGATGGAAGAGGAAGGCAGTGCGGCCGCCGTTGCCGAGGCGCAATCCGCGTTGCCGAAGGCGCCGGATGCGGTGCTCTATCACACCATCCTCGACGAGGCCGATTTTGCTCTCTGGTTACAGCGTTTAGCTGAGGCCGAATTGTTTGCCTTTGATACCGAAACCGACGCTCTGGATTACATGCAAGCCCGGATTGTGGGTGTTTCCTTTGCGGTAACCGCCGGGGAAGCGGCTTATCTGCCCTTGGCCCACGACTACTTGGGCGCTCCGGCCCAGCTGGATCGGGATGCCTGCTTGGCCCGCCTCAAGCCACTGCTGGAAGATGCCAGCAAGCGTAAGGTAGGCCAGAATCTGAAATTTGATCGCAACGTGTTGCGCAATCATGGCATCGAATTGCGGGGTATTGCCTTCGACACCATGCTCGAATCCTATGTGCTGGACTCCACGGCGACCCGGCACAATATGGATGATTTGGCGGCCAAGTATCTGGGGGTCAAGACCGTGACCTTCGAGGAGATCGCAGGCAAAGGCGTCAAGCAGCTGACCTTCAACCAGATTGAACTGGAGAAGGCGGCACCCTATGCCGCAGAAGATGCCGATATTACCTTACGACTGCATCAGACCCTGTGGCCACAAGTGGCTGCGGTACCGGCGCTACAGTCGGTGCTGGAGAGCATAGAGCTGCCGTTGGTGCCGATCCTGGCCGATATGGAGCGCTGTGGGGCGCTGATTTCCGTCCCCAAGCTGGCCGAGCAGAGCCAGCAAATCGAAGTGCGGTTGCATGAGCTCGAGCTGCAAGCCCATGACATGGCTGGGCAGGCGTTTAATCTGGCATCGCCGAAACAGCTGGCGGAAATTCTGTTTGAGAAGCTTGGTTTGCCCGTGTTGAAGAAGACGCCCAAAGGCGCGCCTTCGACGGCGGAAGAAGTACTGGCGGAGTTGGCGGAAACCTATGAGCTGCCACGCCTGCTGCTGGAGCACCGCACCTTGGCTAAGTTGAAATCCACCTACACGGATAAACTGCCCTTAATGGTGAATGCAACGACGGGACGGGTACATACCTCCTATCATCAGGCTGTCACGGCAACCGGACGTCTCTCCTCCACCGATCCGAATTTGCAAAATATACCGATCCGCAGCGAAGAAGGACGACGGATCCGCCAGGCTTTTATTGCGCCGCCGGGCTACAAGCTGGTGGCGGCGGATTATTCGCAAATCGAATTGCGGATCATGGCGCATCTGTCTGAAGATCCTGGTTTGCTGAGTGCATTTGCGGCAGGACAAGATATTCACCGTGCAACAGCAGCCGAAATCATGGGCATCCCCCCTGTCGAAGTCACCACGGAACAGCGGCGTAACGCCAAAGCGATCAACTTCGGTCTCATCTATGGCATGAGCGCATTTGGTCTGGCCAAGCAACTGGGTATCCCGCGCAGTGAAGCACAGCACTATATGGACCGCTATTTTGCTCGCTACCCGGGCGTACAGCGCTATATGGAGCGCACTCGGGCCCAAGCCGAAGAGCAGGGCTATGTGGAAACCCTGTTTGGTCGTCGCCTTTATCTACCCGATATTCGTGCCCGGAATCAGGGATTGCGTAAGGCTGCCGAGCGGGCCGCCATCAATGCGCCGATGCAGGGTACGGCGGCTGACATTATCAAGCGGGCTATGATTCAACTCGCCGAGTGGCTGCCAAACTGCGAGGCCGGCAGCATTCGTATGTTGATGCAGGTGCACGATGAATTGGTATTTGAGGTTCGCGAAGACAAAATCGATGGCTATCTGCCGGAGATTCGCCGCTTGATGAGTCAGGCCGCCGAGTTGGCTGTGCCGCTCGAGGTGGGGATCGGGGTTGGCGATAACTGGGATCAGGCACATTAACTGCGGCTTGTTTGGCAATTTTTCCGGCATCCAGAAAAAAGTTCTTCAAACGTAGGAACTTTCGCCGAAATCTGCTGACTAACTTAATAGCAGAAATTGGACCATTTTGTAGACCTCCCCCGTGGAGGTCTTTTTTTATCTACTTATCGGATGACCTTGACGAGTCGTCGCCCAGCGCAGTAATGGGGAGTGAACCTGTTTGTTTTAGTGGTGGGTTATTGAAAATGTTACCAGTCACATCCCAGCTTTTTATTGAAACTTTACACCATAAATTGCTTGGCATCGCCCCAGCACGGGGCGTAGAGTTTGAGGGGTAGGGTACAGAGGTAAGATATTCCATCTTACACATTTTGCTTTGAGACATAGTCAGGCTGCTTAGCCGCCCCGGTGATCACTCATCGGGGCTTTTTTATTTTTTGGCGCTTTGGTTCCTAAAATATGAGGATTGGCGCGATACGGACGATGAAATAGAGTAATTACTGCATTTTATTTATTCGTAGCTGCTATAATTAACCCAGCGCTTGCAAGGCTGATTGCCAGATCCGTCTTGCAGGTTAGCGCCTCCCCCTTTGAGACTTTGTCTCATGACGCCAGATGTAGATCTGGCGTTTTTTTATTGCCATCTGTAATAAAGTTACGTTTTTGGTTTTCTATTCTGGCTTTTGTTTGGTTATCGATTTAATTTTCTTTTGAAAGCGCTGCTCATTAAGGATTGATATCGATGATAATCGCTGTTGCCATAAAAAAACCGCCACGCGGGCGGTTTTAAAGTGAAACCAAATTCCGAATTTACTCTGCGCTGGCATCTTCTTCCGGCTCTTCACCGGCGTAATACCACTCAGTCAATACCTCGGCTAACAGGTCAATACCGAGGCCTTTCAGGGACGAGAATGCTTCCACCCGCACTAAATGCCCGAATGGCAGTACATCACGGCGAACCTGCTGTACGATATTTTTCCGGGGACCGGCGTTGAACTTGTCGGCCTTAGTCAGAAGCACCAGCACCGGCAACTCGTTGCTGGAGGCCCACTCCAGCAGCTGCTGATCAGTGTCTTTGAGCGGATGGCGAATATCCATCAGCAGAACCAGCCCTTTGAGCGACTCTCGTTTCTGCAGATATTCTGAGAGTGAAGCCTGCCATTTACGCTTCATCTCTTCTGGCACTTGGGCATAGCCATAGCCTGGCAGGTCGACCAGGCGTCGGCCAGGCTCCAGCTCAAACAAGTTAATCAGTTGGGTACGGCCAGGGGTCTTACTCGTCCGTGCCAAGTTTTTATGGTTGGTCAGAGCGTTGAGTGCTGAGGATTTTCCTGCATTGGAACGCCCCGCAAAGGCCACCTCGACACCGCTATCATCCGGAAGGTGGCGAATATCCGGGGCGCTGGTCACAAAGTGCACCTTGTTAAAATTCAGGGTTGGCGTTTGCACGGTTAAATTCCCATTATCAAAAAAGTGAAGGGTCTTGCTGAGTCTCTAATAGCGGTAATCAACCGCCAAGTTGCTCGTATAGTATCATGAGTCATGCCGTTATGGCTTGCCAGACGCGCAGCCCGGTTTTTGGTGATGAGAGACCAGATGGAGGGCAGGGCAATGAGGGTGGAACATGGGGAGCAAGCATACCAGACATACCAGAATCCGCTGCTGACGCCGATCTTGGCTCAGTTGCTGACCGATGCCCCGGTCCATAAGCTGCATGAGTTGATGCAACGTCTGGCGAATCAAGGTTGTCTCCCTGATTGGGAAACCTCGGCTGAAATACAATTGTTTCGTACCAATTTCCTGCTCATGAACGGTCTGTATCAACTGCAGGAGCGACTGTTGGAATGCGGAACCTGGTTGCAGGTGATGCCATTGGCCTTGCAACTGGTACCCATTCCGGCTGGGCATCCCGGGTTGCAACAGGCGGATCCGTTGCGGGACTACTATCTCGATTGGTGCAATTGTTTCATGACGACCCAGCACGAGGTTGAAGCTCTGCTGCATGATTTTTGGCGGAGCTACGCGGCTAGACCGACCCTCTCTGCGCAGGTGCGTCGTCAGGCGCTAGAAACGCTGGGCCTGACGGATGCCGCAGCGTATCCGGTGATCCGTCAGCGCTGGAAACAACTGGCGCTCCAACATCACCCGGATCGGCAAGGAGATGCCTTGCAGTTCATGGCTATACGACTGGCATGGGAGCAATTACGAGATGGTTCCTAAGCCGTTTAACGAATGGTGGCGAGCCAGAAATGCGTCGCCGATGAGCTCATCCCGAGCTGAATATGGGGTGACGTGATTGAATGCGCTGATGATGGAATAAAAAAACCGCCCGTAGGCGGTTTGATAGTAAGGTTACAGGCCTAGTGAGGCCAGCAGATCATCGTGATCGTCATTACCTTGGCTGGCCGGTGCGGCGCTGCCGTGAGAGCCCATGTTTTCGCCATTGGCGACACTGCGTAGCAGACTATCCGGATCGACGACTTCATGGCGAGTAAAATCATGCAACTGGATGAACTCGGTTTTATCCATCGCCAGCTCCATGTAGAAGATATTGTTCTTCTCGGTGAAGAAGGAGACGCGACGAGCCTGAGGACGATCCAGATTGGTATCGACCGAAATCAGTACCTGCTTATTCAGGGTCAGCATCTTCGGCTGACTCTGGCTGATCGAGGTCTGCAGCTCCTGACTCACCTTGTTGGTAAAATCCCCCAGGATCTGGTTCATTAATTCACCCATGACGTTACCGACTTCGTCTGACGTGTGCAGGGTGGCCAGCTCTTCTTTCGGTATCCCCATGTTCATCAGATAGTTCTGATACACCTCGAGGGCGGCGGCGGCGGTAAAATTAATTACTACCAACCCGGAAAATGCACCGTCGAATAACACAAAACAGCCGATGTCAGGCCGCAAGCAAGTTTTGCTGATCCGCTGCACCATGGGTGAGTAGTTGACTTCATGGTGGGTGGCTTCGCTCAGAACGCTGCTGACGGAATGGCACAATTTGAGCAGGATATCTTCGGTCGAAATCGGTGCGTTTTTCTTTGTCTTCATCATAGTCGCGATACCAGGAGGGACATGCCTCGCCCTCCCGTGAGGCCGCTAACAGGCGTAGCTGCCAGCGGTGGTGATAATTCTGATCCAGATTATGGCAGAGTCGATGCGCTACTGTTGGGATCTTGGCGATCTTCTCATGGTTTTGTGTTGCTGTTCCGTCGCCGCAATGCTTCGAGAACAATTTTGAATTGATACGGCATGATCAATAGCAGGCCGCTGACCAGTAATACCGGGGTATAGAACGGAAAACGCCATGCTTCCGGCATCAACTGCACGATTTCAAAATGCTCTATGATGCCCCAGAGCATCAGGATGGAACCCAGAATGTCCAGGATCAATAGGGGTAGGGGGGCTTTCAGGGGCTGGCTCATGGTCCACTCCATGGTTCAAGAACGAATACCGTGTAAGGATACCTGGAGTCCACGGCCTTGTGCATGACCTGTGCCGGTCAAATCGGCCTTTTTTCGCCTATTCTTGAGGAGGAATTTGGGGGCTTGCCCCTTTCATGTCACAATGCTGCCCCATTGGCCAGTCGGCCCTTCATTCATCATTATGTAAGCCGGAGATCACCATGGCTGACACGCAAAAGCCCCGTCAGACGTCGCCGAAGGGCAAGGTCCATAAGAGAAACGAATCGCAAGAAAGTGCCCATGCGGCGCGTCAACGCAAACGCGATAATAAGCGCAAAGGCCTCAAAGCGGGTTCTCGCCAGGCGGTTGAACAACAGACCTCCAGCACCAAGAGCGGCAGCGGTAGTAAAGATCCCCGCGTTGGCTCCCGTAAGCCGGTCGCTCTGGTCGTTGAACCGGCGAAAAAGCCTGTGGTAGCAAAGCCGGCAAAAGCGGAGAAAACTGCGGAGCAGGTTGCAGAACTGCAGGCTAAACAACTGCAGTTGAAGTTGGAACAGGAGCTGGCGGCCATCGAGAACGATGAGCGTCTGAATCTGTTGCTGGATCGCCTTGATGACGGTCTGAGCGTATCTGCCGACGACGAGGCTTGGCTTGATGCCCGTCTGGCGCGCCATCAGGAGTTGCTAGTCGCGTTGGGGATGGATGACGATGATGACGACGACGTGGCTGAACCCGCTTCGCCCGATGATTTGTTGCAGCGTTTTATCAATGATGATTTTGATCCCAGCGAGATCGATCCCGAGTATAAACCCAGTAAGAAGTAAGCTAGAGCGGCGAGTGTGCTGCGGTATTGAACGTTGAATTCCGGAGGTTAGGGTGCAGTTTGACAAGGTCGTGTGGGATGAGGCGCTCATCCAGAAATACAACTACAGCGGACCTCGCTACACCTCGTATCCGACCGCCCTGGAATTTAGCGAAGAATTCGGTGTCGATGATTTTTTGCATGCTGCCGCCGAGTATCCTGAACGGCCTCTCTCGCTGTATGTGCATATTCCGTTCTGCCACATGCTTTGCTACTACTGTGCCTGCAACAAGATAGTCACCCGGCAAACCCGTAAAGCGGCTGAATATCTGGAATACCTCGAGCAGGAAATCGCCCACCTAGCCCCGCGATTTGCCCATCGTACCGTCACCCAGTTGCACTGGGGGGGCGGAACACCGACCTATCTATCGCCTGACGAGATCCGGCAGTTGATGGCGCTGTTACGGCGCTATTTCAATTTTGCGGATCAGGGGGAAATCAGTATTGAAGTCGATCCGCGGGAAATCGAACTCTCGATGCTGGATGTGCTCCAGGAGGTTGGCTTTAACCGCCTGAGTATCGGTGTTCAGGATTTTAATCATGAGGTCCAGGTTGCAGTAAATCGCGTCCAGGATAATGACTTCATCCGGGCGTTATTGGTGCGGAGTAAAGAACTTGGATTTCGCTCGACCAATCTGGATCTGATTTACGGTTTGCCCTTGCAGACCCGCTCCAGTTTCCGCCACACCCTGGAAGAGGTGATCAAGACGGCACCCGCCAGACTCTCTATCTTCAATTATGCCCATTTGCCCAGTCGTTTTGCCGGCCAACATAAAATTAAAGATGAAACCCTGCCGCCAGCCGCTGAAAAACTGGCGATGCTGCAGGACACCATCGAGTTTTTGACCGCTGAAGGCTATCAGTACATTGGCATGGACCATTTTGCCTTGCCGGATGATGAGCTGGCGGTCGCGCAGCGAGAAGGCAAGCTGCATCGTAACTTCCAGGGCTACACCACCCAGGGGGAGTGTGATCTCCTGGGGTTGGGGGTGTCGTCGATCAGCATGTTGGGAGAGGCTTATTCGCAGAATCAGAAGGATCTGAAACTCTACTATGCTGCGATTGAAGCTCGGGGCCAGGCGCAGTGGAAAGGTTGCCGTTTGAATCGTGACGATCAGATCCGTCGGGATGTGATTAAGCAGCTCATCTGTAATTTCCAGCTGAATTTTGCCGAAATAGCCGAGCGCTATGATCTTTGTTTTAACGACTATTTTGCTCAGGACCTGGCATTGCTGCAGACGTTTATTGATGATGGTCTGGTCACTAGGGATGATGTGGGTATTCGAGTGAATGCCACTGGCCGCTTACTGATCCGCAACATCTGTATGTGCTTTGATATCTATCTGCGACAGCGAGCCCGACAACAGCAGTTCTCCCGCGTCATCTAATGCCTTCATTGTTATAACGTTAGCGGCGCCATTCAGGCGCCGCTTTTTATTGCCCCCGACCGGACAATCCATGCTCGCGATCTGATCTGTGAACCGAGCGGATATTGGCAGCCGCCGCCTCTGTGTTCTCCACCGTTGATGGTTTTCTCCTCTTTTTTATCTTCTGCTCGCTCGACCCTCCGCACGTTATTCTGTGGTCAACTCCTTTGTCACCGTTACAAATAGACTGGAATTGGGACCTGGGCTGAACGTTTACCTTGTCACTTAAATTTTCTCCAGATTAATATTCTTTATATCTGTCGTATATTGGTTTTAATTGGAGTTATTTTCTATCTTTACCATTAAATGGTGCTGATTATTCGAGATTAATTGGTGTTCTATTTTGGTGAGTTTCTACCCTTTATTGTGCTGTATTTCGTGTGGGAATGAGGCATATAAGAAAAAATCTTTATAAATCATGCTGTTAATTTTTGGCATATTGTTTGCTGATTTATGGCTGGTTACTGGTTTTATCATCTGGTTTTTCGCTGAATGACTCGATGAATGAGTGGGTAACTGGAAAAACAATAAAACAAGCTGCTGCGGATGTTGCTACCTACCTAAATGACAGGAGTTCAGTATGATTGTCGGCGTTCCCAAGGAAATTAAAGTCAGAGAGTATCGTGTTGGTTTGGCTCCCGCCTCGGTGCGTGAATTGGTCGAGCGTGGTCACAGTGTGCTGGTGGAGACACAAGCCGGTGCCGGCATCGGTATGAGCGATGAGGATTATCGCCAGGCCGGAGCTGAGGTTGTGGTCTCGGCGGACGAAGTTTTTGCTCGCAGTGAGATGATCGTCAAGGTCAAGGAACCACAACTGATCGAGTGCCAGCGTTTACGGCCGGGACAAATTCTATTTACCTACCTGCATCTGGCTCCGGATCCTGAACAGGCCCAAGCCTTGATGGCGAGTGGCGCGACCTGTATCGCCTATGAAACGGTTACTTCAGCTACCGGTGGTTTACCCTTGCTGGCTCCCATGTCGGAGGTGGCAGGGCGGATGGCTATTCAAGCGGGGGCTTATTTCCTCGAAAAACCCCATGGCGGGCTCGGTGTACTGCTGGGGGGGGTTCCGGGAGTGGCTCCTGCCAAGGTGGTGATCCTGGGCGGTGGCGTCGTGGGGTCACATGCGGCCATGATTGCTGTCGGTATGGGTGCCGAGGTTTGGGTGCTGGATCGAAACGTCGATGTGCTGCGCAACTTGTGGCGGCAATATGGCAATAGTATCAACACCCAATATGCGACTCGTGATGCCATCGAGGCCCACTGCCAGAATGCGGATCTGGTGATCGGCGGGGTTTTGGTCCCTGGCGCATCCGCGCCCAAGTTGCTGACCCGCGCCATGCTCAAGCAGATGAAGGCCGGATCTGTGGTGGTGGATGTCGCCATCGACCAAGGTGGCTGTTTTGAAACCTCTCATGCCACCACTCACGATGAGCCGACCTATCTGGTGGATGGTGTCATTCATTACTGCGTGGCGAACATGCCGGGCGCAGTGCCCCGCACTTCGACCTTTGCCCTGAATAATGCCACCTTGCCTTTTGCGCTGGCGTTAGCCGATAAGGGGCTGGATGCTCTGCGCCAAGATGTTCACCTGCGCAATGGCTTGAACGTATTCCAGGGGCAAATTACCCATGCCGGGGTCGCTGAATCTCTGGGTTATGCCTATGCGGATCCGCTGACCGTATTGAACGGTTAACCGCAGTTGAGCCCTTTCATGCGGAAAGGGCTCAAAATCACATTCTGTTTAGCTTGGGTACAGGTATCTATGTGGTCAGTACTTGAGCAATCGATAGAGCCGCGTACTATAGGATGTATAAATCGTGAGTCACAGAGTGACTTAATAGGAGATCGATATGTCCAAGCATCTGACCCTTCTGGCTCTCAGCACTCTGGTGGCGTTGGCAGGCTGTGCCAACAGCGATACCTATTCGGGTGATGTCTATAGCGCCAATCAGGCAAAAACTGTACAAACTGTCTCTTACGGAACCATAACGTCGACTCGCCCCATCAAGATCCAGGCTAGTGATGACTCCGTGTTGGGTACCATTGCCGGTGGTGTTCTCGGCGGAGTCTTGGGGAGTGCTGTGGGTGGCGGTAAAGGTCAGGACATAGCAACGGTGGCTGGTGCCATTGGTGGTGCGGCGGCAGGCAAGGCGGCTGGTGATAAGCTGAACCAGGTCGATGGCGTCGAGATCGAAATCAAGAAAGAAAACGGTGACAGTGTCGTGGTGGTTCAAAAGGCCAGCCCGACCTTTGTCCCTGGCAAGCGCGTGCGCATGGTGCAATCTGCCGGCAAGACCAATGTGGCCGTGGTTGAATGACCCTGACTTCGCGCTGATCGGCATTTTCATCAGGGCTCCGTTCAGGAGCCCTGATTATTTTGGGGACTTTTAGCTGCGCTGTGCAGCCAGCGTGCGCAATGCTTGCTTCTCCTCCTGGCTGAGGAATGCCAGCTCCAGGCCATTGATTTGTGCCTGGCGGATCTGCTGAGCACTCAATCCAGCGGCTGGGGCTGCAACCTGATACTCATAGGGGAGCTCGATGCCTTCGACCGCCGGGTCATCGGTATTCAGGCACGCCAGAATGCCATGCGCCAGGAAGTGCCGAAGAGGGTGGCTGTCGTAGCTGACGACCGTGCTGGTCTGGATATTGGAGGTGAGGCAGGACTCGATGCCGATACCCTGTTCCGCCAGATAGTTCATCAGCACCGGATCCTGGATCGCCTTCACGCCATGACCAATTCGCTCCGCCCCCAGAGCCCGGATCGCATGCCAGATACTGTCCGCACCAGCGGCTTCACCCGCATGCACGGTGATGTGTAGTCCGGCATCGCGTACTCGACGGAAATGGGTCTCAAACAGGGGGCCGGGAAAGCCCAGCTCATCGCCCGCCAAATCAATCGCCACCAGTTGATCGGCATGAGCCAGGCAGGCGGTCAGCTCTTGTTCGCACTGCGCCTGACCAAAGGTCCGGCTAAGAATACCAATCAAGTTTGCCTGGACACCAAAGTCGCGACAACCCGCCTGCACGCCATCGATCACGGCCTCCACGACTCCTTGTGGGTCCAGATGATGGTTCATGGCCATGTACCAAGGGCTGAAGCGCAGCTCGGCATAGTCAATTCCTGCCAACTGGAGGTCCTGGACGTTTTCGTAAGCCACCCGTCGGCAGGCATCATAATTGGCCAGGACTTTCACCCCCCAATCCAGCTTGCTCAGGAAGGCTAACAGGCTGGGCTCAGTTTCCACAATCTGGACATGGGGTCGTAATGCCTCAAGCTCCTGAGCAGGCAAGGCTATGCCGTGTTGCTGACCCAGCGCCAATATTGTGCTGGCGCGAATATTACCATCCAGGTGGCGATGTAGATCGGTGAGGGGAAGGCTTCTATCCATCATGGTAAATCCAGTCATAATCAGGGCATGCGGCTATTCTAGCCCCTGATCAAGCAATGCAAAGTAAAAAGCGGTTGTGGTGTCGAGAGGAGTTGAAGGCAAGCGTTTTTCAGATAAAGCATCGGGGCCATATGGCCCCGACTACGGTTTACATATCCAGTTCTTTGAGCTTTCGCGTCAGGGTATTGCGGCCCCAGCCAAGTAAACGCGCCGCTTCCTGTTTATGGCCATGGGTATGTTGCAAGGCTGTATTCAGCATGATGCGCTCAAATTCCGGCATGGCTTCGCCCAGAATATCTACTTCTCCCCGTGCCAGCTTCTGCGCCACCCACTGTTGGAGTTGATCCTGCCAGCGTTGCGAGATTTGCTCCCGGGTGACGGGACGTTCTTCACTGGGATTGAGCAACTCAGGCGGCAGATCGGAAACCAGAACTTCCTGGCTGGATGCCATGACGGTCAACCAGCGACAGACGTTCTCCAATTGACGTACGTTCCCGGGCCAAGGTAAACGGCTGATATAGGCCTCGGTATCGGGATGTAGCAGCTTGGCTTCGACATTCAACTCTTTGGCCGCCCGAACCAGGAAGTGATGAGCCAACCGTGGGATATCCTCCCGACGCTCCCGCAATGCCGGAATATGTACGCGAATGACATTCAGGCGATGGAATAAATCTTCACGGAAATCACCATCCGCGACCCGCTTCTCCAGATCCTGGTGAGTGGCCGCTATGATGCGGACATCGACTTGGACTGGCTGGTGACCACCGACCCGATAAAATTGCCCATCAGCCAGTACCCGCAGCAGACGAGTTTGCACATCCAGAGGCATGTCACCAATTTCATCGAGGAACAGAGTCCCGCCGTTGGCTTGTTCAAACCGGCCATGGCGTACGTTATTGGCTCCGGTGAAGGCTCCTTTTTCGTGACCGAACAGTTCTGATTCGATCAGCTCCTTCGGGATCGCCGCCATATTCAAGGCGATGAATGGTTTGGCCGCGCGAGGGCTATGCTTGTGCAGGGCGTGGGCAACCAGCTCCTTCCCCGTACCCGACTGACCATTGATCAGCACCGAAATCGAGGAGCGGGAGAGGCGGCCGATGGCGCGGAAAACTTCCTGCATCGCAGGCGCTTCACCAATAATTTCCGGAGCATTGGTGATCGCCTGCAGTTTATTGCGACGCTTGCTGCGTTGTTCACGCAGATGGCTTTCGGCCCGGCGGACCAGAGCGACAGCTTCATCAATATCAAACGGTTTGGGCAGATATTCGAAGGCTCCACTTTGATAAGCGTTCACCGCACTATCCAGGTCCGAATGAGCGGTCATGATGATGACCGGTACATCCGGCTGCTTTTCCTGGATCAGCTGGAGTAACGAAAGTCCATCGATCCCTGGCATCCGGATATCGGAGAGGATGACTTCCGGAAAATCCAGATCCAGAGTGGCAAGCAGGCTCTCGCCATCTTCAAAAGTGCGGCATTCGAACCCTTCGGTGCTGAGGGCTCGTTCCAGAACCCAGCGAATCGAGCTGTCGTCATCGACAATCCAGACTTTGGCAGCCATGTGTATCCCTTACTTGCGTAGCGGTAAATAGATGCTGAACTCGGTATGGCCGGGCCAGCTGACGCACTCAATGCGTCCCTTATGTTGATCGATCAGATTCTGGGCAATGGAGAGACCTAATCCCGTGCCGCCATCTTTGCCGGTCACCATCGGATAAAACAGGGTGTCGCGGATCTGCTCCGGGATCCCAGGTCCGTTGTCGATAATTTTTATTTCGGCGGCTAGTCGATAGCGTTTGCCATGGATAGTGATTTGAAACACGGTTCGAGTTTTCAGGCGGATATGGCCTTCGCTACCCATGGCTTCCACAGCATTGCGCACTATGTTCAGGAATGCCTGCTGCAGTTGATCCGGCTCCATCTCGAAGTCTGGAATACTGGGATCGTAATCTCGCTCGATGCGTATTCCGGGAGGTAATTCCATCTCCACCAGCCGTCTTACCTGCTCCAGAACCGAGTGCACGTTGTGTACCTGATGGCGTCCGGGGCGCTGCGGGCCCAATAAGCGATCGACCAGATTCCGCAGTCGATCTGCCTGCGCGATGATGATGCCGGTGTACTCTTTGAGATGAGCATCCGGGAGCGCTTTTTCCAGTAACTGTGCGGCACCGCGCAAACCGCCTAGCGGGTTTTTGATCTCGTGTGCCAGACCGCGAACCAGGTCTCGCGCCGCCAGTTGTTGTGCGTGTTGTTGCAGTTCTTGACTGATGCGTTTTTGCTGATCGATCTTGCGCAGCTCCATTAAAATCAGCTGCTGTGGGTGCTCGCTAATGGTGACAACACTGATATCCACCAGACGGGGATCGCCATCGATCACAAGCGTGACTTCACTGTCGGTGAAGCCTTGACCTTGACGCTGGGCATCACGCAGGCGATCCAGATCGAGAGAGATATATTCGACGACATGATCGAAACGATTTTGCAGTAGTCGACGCGCACTGACACCCAGCAGCTGCTCGGCTGCCGGATTGACGTACTGCACGACTAGATTGCTATCTACCAAAATGACGGCAGTCAGTAGATTATCCAGTAACGTGCCGGGTAACTCCGGGCGGGTATTCAATTACAAGCTCCCCAAATTGGTGCTTTGCTCAAATGTGGTGCTTTGTTCTGCCCGAATTGGTGCGCATCTTTATCCGGATGCACCATTTACCTTCGGCAGTGGCTGCTTGTTTGGCTGTGACAGCACCGAAACACGAAG
Organism: Pseudaeromonas sp. HNCC25DJ182; assembly: GCF_055413365.1. Lineage (NCBI taxonomy): Bacteria > Pseudomonadati > Pseudomonadota > Gammaproteobacteria > Aeromonadales > Aeromonadaceae > Pseudaeromonas > Pseudaeromonas sp. HNCC25DJ182. The sequence goes on along the minus strand of NZ_JBVAYG010000011.1, from coordinate 87,856 downwards.
CAGGTAGAACGTTGTCTTACTGGATGATGCAAGGAGCTTGCCGCTTTCATCAAAGATCTGTAGCTCCAGTTGATGCATGCCCCGTTCGACATTTTCCAGCTCGACGACCAGGGTATTATTGGCACTCCCTTTCTGTTGCCCATCCAGAATCACATGCATGGTAAACGAGCCTGTCGGCAGGGGAGCCAATGAGGTTTTGACGATGACTAGGCCGCTATTCTCGCGCACGATCTCGCCATTGGATGGAGACTCAATGATCAACAGTGGACCAGTGGGGCGCTGGGCATTGGCCGCTTCGGCACTAGCGACCACTTCGGGCTGCGGAGCCTCTGGAACCGGGGTGCTACTTGGTGTTGGTGGAACCACCTCGATGAGCTCTGACTGGTGCTGCCCCGAGGGTTGATCGGAGAAGTGAACATTGCCTTGTTCATCAACCCAGCGATGAACCGTTTGCGCCGAATAGATAGGCAGTGCGAACAGAAGCAGACAAAACCAGAACAAGCGCATCGGAGGATCTCCTGTAGGAAATAGTCAATTGCAGCCATATTAACGAATGACGAAAAAAAAACCCGCCGTGAGGCGGGTTTTTCAACACTCTGTGACTTAGACAGAGTAGTACAGTTCGTACTCAACTGGGTGCGGGGTCATGCGAACACGATCCACGTCAATTTGCTTCAGTTCCAGATAGGAATCGATAAAGTCATCGGTGAACACGCCGCCACGAGTCAGGAACTCACGGTCAGCATCCAGAGACTTCAGAGCTTCTTCCAGTGAACCAGAAACAGTCGGGATCAGCGCCTCTTCTTCTGGCGGCAGATCGTACAGGTTCTTGTCCATTGCTTCGCCCGGATGGATCTTGTTGATGATACCGTCCAGGCCGGCCATCAACTGAGCCGCAAACGCCAGGTACGGGTTGGCAGCCGGATCCGGGAAACGAACTTCGATACGACGAGCTTTCGGGCTCGGTACAACTGGGATACGGATAGAAGCAGAGCGGTTACGGGCTGAGTAAGCCAGCATGACCGGAGCTTCGTAGCCAGGAACCAGACGCTTGTAAGAGTTGGTGGTCGGGTTGGCAAAGGCGTTGATAGCCTTGGCGTGCTTGATGATACCGCCGATATAGAACAGGGCAGTTTCAGACAGACCGCCGTACAGATCACCGGCGAACAGGTTAACCCCGTCTTTGGCCAGAGACTGGTGGCAGTGCATACCTGAACCGTTATCACCAAACATCGGCTTCGGCATGAAGGTTACAGTCTTGCCGTAGGCGTGAGCGACGTTATGAATAACGTACTTCTGAACCTGAACTTCGTCGGCCTTCTTGGTCATGGTGTTGAAGCGAGTTGCGATCTCGTTTTGACCGGCAGTCGCCACTTCGTGGTGGTGAGCTTCAACCACTTGACCCATCTCTTCCAGCACCAGACACATGGCAGAACGCAGGTCTTGTGAAGAATCGACTGGAGCAACAGGGAAATAACCACCCTTCACGCCAGGACGGTGACCCTTGTTACCACCTTCGTATTCGGTAGCAGAGTTCCAAGCGGCTTCTTCAGCATCTACCTTGAAGAAAGAACCACCCATGGTGTTACCAAAACGGACATCGTCAAAAATGAAGAATTCCGGCTCCGGTCCAAACAGAACGGTGTCGGCAATGCCGCTGGACTTCAGGAAACCTTCGGCACGCTTGGCGATGGAACGCGGATCGCGATCGTAGCCTTGCATGGTGGCTGGCTCGAGGATGTCACAACGGATGATCAGAGTGGATTCTTCGGTGAACGGATCCAGCAGGGCAGTAGAAGCATCCGGCATCAGCACCATGTCTGACTCGTTGATACCCTTCCAGCCAGCGATGGAAGAACCATCGAACATCTTGCCGTCTTCGAAGAAACCTTCGTCAATTTGATGTGAAGGCACGGAAACGTGTTGTTCTTTGCCCTTGGTGTCGGTGAAGCGCAGATCGACAAACTTCACTTCTTGTTCTTTGATCAGAGCCAGAACATTTGCTGCTGACATGCTAAATAACCTCCGGTGTCGTGGATAACTGAAACTAGCGGCAGAAACCTGTTAATACAGATAAGCCAAAACTATGCCAATAAATAAAATCCCTTAACTAACAATCAGTAATAGCACTTTGAGTGCACCATGCATGGAGGTCTGCACACTGGTGGTGCAGTCATGGATCATTTTGGTGCATCAAGTTGGTGCAAAATATGCGCCTCTGCGATTACATGGTGAATAATACTGTGATCTTCGCTGTCAGGCTTCATTAAATTTACGCGGAATCTGCTAGGAAGATCACACGCTGGCGAGTAAAATGACCGACCAATTTTTCCCCACTTGTTTTAGAGGCGAGGATGTTAGAGAAGCTCCGCAATATTGCCATTATTGCGCACGTTGACCATGGCAAGACCACACTGGTAGATAAGCTGTTACAGCAATCCGGCACCCTGGACCGCACCAGTGAAGGTCAGGAACGGATCATGGATTCCAACGATTTGGAACGGGAGCGCGGCATCACCATCCTCGCTAAAAACACCGCCATTCGTTGGAACGACTACCGTATCAATATCGTAGATACCCCCGGCCATGCCGACTTTGGTGGTGAAGTCGAGCGTGTGATGTCGATGGTTGACTGCGTTCTGTTGCTGGTTGATGCTGTGGATGGCCCCATGCCGCAAACCCGCTTCGTCACCCAGAAAGCATTCGCCCAAGGTCTGCGTCCCATCGTGGTTGTCAACAAAGTTGACCGCCCAGGTGCGCGTCCGGATTGGGTTATTGATCAGGTGTTTGACCTGTTTGACAACCTGGGTGCAACCGACGAGCAGCTCGATTTTCCGATCGTGTACGCTTCTGCGTTGCAAGGCTATGCCACCATGGATTTGGCGAACCCGTCCGAGAACATGGATCCGCTGTTCCAGGCGATCGTTGATTTCGTCGAGCCGCCGAAGGCGGATCCGGAAGGCGAGTTCCAGATGCAGATCTCCCAGCTCGACTACTCCTCTTACGTAGGGGTTATCGGGATTGGTCGTATCACCCGCGGTAAGGTGAAGCCGAACATGCAGGTGACTGTTGTTGGTGCTGATGGCAAGACCCGTACCGGCAAGATCGGTCAGGTCATGGGCTATCTGGGACTGCAACGCACCGAGACTACCGAAGCACAGGCTGGTGATATCATTGCGATCACCGGTCTGGGCGAACTGAAGATTTCCGATACCATCTGTTCAAACGCTGCGGTCGAGGCTCTGCCTCCATTGTCAGTCGACGAGCCGACCGTGACCATGACCTTCCAGGTTAACACCTCACCGTTCGCCGGTAAGGAAGGCAAGTATGTGACTTCCCGGAACATTCTGGAGCGTCTGCAAAGCGAGCTGGTTCACAACGTGGCTCTGCGTGTCGACAACACCGATGATCCGGATAAGTTCCGTGTCTCCGGTCGTGGCGAACTGCATCTGGGTATCCTGATCGAAAACATGCGTCGCGAAGGCTTCGAGCTGGCGGTTTCCCGTCCGGAAGTCATTATGCGTGAAGAGAACGGTGTGAAAATGGAACCGATGGAGACTCTGACGGTCGACATCGAAGACCAGCACCAGGGTTCTGTCATGGAGAAGCTGGGTGAGCGTAAGGCTGACCTGCGTAACATGGTGCCGGATGGCAAGGGGCGTGTGCGTCTGGATTATCTGATCCCGGCTCGTGGTCTCATCGGCTTCCAGACCGAGTTTATGACTCTGACTTCTGGTACCGGCCTGCTTTACCATACCTTCGAAAGCTATGGTGAGCATAAGGGTGGTTCCATCGGCCAACGTCAGAACGGTGTGTTGATCTCCAACGCCACCGGTAAGGCATTGGGCTTTGCGCTGTTTAACCTTCAGGAACGTGGCCGTCTGTTCATTGAACATGCGACCGAAGTCTATGAAGGCCAAGTTATCGGTATCCACAGTCGCTCTAACGATTTGACCGTTAACTGTCTGAAGGGCAAGCAGCTGACCAACATGCGTGCTTCCGGTACCGACGAAGCGATCGTGCTGACCACTCCTATCAAGATGACCCTCGAGCAAGCGCTAGAGTTCATCGACGATGACGAGCTGGTGGAAGTCACGCCGCAAAGCGTGCGTATTCGTAAGAAGTTACTGACGGAAGTTGATCGCAAGCGTTACAACCGTAGCGCTGGTAAAGAAGATTAATTCTCCCCTGTGATTGAACACAAAACCCCGCCTGGTGCGGGGTTTTTTTATCTGGTTTATCAAGTGGTAAACTGGCATTCTGCCATGACAATCACTTAGGGAATGGAGTCTGGGGTGAGGGTATTGAGCTCTTTTCGACGGATGAATATCTGGCATCATCTATCAGCATTTTCCCTGCTGTGCTGGCGGCGCATCCAGGAGGATCGTCTCTCGGTGCTCGCTGGGCATCTGGCCTATGTCACCCTGCTGTCTCTGGTTCCCTTGGTGACGGTTATCTTCTCGATTTTCTCTTTCTTTCCCATTTTTGCCTCGGTGCGCTTGCAGGTTGAAGAGTTTGTGTTTGCCAACTTTGTCCCTGCGGCTAGCGATATCATCCACCATCACTTTTCCCGCTTCGTGGCCAATGCGTCCAAAATGACCTCGATCGGGGTGGTGGCTCTCGTGTTGGTGGCTCTGCTGCTGATCTCGGCCATCGATCAGAACCTGAACCATATCTGGCGCAGTCGTGGTCAGCGGCCGAAGATGACGACCTTCGCCGTCTACTGGATGATACTGACGCTCGGGCCGCTGTTAGCCGGAGCCAGTATTCTGGCTACCTCATATGTGGTTTCGCTGCGGGTATTCCACCACATGCAACTGCTGAGCAGTGCGGCGAGTCTGATGCTCGGGATCCTGCCGTTTATTCTCTCTTTTTTCAGTCTGATGTTGCTCTTTGTCCTGGTCCCCAACGTCAAGATCCGCTGGCGCGATGCGCTGGTCGGGGCCGCTGTCTCAGCTCTGCTTCTGGAGGGAGCCAAGAAGGTGTTTGCCTTGTATATCACCCACTTTACATCCTATCAGACCATCTATGGTGCCCTGGCGGTGATCCCGATCCTGTTTGTCTGGGTCTATCTGAGTTGGTGGCTGGTGCTTCTGGGAGCCGAATTTACCGCCAGCATGGGCGATTACCGGACTCGACGCACTCCGATTTGGGATTAAGCGATGGTGAGTCTGCGCAATCGTTGTCTCGGTTTCCTGATTGCCTGGAGCGCTGTGCTATATTGGCAGCCGTGCCCATACATAAAAAAGTAGAGAGTAACGGCCTTGAATACCATTCGTGATGTAGCCCGGCTCGCCGGGGTGTCAGTCGCCACTGTTTCTCGTGTGTTGAATGAACCGGATAAAGTGGCGCCGAAAACTCAGGCTCGCGTCAAAGAGGTGATGCTCGAACTGAATTTTATCCCCAACCTGAATGCCCGGAGCCTGGCTACCAGTCGCTCCGGAGTCATCGGCATTCTGGTTAACAATGTTTCAGGCGGTTATTACGCGCGGATTATCGATAGCATCGAAGCCGAGGCCCGGCGCCGTAATGTATTTACGCTGATCAATTGTGGCAACCACGATAGCAACGATGTGATGGATGCTGCTTTGCGGCTCGCTAGCCGTCAATGTGATGCCATCATTGCCAGCGTGCCGTTTATGGATGATGAGGGATTACAGCGTTTTCTGGCCATGCAGCCGAATGCAGTGTTACTCAATTGTATTTCAGCACTTCACCGCGAGCGTTCTTTAGCGGTGGATAACCGCTATGGCGTGCGTTTGGCGCTGGATCATCTGTATGCCTTGGGTCATCGGCAAATTGGCCTGATTTCCGGTCCAGAGGAAAACAGTGAGTGTGAACTGCGGTTATCGGCTTGCCGGGACTGGTTCAATGCTCAAGGATTGGTCGAGCCGTTGATTCAGGTCGGGGATTTCAGCGCCGAATCTGGTCGGCAGGCTGCGGCGACCTTATTAGAACAGCACCCGGAAATTACGGCCCTGTTCTGTTTTAACGATCATATGGCGATTGGCGCGTTGCATCATGCCAAACAAGCAGGCATGCCGGTTCCACAGCAATTGTCGATTGTCGGGTTCGATAATAACGAACTGGCGGTCTACTCCGATCCGGCTCTGACCACAGTGGCCCAGCCACTGGAGCAATTGGGCGAACGAGCCCTGCATTTGGCACAACAACTGATCGCCGGCGAGGCCCATGAGCCTCAGGCTTTGTTGTTGCCTGAATTGGTGGTTCGCCAGTCAACGGCCTCACCACAACCGTAAGCACAGACTTGCCATGCTTCCATCGGGCCCGTTTCGGGCCCTTTGTGTTCTGGCTACCTATTCAGGAGAAACAGATGATTGCGCTGATCCAGCGAGTATCCCACGCCAGCGTTGCCGTGAGCGGAGAAACGGTTGGTGAGATAGGCCCGGGATTATTGGTGTTGTTGGGGGTGCAAAGTGACGACAACGAAGCCAAAGCCGACAAGTTGTTGCACAAGGTGAGTCACTACCGGGTGTTTTCCGACGAAGCGGGCAAAATGAATCTGAATGTGCAGCAAGCCGGAGGTAGCCTGTTGGTGGTATCTCAATTCACCCTGGCGGCGGAAACCGATAAAGGGCTGAGACCCAGTTTCTCCAATGGCGGTGAGCCTGCATTGGCCGAACGGCTGTACGATTATTTTATCGCGCAGAGTCAGGCATCAGGGATCCCGACTGCCAGTGGCCGGTTTGCCGCCGATATGCAAGTTTCATTGCTCAACGATGGACCGGTCACTTTTTGGCTGGAGGTGTGAGGATCTTCGCTATTCCCCTCGCAAGCTACCCCGGCGCCCCTGTGGTGGATAGGGAACCGATGATGACGGCCATGGCTGGCAACGGGATGGTAGTTGAAAGCTGAAGGATGGGTCCAGGCTCGGACCGCGCATTGTGCTGGTCAGTTCGGCACAATAGCGCTGGTTCAGTAGTCCCAACTCGGCATGCCACTGTTGCTGGTGCAGGTCCAGCGTGCCCCTTAGTCCCAGCAAGTGGGTAATGGTGGCCACGGCCCCTTGCAGATCCAGCACGCCTTGCTTGGCTTGTGCCTGCAGCATGAGCTGATTGATGCCGGTTCCACCGCTTGGTAACTGGTCATAAAGTGCGCTCAATGGACTGGGTTTGGGCGTCTGGTGCAGCACTTCATCCAGGTAGCCATCAAGGCGTATGCCATCCAGGAACAGGTCCTTGCCCTGTAGCTGGATGTTGCCGGTTAAGTGCGATAGCAGGGACTCGCGGCTCGGCCCCTTACTCTGCAGATCCAGGTTGAGGTCGATATTGCCGGCTAGTTCATGATGGGGTTGCAACAGGGCATTGAGTTTGTCCAGATCCAGTTGTTTGGCTTGCAGGATTAGCCAGTGTGCGGCTTGGTCACTGCGTTGCCACTCACCCTCGGCCTTCAGCCGACTCTGTTCCAGCGGTAGTGACAACTCGCGCAGGCGGTAGCTGGCGGCGGTAATTTCCCCCTGGGCTTCCCCCCCCCGGCTGATCAGACCGCCATATACTAGCTCACCCCAGCTGGTCTCCCAGCGCAATTTGTCACTGGCTGGTTGCAGGCCTTGGGCGAGGTCATAGTCCAGATCGGTGACGAAAAATTCACCACCTTTGAGTGACAGCGGCAGGTTGTCATCAAAGGAAATCAGTGCCAGTTGATGGGCATCCAGGCGCCGGATAGTGAGTCGATCCAGCGGCCATGCCGGTAGCTTGTTGCGCCAATCTGCGGGCAGCTCGCTCTGCCACTGGGCGAGTTGCACTTCATCAAGGGTCAAATGGCGCTTCGACGGTTGGTAATGTCCCGTGGCGCTGAGTGTGCCTTCCAGTAGTTGAGCCTGAAACTCGCCTTGCCAGGTATCGGCTTCTAGCGCGAGCTTGCCGCTGAGCTCGGTGATGGAGGCTGAGCCAGAAGCGATTTCGCCAATTGTGCCGCTCAGTGCTCCACGCCAGGGTTTGCCTGTTTGCCACTGCCAGTCGTGCAGCGCGAGATTGATATCATTTACCGTGATGTCGTCGTCGCTTCGACGCCACACCAGATGATTGAGCTGCCCTTGTTTGAGGGTAACTTGCTGCAAGGTGGTTGCGGGAAGGGCGACATCGGTCAAGCGCAGGCGGGTGAGCGTCAGATCTTCGATGAGCAATGCTCGATTGAGCGAATCCCATGTCAGCGAGCCTTGGATTTGACCATCGAGCAGCCGGGCTTTGCCCTCCTTGACGGTCATCTTCCCTGCCGCTATCCCGCCGTCGACATTGATCTTGGCCACTTGGAGCCCTTGCCACTCCAGCAGATTGGCTTCGCCGCTGAATTCGGCCTGGGCGAGGGGCTGCCAGTTGCCGCCCGCCAGCGGTTGCCAGTTGGCCAGATGAAAGCTGGCGCCCCCTAACTTGAATTCCGGCGTCAGCAGTGTCAGGCGATCGACATTCAGATCTTGAATGCTTAGGGTTTGCAGGGGCAGGGATGGCAATGCCTGATCGGATTTGAGCTCGATGCGCGGTGCAATCACATCCAGATGGGCGAGCTGGATGCGGCGCTCGAGCCAGGAGCCCGAGTCCACTTCGATATAGAGCTTTTCGGCGCTCATGACATCGCCGAGCTTGATCTGCTCCGCCAGTAATACATTGGGATAAAACGGGTTGAACTCCAGGCGACCAATGGTCAGCGGCAAGCCGGTCTGCTGCTGCACCCAGGCTGCAAGCGGTGCCTTGAGATATTCAGGCTTGAAGAGGCCAAAGGCCAGCCACACGGCGATGACCAGACTCAGAATACCGTATAGAAAAATTCGAATCGCAAGGCGCATGGACAGACCGTATGGGGTTGATAGTGAAGCCCAATCATAGGCGTTTGTGCTCATGATGCGAAGCCCCCGAGCAGAGGCCTCAAGCTTGAGCGTAGTGCTCCCCTGCCGTCAGCCAACGTCGGATCAAGGGGGCCACGGCGGTTGGATGATGCAGATACAGCTCCCGGGCCAGCACCTGAACCCGTGGTATATGTTCCTGATCCCGGACCAGATCGGCAATTTTCAAGTCCGCGAGGCCGGTTTGCCGGGTACCCAACAATTCGCCCGGGCCCCGGAGCTCCAGATCTTTCTGGGCGATAACAAAGCCATCGTTACTGTCCCGTAGCACCGCCAGACGCTGCTGTGCGGTTTTCGACAGGGGAGCGTGATAGAGCAAGACGCAGTGGGATGCCACAGCCCCCCGGCCGACCCGACCACGGAGCTGATGCAGTTGTGCCAATCCCAGCCGCTCGGGATTTTCGATGATCATCAGACTGGCGTTGGGCACATCGACACCCACTTCGATCACGGTAGTTGCTACCAGCAGATGCAAGCGGCCTGACTTGAAGTCGTCCATCACCTTTTGCTTTTCCAGCGGCCGCATCCGGCCATGTACCAGACCGATGTGGAGTCCGCTGAGCTGTTGCTGTAGCTCCAATGCGGTATTTTCGGCGGCCTGGCATTCGAGTAGCTCCGACTCCTCGATCAGGGTACAGACCCAGTAAGCCTGGCGACCTTCGGCGCAGGCTTGGCGAACCCGGTCCATGACCTCGGCGCGTCGGGTATCCGGCAAGGCGACTGTGGTGATTGGCGTGCGTCCTGGCGGTAGTTCATCGATAACCGAGGTATCCAGATCGGCATAGGCTGTCATGGCCAAGGTGCGCGGGATTGGGGTAGCGGTCATGATCAGTTGATGAGGATAGAGCCCTGCTTGAGCGCCTTTTTCCCGTAATGCGAGTCGCTGGTGGACCCCAAATCTGTGCTGCTCATCGATGATGGCCAGCACCAGATGGTGAAAGCGCACCTGCTCCTGGAACATGGCGTGGGTTCCCACCACCATCTGCACCCGGCCTTCGGCAATGGCGGCCATCTGCTGCTCCCGGGCCTTGCCTTTTTGTTTGCCTGCCAGCCAACCGACATCGATACCCAGCGGTTCCAGCCAGCGTGCAAAATTCAGGGCGTGTTGTTCCGCCAACAGCTCGGTCGGTGCCATCAGGGCTACCTGGCCGCCATGGCCGATGGCCTGGAGTGCGGCCAACGCCGCCACCAGCGTCTTCCCGGAGCCGACATCGCCCTGCACCAGGCGCATCATAGGATGGGGGCGAGCTAGATCAGCGCTGATTTCGGCGACGACGCGGGACTGGGCGCGGGTGGGAGAAAAGGGCAGGCTCGCCAGTAGCTGATCGACCAGATGTGGATGGGGTGGTAGAGCACATGCAGGATGCAACTTACTGCGCTGTCGGACTTCAAGCACCGAGAGATTGTGAGCCAGTAATTCCTCGATGATCAGACGTTGCTGGGCTGGATGCTGACCGAACTCTAGCATCGACAACGCCAACTCCGGCGGTGGCCGATGCAGCAGTTGCAGGGCCGCACCTAGACCAATCTGCTGTGGATAGAGCCCTGGCGGCAGTAACTCCCTTACTCCGTAGGTTGCCAGCAAGGCCAGGGCCTGATCCGTCAGATTGCGTAGTGTCTGCTGGCGCAAACCCTCGGTGGTCGGGTAGACGGGGGTGAGCTTTTCTTCCAGCTCTAGCGGACTGGTCTCATCCAAAAGCTTGTATTCGGGGTGGATGATTTCGGGGCCATAGTGACCGGCTTTGATTTCACCGAAACAGCGCAGGCGTCGACCGCTGGCCAGGGCCGCTTTTTGCCCTTGGGTGAAATTGAAAAAACGCAGGGTCAGGGTGCCGTTGCCATCACTGATCCGGCAGACCATCATGCGTCGGCGTGCAGGGACTATCTGGCAATCCTGGATGAAACCTTCGACATTGCACTGCATGCCAGGCAGCAGCTCGGCAATCGGGGAGCTGAGGGTGCGATCTTCGTAGCGATGGGGCAGATGAAACAACAGATCCTGCACCGTCTGCAGATGCAGATGGCCAAGTTTTTCTGCCAGTTTGCTACCGACACCTTTCAGGCCGGTTAGCGGTATCTGATCCAGCTCCATGGGCGCACGACCGAAAATACTGTAAATATGATCAGATCATAACAGAGCCGAGAGCAGAACGGGAGCGCTGCTGTCGCGGCCGACAGGGGGCTGCGCTACTCCTGTCGGCCGCGACAACACTAGATGAGTTGCTTCAGCAGCAGATGGGCCTTGAACCGTTGCAGGCGCACCAGCAGGCGACGTACCTCTTCTGGGTAATCCTTGACTTGCTCCAACTGACTGAAGTGTTGCAATCGACCCGCATGTTGCAAGATGTGCTGGCGTTCCTGGGCAAAGGACTCGGTCAGGAGTTGATGCGGATCCTGTACCAGCAGACCGTTTTCCAGATCCAGCGACCAGGCGCGGGGATTCAGATTGCTGCCGGTAATCAGAGCCAGCTGTGCATCGACGAAGATCCCCTTGAGATGGTAGGAGTTCTGCTCATGCTTCCACAGCATCAGGTTGAGTTGCCCGCTGTCGATGTAGCGCTGATAGCGTTCGGCAAACCGACGCAGGTTGACTTCATACAGATAGGGTAAGCCGCCCACCGTATTGAAGGGCTCTCCTGGCGGGATGTAGAAGTCATTGGCGGTCTTATCACCAATCACCAGTGTCAAGCGCACGCCCCGACGCAGTAGCTGGGCCAAGTCCTTGGCAATCAGTTTGGGCGGATTGAAGTACGGCGTGCAGATGAAGACCTCGCGGACGGCACTGCGCAGCAAGTTGTGGATCGCCTTGTTCAGTCGATTATTGCGTTTGCCCAGACCGACCAGGGGCGTGAGCCCTATGTGGGATGGCCCCGGAGTGGCGGCAGTGAATTGGTATTCAGCTCGTTGCAGCTTGATACGGAAGCGGCGCATCTCGCCGCGAATGGCCTTGATGGTCGGGATCGGGGCCCGGTCCAGGCGCTGAACGGCCGCATCCAGACCGAAGGTCTGGATAATGAAGTGAGCCCAACTACTGGCCAGGTGGCTATCGGTCACTTCATGGTAGCGATCGTAGCGATAGCGCTCCTGCTGATGCAGGTAGATGTTATTGAGGCTGGCCCCGGAGTAGAGCAGGGTATCGTCAAACAGGAATCCTTTGAGATGCAGGACTCCCAGCCACTCCCGGCGCTTGACCGGTACGCCATAAAACTCGATGGCATCGGGATGCTCAGCGGCCAGCGCTTGGTAGAGTAGATGGTTGCCAGCCTGTTTGCCTTTACCAATCAGACCGCGCTGGGCTCTGTGGAAATCGACAAACACCTTGATATCCAGTTCAGGGCGCGCTGTTTTGGCCGCATACAGGGCACTCAGGATCTCCCGGCCGGCCTCATCGTCTTGCAAATAGAGGGCGACCAGATAGATGCGCCGTTGTGCCGAGGCGATCAGCGCCAGAATGCGTTGCTTGAACTCGCTGGCCGAATGGAGAATGCGCAAGCTATCGGCTTCTAAGGCAAGCTGGGGCAATTTCTCGAGTTGTTTTCGATAATGTGCCGGAGTGAACATACCAATACCTGATCTCTGAATTGCGCCATCTGGCGCCCATTGTGCTGATAACTGAGCTGCGGATTCTACCAATTTGCCGGGGCAGTGCCAGCTTTTGCCGCCGGGATACCACGACAGCTCGTTATCATGACCAGAAAAAAGCCGCGTTTCCGCGGCTCTTGTCACTCAATGGTGGCTTAAATTGCTGCAGTTGCCTGCAGCAGCCAGCCCATCTCGTGGTCGCTGAGATGGGACTTCACCGCATCTCGCACTTCAGCGTGATAACTGTTGATCCAGGTGATTTCACTGTCACTGAGCAGGCTCTTGTCCAGCAGGCGTACATCAAACGGCACCAGGGTCAGACGGCTGAAGCGATACATGGGGATTTCGCTCGGCTCATCACTGGTTTCCACCACCAGCAGGTTCTCGCAGCGAATGCCGAAAGCCCCTTCCCGGTAGTAGCCGGGTTCATTGGAGAGCACCATGCCCGGTTCCAGCGGCACGAGCGAGCCCTTGCTGGCGATCCGTTGCGGCCCTTCATGGACGCTGAGGAAATGCCCCACGCCGTGGCCTGTGCCATGGTCGTAGTTGTAACCAGCTTGCCACAGCGGCATCCGCGCCAGAACGTCCAGCTGGATACCGGCAGTACCTTTCGGAAAACGCACCCGATCGATGGCGATGTGACCTTGCAGGACGCGGGTAAATTGTTGCCGCATCTCGTCGGTGACCTCACCGACTTTGACGGTACGGGTGATATCTGTGGTGCCTTCGAGATACTGGCCGCCGGAATCAATCAGATACATGCCATCCTGACCAAACGCCCGCGGTGTGCCGTTGGTGTGGTGGTAATGGCACATGGCGGCGTTGGGGCCGAGTGCTGAAATACTATCGAAGCTGGGCTCGATGTAGTTTTCCTGCTCTTCGCGGAAACGGGTCAGTTGATCCGACAGTGTGCCTTCATCGGCTTCCAGTCCTTTATCCACTTGTCGATCCAGCCACGCCAGAAAGCGGCACATGGCGACAGCATCTTTCTGGTGGGCCAGACGCATGCCCGCCAGTTCGGTGGCATTCTTGCAGGCTTTGGGCAGCATGCAGGGGTCTTGCCCCTGAACCAGAGTGGCGCCGTGTTCTTGCAGGGTGAGCTGGGTCCAGGCATTGGTAGTGTCGGCATCGGCCAGCACCTTGAGACGATCTTCACCCATGCGCTTGAGTACTGCCCCGAGTTTTTCCAGCGGGTAGACGGAGACATCGTTGCCGACGTGCTGGCTGAAGGCGTTGCAATCAAGCTTGTCAGTGTCGATAAAGAAATCGACGCTGACATTGCTATAAATGACTGCAAAACAGAGCACTACCGGGAAGCAGGGAATATCCCGACCGCGAATATTCAGCAGCCAGTTGATGGATTCCGACTGGGAGAGTAGAGCTGCATCCAGACCTTGCTGCCGCAACTTGCTGGCGATCGCTTCACGCTTGGCCAGGCTGCTTTGACCGCTGAATTGCTCTGAATAGATGATCATCTCGGCCTTGCTCGGCGCAGGGCGATCTTGCCACAGCTGATCGATGGGATTTTGTTCCAGGCAGACCAGTGAAATCTCTTTCTGGGCCAGAATGGCGCTCGCTTTTTGATACCAGCTCAGGCTATGCAGACGGGGGTCGAAACCGACTCGTTGCCGACGATCCAGTTGCCCTTGCAACCACTCCAGATGGGGTTGATCCACCAGATGTTGGTAATTGAACAGCTCGGCCGGAGCCTGCTGACGGGCCTGGACCGTGTAGCGGCCATCGACAAACAAGGTGGCGCTGTCAGCAAATAGAATCGCCAGTCCCGCAGATCCGGTGAAACCGGTCGCCCAAGCCAGGCGTTCGGCCTCGGCCGGCAAATACTCACCCAGATGTTCATCATCGTGAGGGATGATCAGCGCATCCAGTTCGTGGGATTCCATATAAGCACGCAGGGCCGCGAGGCGCGAGGCGATGAGTTCATGAGTCGTCATGGTAAAAACCTGATCATTGCTTGAAGTCTGCACTGCCATTAGTAGCAGGTGGGCGAGAATATCATAAAACCCGGGTTCGTCTGCCTGTGCAAGCGTCGAGATGGGCAAAAAAACACCATTTTGAGCACAACTTTTAATGCCCATCGAATCAATGGGTGTCACTCGATTCTTTCTTTCGCCAGCCAGGCCATTGCTGTACCAGCAGTGCTGCCACAATCAGTAACAGGCCGAGCGGGGTCGCAGGAGCTATGGGTTCCTGCACCAGCCAGCGCAGCAGCAACAACGACATAAACGGCGACAAAAAGATCAGATTGCTGATGTGGGCGGCTTGTCGAGCGTGGCGTAACGCCAGCAACCAGAGCAAAAATGCGATGCCCATCTCGAACAGACCGACATAGATGGCGCCCAGCCAGCCTTGCCAGGCTCGCAACTCGAAGTCGGCCAGCAGGCCACAGGCCAGTAGGGTAAATGGCAGACTGCAACTGAAGGTCAGAAACAGGCTGAGCAAGGGATCTGTGGTATTGCGAGTATTCAGGATCCAGTAGCTGGCCCAAATCAGAGTGGAGGCCAGCGCCAACAGCACACCGTAGCCTGAATCGAAGTTCAAGCTCAAGGGATCGCCGCGGGTGGCGATCACCAAAGCGCCCAGATAAGCCAGGACAATGGCCACCCCATCGAAGCGATTCAGTCGTTGTTTGAGAAAGGGGACCGCCAGCAGGGACAGGGCGATAGCCCAGGTGTAATTGATGGCCTGGGCCTGCTGGGCAGGTAACAATCGATAGGCTTCAAACAGCAGCAGGTAGTAGAGCGCCGGATTCAGTAGCCCGAGGCTGATGAAAAACAGCGGTCGGCGGCGCAGGGTAGTCAGAGCCTGGCCCAACGTCCCCTGTACCGCCAGTATCCCGCCTAGCAGCAATACCGAGGTCGCACTGGCAACCAGTAACAACTGACTGGGAGCGAAGAATTGCAAGGAGAGCTTGAAGGCGCTGGCGACCGTTGACCACAGCAGCACTGTGGCCAATGCATACAACCAGGCTTTGCGCTGATTGGACACTGTTTATTCCACCGGCGTGACGCGATAGTAGCGGCCGCTGGCATCCATGAACAACCCGTCCTCGCTCTGGGTGAGGATCAGTTGCGGTGTCAGGCTCTTGTTACGGCGATGCAGGATCACCAGTAGCAGAGTGAAAAAGCCGACCAGAATGCAGAGTACGGAGAAGGTGCGCACCAGCCAACCGGCATAGACACCACCGACGATGGCATAACTGAGCAAGCCACCGAGCAGCAAGCTGCTGGCCCGGGTCAGGGGGACTAGCACCCGTTGTTTCCAACCCTCGAGTTTGATGAGCGAGGGCAACAGGCAGTGGGTGTAGACCAGGGTCCAGACCAGGGTGACGCCCGTCACTTGCCAGTAGTGGGGGCTGTGGATATCCAGCCACAACAGGGCGAGCAGCAGACAGGCGCTGAGAATGCCTAGCCCGACGCCGCACCAGGCTAGCCAGGGTCTGGGCACCTCATGACGACAGGTCAGGCAGGTAATGGCATTGAGACCGGCGGCAAAGCCGATCAGTGCGGTGAGCAGTGCTTTGACTTCGCCCCAACCCAGCTCGCCGGTGATCAGTACATAGATGGCCTGGAGGGCCACCAGACTCAAGAGCACGATCAGTCCGGTGGTGAAATAGCGTCGAATCAATGGCATGGCATTCTCTCGTCTGGCTGGGTCATCCCCGAATGCGGGCATGACATGATAATCCAGACCGTCAAAACCCGGCACAGAATCTTGCGGCAACCCTCAGTCTGTGCCGGTGGATGCTGCTGATGCGTGGCTCAGGCGGCAATCTCCTGGTCGCTCTTATCCAGCGGCAGACGGATCTGGAAGCGGGCGCCTTCACCCACCTCGCTGTCACAACTGATGCGCCCTTTCATCAATTGCACCACCAGATTGTAAACAATATGCGTACCCAGACCGCTGCCACCCTGACCCCGTTTGGAGGTGACGAAGGGGTCAAAGATGCGGGGTAGTATTTTGGGGTCTATGCCGCGGCCATTGTCGCGATAGTCAATCAGCAATTCGTGGTCGAGTTGTTCGATATGGATTTCAATCTTCTTCGGTTTGTCCCAATCCTCGAAGCCATGGTGGATAGAGTTGAGGATCAGATTGGAATAAATCTGGGCAAAGGAGCCGGGATAAGAATTCACCGTCAACTTGGGATCGCAGTGGATCTCGACTTCGGCCTGACTTTTTTTCAGTTTGTGGCCCAGCGACATCACCACCTGATGCAGGTTATCAGCGACATTGAACTGGTAGTGCGCCTGTGAGGATTGATCCACGGCGACTTGTTTAAAGCTGGAAATCAGTTCCGAAGCGCGGCGCAAGTTATTTTGCAGCAGCAGGGTGGACTCATCCAGCGTGTGGATCAGTTCGGTCAGGTAACTACGGGAGAGCTGCTTCTCGTCGATCTTGCTCTGGAAGTCCTTGATGCGCTCCTGCAGGAATGAGGCTGCGGTGACACTGATCCCGACCGGAGTGTTGATCTCGTGGGCGACCCCCGCCACCAGGGAACCGAGGGAGGCCATCTTCTCGGATTCAACCAGCGTCTGTTGGGCCACCTTCAGGTTGTCATAGGCCTTGGCCAGCTGTTCATTGCTCTCCTTGAGGCTACGGGTGCGTTTATCGACCTTGGCTTCGAGCTCCTCGTTGAGGCGTATAATCTCCCGCTCGACCCGTTTGAGCGGGGTGATATCGTAGCCGAAGGCGATGCGATATTTCAGATCCGCCCCCTCATAGAAGGGGACAAAACTCCACTGCAGAATCAACTCTTCGCCTTGCTGATCCAGGGTGGTGACCTCGCGATTTTCCAGCACTCCGACCTGCTCCAGCTCCTTGGTCAGCAGTTCGCGCTCATCGACCGAGACGAAACGCTCCGTCCAGGGCAGGCCCAACATCTCCTGCTGCACATAACCGGTGAGCAGCACTGCCGCCGGGTTGACGGTGACGATGCGCAATTGGGTATCCAGACAGCAGATCACCAGATTGGAGGAGTTGATGAGCGTGGTGGAGAAGTCCCGCTCCTGCTGCAGCTTTTCGGTCATCAATTGCCGGGAGGCAAATTCATCGGCCAGGGAGATGCGCATGCGGTTGATGCTGTTGACCAGTAAATCCAGTTCATCGAGTTTTTTCGGATTTCGAGGTCGCTTTTCCAGCTCCAGCGGTGTTTCCAGATGGCCGAGGGAGAAGGTTTCCGTATAGCTGGCGATACGGTTGAGATGGCGGATGACCTTGTAGTAGATAATCAGCAGGATACAGAACGAGACGATGAGCGTCTTGAAGGTCTGGGAGATCATGATGAGCACCGACTTTTCCAGCAGGCGGTGATAGATCATCTCCAGCGAGGAGGCGACAAATAGCTTGCCGACCTTCTCGCCCTGATAGACCAGATCAAATTCCCTGGAGATATCGTAACTGGGTAACTCCTTGCCCAGGGACTGCAAGCGGACCTGGCTGTCGCCCATTGCCTCCTTGACCTCGACAAACTGCATGGCCGGCAGGTTCATGATGCCTTCGAGTTGCACCTGGATCTGCTCTTCGTCCAGATTCCACAAGCTGGAAGCTATGGGTTGCAGAAACGAGGCCTCGATTTGGTTGAGACTGCTTTCGACCATGCCGCGATCCTGGCGGTAATCCCAGAACAGCTGCAACATGGTGATGAGGACTGCTAACAAGGTACTGCAGGCCAGAATGTAGGAGAGCAGCCGGAAGGAGAGGCTGTGGCGGGCCGAGGCCTTAATGGCTTTCGAGAGTGAACTGGACATGGCGTTCCTGTCTTCGAATGAATGCTGACCAAGCGATATACAGAGTTTATAACCGCTTGGGCCAGTAACAAGTCAAGGGATGCTTGATAATTGGTGACACTGCCTACATCTTAGTGATCCATAAGGTTTTATCCGTGAGTCGTATCGCTTGCGGGCTAAGGAGTTGTAGCACTATGTCGAATCCCCTGTTGTCCATGGAAGGGCTGCCTTCGTTCAGCCAGATCAAGCCCGAGCATGTCAAACCGGCCATCGAACAGGCGATTGCCGATTGCAAGGCGCGTATCGCCGAAGTGCTCAAACGATCAGAACCCCAGACCTGGGATAGCCTGGTCGCTCCCCTCGAAGAGGTGGACGATCGTCTGGGTCGCATCTGGTCACCGGTGTCGCACCTGAATTCTGTGCTCAACTCCGCCGAGTTGCGCGAGGCCCACGATGGCTGTCTGCCCCTGCTTTCCGAATACCAGACCTTCGTGGGGCAACACGAAGGGCTCTACCAGGCGTTTCAACAATTGGCGGCCAGTGATGAATATCCGCGGCTGAGCGAACCCCAGCGTAAACAGATCGAAAATACCCTGCGCGACTTCCGCCTCTCCGGCATTGGTCTGCCCAAAGAGCAGCAGCAGCGCTATGGCCAGATCGTGGCCCGACTCTCCGAGCTGGCCTCCAATTTCAGCAATCAGGTGATGGATGCCACCCTGGGCTGGCAGCGTCAGGTATTGGATGAAGCCGAGCTGGCTGGTCTGCCGGAGTCCGCCCGCGCTGCCGCCAAACAGGCCGCGACCAGTCGCGAGTTGGAGGGCTGGCTGTTTACTCTGGACATTCCCTCCTATCTGCCGGTGATGATGTACAGCGAGAACCGGGCACTGCGCGAGGAGCTGTATACCGCCTTCACGACCCGAGCTTCCGATCAGGGGCCGAATGCCGGCAAATGGGATAACTCGCCCTTGATGGACGAAATCGTGGCCTTGCGCCATGAACTGGCGCAGTTGCTGGGTTTTGCCACCTATGCCGATTACTCGCTGGCGACCAAGATGGCCGAGCGTCCGCAGCAGGTGCTGGGTTTCCTCAATGATCTGGCCGAGCGCTCGCGGCCCCAGGCACAACGGGAGCTGGCCGAATTGCGGCAGTTTGCTGCCGAGCAGTTTGGCGTCACCGAGTTGGCGGCCTGGGATCTCTCCTTCTATGCCGAGAAGCTCAAACAGCATCGTTATGCCATCTCCGACGAGGTGTTGCGCCCCTATTTCCCGGCTCCGCGGGTTATCTCTGGACTGTTCGAGACCGTACGCCGCCTGTTCGGTTTGCGCATCCAGCCGCGTTTGGCGGTGGAGACCTGGCACCCGGATGTGAATTTTTACGACATCTTCGACCGTGATGGTGAACTGCGCGGCAGCTTCTATCTCGATCTGTATGCTCGTCCGCACAAGCGCGGTGGTGCCTGGATGGATGATTGCCTCGGCCGTCGCTTCCGTCAGGATGGTACCTTGCAGCGGCCGGTGGCCTATCTGACCTGCAACTTCAATGGCCCGGTCGGTGATCAGCCGGCGCTGTTTACCCACGATGAAGTGGTGACCCTGTTCCACGAATTTGGTCATGGCATTCACCATATGCTGACCCAGATCGATGTGGCCGGCGTGGCAGGCATTCACGGCGTGCCATGGGATGCGGTCGAGTTGCCGAGCCAGTTTATGGAAAACTGGTGCTGGGAGCCCGAGGCGTTGGCGTTCCTCTCCGGCCACTATCAAACCGGTGAACCGCTGCCCCAGGCCGAGCTGGATCGGCTGCTGGCGGCGAAGAATTTCCAGTCGGCGATGCAGATGCTGCGCCAGCTGGAATTCTCGCTGTTCGACTTCCGTCTGCATCACGAGTTTGATCCGGCTCAGGGTGCCCGAGTCCAGGCGGTGCTGGATGATGTGCGTCAGCTGTCGGTGTTCCCGGCACCTGCCTTCAATCGCTTCCAGCACAGCTTCTCGCACATTTTTGCCGGTGGTTATGCGGCCGGTTACTACAGCTACAAATGGGCGGAAGTGCTGTCGGCGGATGCCTTCTCTCGCTTCGAGGAGGAGGGGATCTTCAACGCCAAGACTGGCGCAGACTTCCTGCATCAGGTGCTGGAGATGGGCGGTTCCCGTTCACCGATGGCGTTGTTCCGCGCCTTCCGTGGCCGAGAGCCGACCATCGACGCCTTGCTGCGCCACAGCGGCATCACCGGCTAATCCCGATCCGATCGCTGACACCCAACCCGGCCATTCGCGCCGGGTTTTTTATGGCTATAGGCCAGTTACCTGTTGTCGATCAAGCGGGATGGCGTCTGGACGAAAAGCAGACCGTTGGTGGCAGGGAGGGGGCCGTGATTATTGACGGATAAGCAGCAGAGTTTAGCGAAAATCGGTCATTATCCGGAGACGCATCCGGTGTAGTATGACGCTGATTCGCTTCCTAATTTCCCTCTCGATCCTTGCAAGGAGATGCTTGATGAATATTGCCGAATTGGTGCGCAGCCGCCACACCTGCAAAGCCTACGATCCGCAACGCCCGCTCAGCGAAGAGCAACTGGCGCAACTGCAGGAGATCCTGCGCTATAGCCCCTCGTCGGTGAACTCCCAGCCTTGGCACTTCTTCCTCGTGACCTCCGAGGCGGGCAAGGACAAGCTGGTGCCGACCCTGACCGAACACAATATGGAGAAGGTGCGCAGCGCGCCGCTGACTGTAGTCATCGCCACCAAGACCGAGCTGGATGACGCCCATCTGCAGGCGTTGCTGGCGCAGGAAGATCTGGACGGTCGCTTCGGCGGCAATGAGGAGGCGAAGAAGGGCGCCGATGGCGCGCGCCGCTACTATGTGGGTCTCAATAGCACCTCAGCCCAGAAGCAGCAGGAGTGGATGGCCCGTCAGGCCTATATCGCGCTGGGTTTCCTGCTGATGGGGGCCGCCACTCTGGAGCTGGATGCCACGCCGATCGAAGGCTTCTTCCCCGAGAAACTGGATGCCGCCCTCGGCCTGACCGAGCTTGGCCTCAAGAGCGTCGTTGTCGCCAGCGTCGGCTATGGCAGCGAGCAGGATTTCAACGCCGCGCTGCCCAAATCCCGCCTGCCTGCCGAGCAGGTACTGACCCGGCTGTAAGCGGCTGCGACGGCTAGTCGATAGCTCGAGATAAAAGGGAGCCTCTGTGGCTCCCTTTGTCTTGCTTGTTCTGCGGGTAGACGAATTTCTTGGTGAATGATGTTGAGAAAGGCAAGACAGCCGCCATTTCCTCTGGCGTAATAAACAAGAGGCCATCTGGCCGCCGAGCTTGTCAAAGGAAGTGTCATGTCCGAATCCCTCTGCCCTGTGTTGCCGACCGTCGATGATGTCTATCAGGCGGCACTGCGGATTGCCCCCTGGATCGTCAAAACCCCCTTCGTCTACTCCAAGACCCTGTCCCAGAAGCTGGGGGCCGAGGTCTGGCTCAAATTCGAGAACCTGCAGTTCACCGCCTCGTTCAAGGAGCGCGGAGCGCTGAACAAGATCCTGATCCTGTCGGCGGCGGAGCGGGAGCGCGGCGTGATTGCCGCTTCGGCGGGCAACCATGCCCAGGGCGTGGCTTACCATGCGGCGCAAAACGGCATCACGGCGACCATCGTCATGCCCGAATCGACGCCGAATATGAAGGTGGAGCGGGTGCGCGAGCACGGGGCGCGGGTGGTGCTGGCGGGAGCCGACTTTGCGGCCGCGGCCAGCGAGATGCGGCGTTTGGCGGCGGCGGAAGGGCTGACCCTGGTCCATCCCTTCGACGATCCGGCGGTGATCGCCGGGCAAGGCACGCTGGCACTGGAAATGCTGCAGGCCGAGCCGTCACTCGATACCCTGCTGGTGCCGATTGGTGGCGGCGGCCTGATGGCTGGTTGCGCCCTGGCGGCCCGGGCCCTGAACCCGGCGATCCGGCTGGTGGGCGTGCAATCGGCGCTTTATCCGGGCATGGCCTGCGCCACCGGTCGTTATCCCGGGCCTGTGCCCACCGGCTCGACGGTGGCCGAAGGCATAGCGGTGATCGAGCCCGGCCAGCTGACCCGGCAGATTGTCGGCGCCCTGGTGGACGAGCTGGTGGTGGTGGATGAGTCGGCCATCGAGCAGGCCATTGCCCTGCTGCTGGGGGTCGAGAAAACCCTGTGCGAGGGGGCCGGTGCCGCGGGTATCGCCGCCATGCTGGCGCGGCCCGAGCTGTTTGCCGGACGCAAGGTGGGTGTGGTGCTCTCCGGAGGCAATATCGACACCCGGGTGCTGGTCTCGGTGCTGCAGCGCCATCTGACCCGCACCGGGCGCATGGTGCGGATCCGCGTCGAGTTACCGGATCGTCCGGGCTCGTTGGCTCAGCTCACCACCATCATCGCCGATCACGGCGGTAATATTTACGAACTGCGCCATGAGCGCTTCGCCGCTGCCAGTCTGGCCAAGGAGAGCGCCGTGACCATTGATGTCGAGCTGCGGGATGCCACCGATCTGCAGCCCATGATGCAGCGCCTGCAAGCCAGCGGCTTCAAAGCCCTGCACGACCATTTCTGAGGCGGTCGGCTAGCGTTCCCCCCATACCGGGCTGGGCGAAACGGCTTCGGGTGATCTTGGATCACCGGAGGCCGAACCGCCTCAGTGCCCGTGCGCCGCCTCTCGCCGCTCCGAGAGGGTGAGCAGCAGGCGCTGCAGGGCGATAAAGGCAAACAGCAGCACGCCTATGATGATCTTGGTCCACCAGGAGCTCAGCGAGCCGTCGAAGTTGATATAGGTCTGGATCAAGCCCTGGATAAACACCCCGAACAGTGAGCCCAGCACGGTACCGACGCCACCGGTGAGCAGGGTGCCGCCGATGACCACGGCGGCGATGGCATCCAGCTCGACTCCCATGGCGGCCAGCGGATAACCGGCCGAGGTGTAGAGGGCAAACACGATCCCGGCCAGGGTCGAGAGGGTGGTGGAGAGCAGGTAGATGCGGATGGTGGTCAGCCGCACCGGCACCCCCATCAGCGCCGCCGAGGTGGCATTGCCGCCGATGGCGTAGACGTTGCGACCAAAGCGGGTGCGTCCGGCCAGAATGATGCCGCAGACGACCACCGCCAGCATGATGAGCGCCAGCAGGCTCAGGCGGCCGCCGCCGACGATCTTCCACGACAGGCTGGAGAGATAGGCAAAGGTCGGGTGGTCGATGGGCAGTGACTGCTCGGAGATGAGAAAACTGACCCCGCGCAAAAAGAACATCCCCGCCAGCGTGATGATAAACGCCGGGATCTTCAGGGTGTCGATGAGCCAGCCCATGCCGGCGCCGAAGGCCGCGCCCATCACCAGCACCAGCGGGATCGCCAGCAGTGGGCTAACCTCCAGAGGGCCAATCAGCATGGCCAGAAACACCCCGGTAAAGGCGATGACGGCCCCCACCGACAGATCGATGCCGCCGGAGAGGATAACGAAGGTCATGCCGACGGCGACTATCCCCAAGAAGGCATTGTCAGTCAGGATATTGCAGAGGATCCGCGTCGACAGAAAGGCCGGAAAGCTGGCCATGCAGAACAGATAGCCAGCGACAAATACGGCTATGGTGATCAGAAGCGGCAGGTTGCGTTTAAACATGGCGGGAACCTCCCTTGAAGCGTTGGCTGATGGCCGGAGATTGCATGATGAGCACAGTCAGCACCACCACGGCCTTGACGATCTGGTTCCATTGCGGCTGGTAACCGGAGAGCAGGATGCCGGTATTCACCGCCTGGATGATGAGGATGCCGATCAGCGACAGCAGCAGGTTAAAACGGCCACCCATCAGCGAGGTGCCGCCGATGACCACCGCCAGAATGGCGTCCATCTCCAGCCAGAGCCCGGCGTTGTTGGCATCGGCCCCGCGAATATCCGCCGCCACTATCATGCCGGCAATCGCCGCCAGGATACCGCTGAGCACATAGCTGCTGGTCACCACCGCCTGGGTGTTGAGCCCGGCATTCTTGGCGGCGCGGATGTTGATCCCCACCGCTTCGATAAACAGCCCGAGGGCGGTCTTCTTGGTCAGCAACCAGATGAGCAGCGCCATCAGCAGGGTGATCACCACCGGAGTAGGCAGCCAGAACAGGGAGCCGCTGCCGATCCAGGCCAGTGATTCGTTGGTGAAGGTGATGATCTGCCCCTCGGTCAGCAGTTGGGCGATACCCCTTCCGGCTACCATCAGGATCAGGGTGGCGACAATCGGCTGGATGCGGAACACCGCCACCAGCAGGCCATTCCACAGTCCGCATAGGGCGCCGACCCCGACCACCGCCAGCAGGATCATAGGGATGCTATAGCCTTGGCTGGCGAGGGTGGCCATGGTGGCGCCACTGATGGCCATCACGGCGCCCACCGACAGATCGATGCCGCCGGTGGCGATCACCAGCGTCATGCCCAGCGCCAGCAGAGCGGTCGGCGCGCAGCGGTTGAGGATGTCGATCAGGCTGCCGAACAGACGGCCATCCTGCAGGGTGATGGCGAAGAAGTGGTCCGCCACCAGGCTGTTGATCAGCAGCACGCACAGCAGGGCGGCCAGCTGGGCCGTGCCGGTGGGCAGAGTCAGCGCCGGGCTACGTCCCGGCCGAAGCAGTAAGGATGCAAGCATGTCAGGCCTCATTGGCAATGGCGTTCATGATGGCGGGGACGGATAACTCCTGGGTCTCCAGCTCGGCGACTTGCCGGCGATCGCGCAGCACGATCACCCGGTCGGCATAGCCCACCAGCTCCTCCAGTTCGGAGGAGATCACCAGCAGCGCCAGTCCGTTGGCACACAGGGTCTCGATGAGCCGGATGATTTCGGCGTGGGCGCCCACGTCGATCCCCCGGGTGGGTTCATCGAGGATCAAAAATTGCGGTTTGGTCAGCAGCCAGCGCGCCAGCAGCACCTTCTGCTGGTTGCCGCCGGAGAGCAGGCCGATGGGCTGCTCGGCGCTGGGGGTCTTGATCGCCAGTTGCTGGATGAAGCGGGCGCTGATCTCCTCCTGCTCGCGGCGGGCGATGGGATGCAACCAGCCCCGTTGGGCCTGCAGCGCCAGTATGATGTTCTCGCGCACCGAGGCCGAGGCGATGATGCCATCGAGCTTGCGATCCTCCGGGCAGAAGCCGAAGCCGTTGGCCGAGGCCTTGCGTGCCGAGCGGATGGAGACCACCTTGCCGCGCACCTGGCACTCACCGCTGTCGGCGGGGCGAATGCCGAACATCACCTCGGCGGTCTCGGTGCGGCCGGAGCCGAGCAGCCCGGCCAGGCCGACGATTTCCCCAGGTGCGACGCTCAGCGAAAAGGGCGCTATGACCCCCTTCTTGCCATAGCCTTCGAAGCGGACTATGGGGCGCTCGCTGCGCACCGTCTTCCCGGCCCGGCGCAGGGCGTTATCGTCCAGCTCGCGGCCGAGCATCATCTTCACCAGCTCGATGCGGGGCAGTTCGCTGGTGTCGCGGGTACCGACCAGCTCGCCGTTGCGCAGCACGGTAATGCGGTCGCACACCTCGTAGACCTGATCCAGGAAGTGGGTGATGAAGATGAGGCTGATGCCCTTGGCGCGCAGTTCCCGCATCAGGGTGAACAGCATCTGCACCTCCTGGGTATCCAGGCTGGCGGTGGGTTCGTCGAGGATCAGAATGCGCGCCGAGAGGGCAATGGCGCGGGCGATGGCGACGATCTGCTGCATGGCCACCGAGTAGTGACCCAGCGGCAGGGTGACGTCGATATCCAGATCGTAACCGGCCATGATGGCGCGAGCCTGACGCTCCATGGCCCGACGGTCGATGAAGCCGAAGCGGCGCGGCTCATGACCGATAAACAGATTGTCCGCCACCGACATATTCGGCAGCAGGTTGACTTCCTGATAGACGGTGCCGATCCCCAGCTGCTGGGCGTGGGCGGTATCGGTGGGATTGATGGCGATGCCGTCGAGTTCGATGCGGCCGGCATCCCGTTGATAGACCCCGGTCAGGGTCTTGACCAGGGTGGATTTACCGGCGCCGTTTTCACCGAGCAGGGCCATGATCTCGCCGCGACGCAGGGAAAAGTCCACCTGGTGCAGCGCGCGGACGCCGGGAAAACTTTTACAAATGCCGTTGGCACTGAGGACCACAGAGTGAGCCGACAAGGGTGACCTCCCGATCCGGATCCCGACAGCCCTAAGCCGTCGGGACGCGGAAGTGATGGTGATGGGGGCTAGGGCTAAATCAGTAGCCCATGTCTTTTTTCAGATCGAGTTGGGCCTGGGCGGTCGCCGGTTCAAACAGCACGGACTCGGTCTTGATGTGCTTGGGCGGCAGGGTGCCGTCTTTCTTGAACGCCAGCAGGGCATCCAGAGCCGGACCCGCCATATTCGGCGTCAGCTCGACCGAGGCGTTGGCCTCACCGGCGAGCATCGCCTTGAAGATGTCGGGTACGCCGTCGATGGAGATGATCTTGATGTCTTTGCCCGGCTTCAATCCGGCCTCTTTGATGGCCTGGATGGCGCCGATCGCCATGTCATCGTTGTGGGCGTAGACGGCGCAGATGTTCTTGCCGTTGTTTTCCGCCTTGATAAAGCTCTCCATGACTTCCTTGCCCTTGCTGCGGGTAAAGTCGCCGGACTGGGTGCGGATGATCTTGATCGTGGGCACTGTGGCGACGGTATCCTGGAAGCCCTGTTTACGCTCCAGCGCCACGCTGGCACCGACCGTGCCTTGCAGCTCGACCACGTTGCAGGGTTGACCGGCCTGGGTCTTGATCAGCCAGTCGGCGGCCACGGCCCCTTCATGCACGCTGTCGGCGGCGACGCCGGTCATAAACAGCGAGTCATCTTTGACGGTCACGTTGCGGTCGAGCAGGAATACCGGGATCTCCGCCTCTTTGGCCTCTTGCAATACAGGCTCCCAACCGGTCTGCACCACGGGGGCCAGGAAGATGGCATCCACCCCTTGGGCGATGAAGGAGCGGATGGCCTTGATCTGGTTTTCCTGCTTCTGCTGGGCGTCGGCCACCTTCAGGGTGATACCGCGTTTTTGCGCCTCACTCTTGGCGACCGAGGTTTCCGCCGCCCGCCACCCGGATTCGGAGCCTATTTGTGAAAAACCAACGGTTAAATCATTCGCGCTGACACTGTGCGAGAGCAGAATAGTCCCTATTACAGTGGCCAAGGTTAATTTGTTCAACATAAACACACCTCATCTTGGGTTGGTAATTGCTGAGCTTTATTGGTTTTTTCCGACGCGATGAGGTTAGCAACTTGGATTTGGCGAAAGGAGAGATGGCTCACACCAACTTTTTCATAGCATGATTCTTCATATGGACAGCAGATAAGTTCATATCCGCGCCGGGAATCATCCTGCGGGATAGCTCCGCGGTAATAAATAAAAGGCTCATCCGAGGTTGGAAATATTTATATATGTAATAGTGGTTATTCTTGGTTTTTATTTGACGAAATAGCGAATGAATTGTCTGTCTGGTTAAACACCGCTGTTATTTCCTTATTGCATTCCGATTCTGATTGGGTCTCGTGAAATCGGCAGGTCTTCGGTGCCGAATGGCTTGCAGGGGCAGTGATTGGGCAATGAAAGATAGGTCGATGCCGGTATTCAGGGTAGAGTGGCGACCGGCAGCGATTCCCCCTTGAATGTGCTGCATCACAGCTACAGGCCCTTATGACTCAGTTTCGCGTTCGCTATCAAACCCTGGAATTTGCTCACACCGATATTCATCTGCGCACCCTGCGCGACAACCAGGAGTATGCCGATGCGGATGGCATCGCACTGAGTCTGGGGATTTCGTCCGCCACCTGGCCACTGTTCGGCATCGTCTGGGCATCCGGCACTGTGCTGGCCCATCTGATGGCGGTGCAGGAGATCCAGGGGTTGCGGATCCTGGAGGTGGGGTGCGGAATCGCCCTGGCCAGTCTGGTGCTGAACCAGCGCCATGCCAATATTACCGCCACCGATTACCATCCCGAGGCCGGGAATTTCCTGCGCGAAAATGTGCTCCTGAATCAGGGGGCGGCGATCCCGTTTGTCCGTACCGGTTGGGAAGATGAGGCCAGCGAATTGGGACTCTTCGATCTGATTATTGGCAGTGATCTGCTGTATGAACGCTCCCATGTGAATATATTATCCGGCTTTATCGAGCAACATGCCGCACCCCATTGCCAGGTTATTCTGGTCGATCCGGGGCGGGGTCATCATGCCTGTTTCAGTAAGAAAATGGTCACGCTGGGATATTCCCATTGCCAATATAAACCCGAGCATACCGATTATTTAGTTCAGCCGTTTAAAGGTCAGATATTAAATTATCAACGGCAGCATTAATTCGAATAATGAGGAAATAGCCAGAATATGATTCGGCCATCTCACGAGATGGACGAGGGGGTTGGAATTAATCGCCCGACCGCGGAGTATTAGCACGAATTATTCCTTCGGTATGGGGCGCTCTGGACTCCAGTAACAGGCACAGGCGCGGGGAGGGATTGCGAGCGACTACTCCCTCAGGCGGAGTGCTGTTCGCCAAAGATGGCGCCCGCCTCGGCGCGGATCAGCTCGATAAAGCGGCGCAGGCGAGCCGGATAGAAGCGAGCATAGGGGTAGACCAGACTGACTGGCAGGGGCGCCGCTTGCCACGCCGGTGCCAACTGAACTAGTTCGTTACGAGCCAGCGCCTCGGTCATGAGCCAGCGTGAGCCGATGGCGACCCCGACGCCCTGGATCGCCGCGCTACGCAGCGCGTACAGGCTGTCGGTGCTGAATCTGGGCTGGATGGCAAAACGCTTGTGTTTGCCGCTGGGGCTATGGGTCAACTCGACTTCGGTGCGGTAGTAGGTGCGCAGCGCCAACCAGGGCAGCTCGGCCAGCTCTGCGGGTTCCTGGGGAATGGGTCGCGTCCCGAGGAGCGACGGGGCGGCGACGACGATGCGGGGTACTTCGGCCAGCGGGATCGCCACCAGGCCGGGATCGGTTACTTCCCCGACCTGGATCGCACAGTCGATCCCGGCGGCTATGTAGTCGTGGATCGCCCGATCGTCATGGAGCAACCACTCCACCGTCATGCCGCTGTGCTGTCGCAGGTAGTGCGCCAGCGGCGCTATCAATCGCTCCTGGCCAAAGGCATGGGGCACTATCACCCTCAGCACGCCTTCCGGCTCTTCGCGAGCCCCCTTCAACTCGGATTCGAACCGTGCCCAGTTGGCCAATAGATCCCGCGCGCGCTCGTAACAGCGTTCGCCATCCTGAGTCATGCGCATGGTGTGGGTGGTGCGTTGCAGCAGGCGCAAGCCGAGGGCTCGCTCCAGCTGTTGCAGGCGACGGCTGATGGTGGGTTGGGTGGTTCCCATCTGGGCTGCCGCCGCCGACAGGCTACCGGCATCGACGATACGGACAAAGGTCTGCATCAGCTCGATGCGCTCGCCGGTTCCCGGCTGCAGTGACGACGGTGTTTTGCGATTCGACTCTGGGGGCATGGTGGGGAGCTTCCGGCATTTTATATACGTCAAACGTATAACAGATGTGTGTTTTGTGCGTCTACAAATACGTTCCGTCCCGGTTGATGATCGACGCATCCCGTTCCATGCCACGAGGTTGCATCATGTCATCTACCCCATTACCCCTGCGCGGGGCCGCCGGTTCACTGAATCCTTCCCGCGACCAGCTCTCAGCATCGCGGATCCTGCTGCTGGCCACAGGTGCCGGTCTATCGGTGGCCTGCCTCTACTACAGCCAGCCGATGCTCGGTGTGCTGGGCAGCGAGCTGGGAGCCTCGGCTCGAGCCACGGGTCTGATCCCGACCCTGACCCAACTCGGTTATGCCCTCGGCATCCTGCTGCTGGCGCCACTCGGTGATCGTCACGATCGGCGCCACATCATGTTGTTCAAGGCTGCGCTGTTGATCGCGGCCCTGTTACTGGCCGGGTTGGCGCCGTCACTGACGCTGTTATTGCCCGCCTCGCTGTTGATGGGGCTGGCCGCCACCCTGGCGCAGGACATAGTGCCCGCGGCGGCCACGCTGGCGCCCGAAGCGCGCCGGGGCAAGGTGGTGGGCACCGTCATGACCGGATTGCTGACCGGTATCTTGCTTTCCCGGGTCATCAGTGGTCTGGTCGCCGATCTGCTCGGTTGGCGAGCCATGTTTTTCATCGCGGCCGCGAGTTTGCTATGGCTGGGATGGGCGATCTGGCGCTATCTGCCTCGTTTCCGTCCGACTACCCAGTTGGCCTACCCGGCGCTGCTGTGGTCGCTACTGACGCTGTGGCGCCAACATGGCGAGCTGCGCCGCGCCGCCATGGCTCAGGGACTGCTGTCGGTCGGGTTCAGTGCTTTCTGGTCGACGCTGGCCCTGATGCTGCACGACGCGCCCTTTGGCTTGGGCAGTGCCGTGGCGGGCGCTTTTGGCTTGGCGGGTGCTGCCGGGGCTTTGGCGGCACCTCTGGCCGGGCATCTGGCCGACCGCCATGGTCCAGAGCGGGTGACCCGGATCGGTGCCGGTTTGACGGTGCTGGCGTTCGTGCTGCTGAGTGTGGCCTGCAGCTGGCCGGTGACGGCACAACTGGTGGCTCTGGCTATCGGCGCCGTGCTGTTTGATCTCGGAGTGCAGGCTTGTCTCATCGCCCACCAGTCGGTGGTCTATCGTCTCGACCCGGCCGCGCGCAGTCGCCTCAATGCGCTGCTGATGGTCTGCATGTTTGTCGGTATGGCGGCGGGTTCGGTGGCAGGCAGTCTGTTACTGGCCAGCAGCGGTTGGTTCGGTGTCATGCTGTTGTGTGTGCTGGTCTCGCTGGCGGCGCTCGGGGTTCGACTGCGGGGTCATGGCGTCTGAGTCTCGGCTCTTCATCTCACACCTGGGGTATCACACCCGGGCGTGAGTAGCCTGAGCGCAAGAGAGCAGAACCTAAGAGCGCTGAACATGATGAGGCCACTTCGTTACGATGTGGCCTCTTTTTCAATTGCTGGCCGTTTTCGGCTAGTCAGCACCGGCAAGGCCCCTTAGGCTGGAGACCTCAATGTCAGGAGGCGCCATGCTTGCACCCGAACCTTTGACGCCGGAGCAGTGCCGGGCCGCTCGTCTGGCCCGTGATGCCCGGTTCGATGGCCGTTTCTTCACCGGCGTGTTGAGTACCGGTATCTACTGCCGCCCGGTCTGCCCGGCACGGGCACCGCTGGAGCAGAACGTGCGCTATTTTTTCTCGGCCGCCGCCGCCGAGCAGGCGGGGTTACGTCCCTGCTTGCGCTGTCGCCCCGAGCTGGCACCGGCCGAGCGCCATGCCCTGCCGCTGGTGCTAGGCCTTGTGCTGCAGGCCATCGAGCGTGGCGAGTTGGTGGATAGCACGCTGGAGGTGGTGGCGGTGGACTGTGGCGGCTCGGCGCGCACCGTGCGCCGCCAGTGCGAGCACTACCTGGGGTTGACACCGCTGCAGGTGGAGCGGACCCGGCGTCTGTTGCTGGCCAAGCAGCTGCTCACCGACACGACGCTCAGCATCACCGACATCGCCTTCGCCGCCGGTTTTGGCAGCCTGCGTCGCTTCAACGCCGTCTGGCTGGCGGCCTACGGTGTGGCGCCCTCCCGGCTGCGGGCTTCGCGGACGACCTCCTGGCAGGATGAGCCGATCCGGCTGCGTCTGACCTATCGGCCACCCTATGATTTTGCCGCCTTGCTGGATTTTTATCGGCTGCGGGCGATTCGCGGTCTGGAGGAGGTGAGTGCGGATCGCTACGTACGTCATTTCCCCGGTGAGCGCGGCATGGCCCGGCTGGAGGTGCAGGCTGGAAGTGGCGACTGGTTGCAGGTGACCTTGCAGGGGGTGGCGCCACGGCAGTTGCCCGCGCTGCTCTATCGGCTGCGGCGCATGTGGGATCTGGATGCGGATCCGTTGCCGATCCAGGCCCGGCTCTCGGCCTGTCCACGCCTGGCCGAACGCGTCGCCGCGACACCGGGCCTGCGCTTACCCGGTGGCTGGGATGCCTACGAGGTGTTGTTGCGCGCCATTATCGGCCAGCAGATTTCGGTCAAGGGGGCCATCACCCTGCTGGGCCGGTTGGTAGCACGGCGTGCGGCACGGTTTGGGTCTCCGGCGCTGCCGAGCCCGGAGGAGTTGTTGCAACTGGAGCTGGATGGCCTGGGGTTGCCGGGCAGTCGGGTCAAGACCCTGCAGGGGCTGGCATTGGCCTTAGTGCAGGGGATGTCGCTGGAGCGGGTCAGCGATGCGGAACTGTTAGCTCTGCCGGGGATAGGTCCCTGGACTGTGGCCTACTGGCGGCTGCGCTGCGGCGGGGATCCGGATGCCTTTCCGGCCGGGGATCTGGTGTTGCAAAAAGCTCTGGAGCCGGGACTAAGGCTGACGGCGAGCGAGTTGCTGGCGTGCGCCGAGGCCTGGCGCCCTTGGCGGGGATATGCCGCCAGCTGGCTGTGGCATTCGGCCGCAACCAGTGCGGCATCCACGACCAAGAATAAGCGCGAGGCCCAAAATCAGAGCCAAAATCAGACTCACCATCCGAGCAGGAGTACCACATGATCCGCTTTGCTGATTTAGCCACGCCACTGGGGCCCTTGCGTATCGCCATCGATGAGCGCGGTCTGCGCTATGTGGACTTTGTGGCGGGGCAACGACCGCCACCCACCACGGAGGACTGGGATCCGGATCCGCGGGCACTGGCACCCTATCTGGAGGAATTTGCCGCCTATTTCGCCGGCCGTCTGCAGGTTTTTTCAGTGCCCTGTGCCGCTGCTGGTACCCCATTTCAGCAGCGGGTATGGCAGCGGTTGATGGCGATCGGCTACGGTGCGACCCTCAGCTATGGCGAGCTGGCCGCCGAGCTCGGTAACCCGAACGCCAGTCGGGCAGTCGGTGCGGCGGTCGGACGCAATCCTTTGTCGATCATTATTCCCTGCCATCGGGTGATCGGTCGTGATGGTCGCCTCACCGGTTATGCTGGCGGACTCCCCATCAAGGCCGCTCTGCTCCAGCTCGAAGGCGTTGCTGCGCAATCGTTGCGTACACGCCGTTGACGCGGGCTCGCCGCCGCGACTCAGCGGTGGCGAGTGGCCCGGCTATCTCTGTAGTGCGGCAAGGGGTCGATGATTCATCCCCGCCGTGCTATTACTGCGAACGAACCCTTTCTGGAGCCCTATCATGCGTGTTGTGGATTACCTCCGATTGCTGCTGCTGGCGGCGATCTGGGGCAGCAGTTTCCTGTTTATGCGGATCGCCGTACCGGCGGTGGGTGCGGTCAATACCGCCTTTTTACGGGTGGTGCTGGGCGCCCTGGGGCTGGCGATCCTCGTCTGGGGAATGCGGGTTTCGCTGCGGTTCGCGGGCAAATTCCGTTCGGCGCTGGCGCTGGGAGTGATCAATTCCGGGATCCCCTTCTTGATGTATTGCCTGGCGGCGCAGTGGCTTCCTGCGGGCTATTCCGCCACCTTGAATGCCACCACGCCACTGATGGGTGCGGTGATCGGGGTCGCCGCATTTGGTGAACAGCTGACGCGGCGCAAATGGGCTGGGGTAATGCTGGGGTTCCTCGGCATCGCGGTGATCACCACCCGGGGCGAGGTAACGCTGAGTGCCAGCTTGGTGGCCGGAGTGCTGGCGTGTCTGCTGGCGACTAGCTGCTACGGTCTGGCCGGTTTCCTGACCCGGCGCTGGATCCTGGCGCGCGGCGGGCTGGATCCCATGCTGGTGGCGCTGGGCAGCCAGTTGGGGGCGGCGCTGTTTCTGTTGCCATTTTTCGGTGCAAGCCAGGTCTTGGCCCCCGTTGCGGACTGGTGGCAGTGGCAGGCCTGGGTCAGTCTGTTGGCGGTCGGCCTGCTGTGTACGGCGCTGGCCTATATTCTCTATTTTCGCCTGATCGCCGATATAGGTCCGTTGCGCTCGCTGACGGTGACCTTCCTGATCCCGCCGTTTGGTGTGCTATGGGGCTATTGGGTGCTGGGCGAGACCATCAGCCCTGGCTATCTGCTCGGCGCCGCCGTAGTCGGTGTGGCCGTCTGGCTGGTGGTCGGCACCCAACCGGCGTCCCCGCCCGCGGCGACCCTGCCTGTGGATATCCGGCGCTAGCCGTTGTTAGCAGAGGATGCCTCGTGGCTCTGGACTTGGCGCACCACCCGGGCCGGATTGCCGACCGCCACCGAGTCGGCGGGAATGTCGCGGGTCACCACGGCGCCGGCACCTATGATGCTGCGCGGGCCTATGGTGACACCGGGGCAGATGATGGCGCCGCCGCCGATCCAGACATCGTCGCCTATGGTGATCGCCTTGCCGTATACCGCCCAGCTGCGCCGCTGCAGAGCATCTTCATCATGGGTGGCGGTGTAGATCTGGACGTTGGGGGCGATCATCACGTTGTCACCGATGACAATGGGGCCGACATCCAGCAGGGTGACGTTGAAGTTGAGGTAACTGTGAGTGCCGATGCGGATGTTGCTGCCGAATTCGCAGCAAAACGGGGTCGAGACGATACTGCCGGGGCCAATATGCTCGAACAGTTCGCCGCAGATCTCCTGGTGGCGGCTATCTCCGGCCTTGAATTGATTCAGTTCGCGCAACAGGGTCTGCCCCCGATCCCGCAGCGCCATGATCTCGGCATCCCGCCCATCGAACGCCTCGCCACTACGCATCTTGTCCCGTTCACTCATCACGTCACCTCGCCATAACCGCTGGAATATCCGGCAGTTACGTTAACCAAGGCGAGGGCTGGATTCTGTGAGGGGCTTCCCAGCCCGCAATCCGTGGTGCTGATAGCGCTGAGAGGTTCTGCGACGGGTCTGGAATCTGGTCGAACGCAGACACGCCATGAACCCTTCCCTGGGGGCTCGATGGCGGCATCCCTGCCGCCAACGGTCTGCTTTTCGTCCAGCATCCAGCCCTCTGGTTTGCAACACCGAATGGGGACGTCGCCATAAAAATCAGGCCCTGCGAGCAGGGCCTGATGCGAGGAGCAGGGATGAGCGCGGCGACTTAGTCGACGCTGCTATCCACATCGCTACTGGTCAGCTCCAGATCGCTGGCCTGGGCTTCGCGCACTTCGTGCTCCAGCTCTTCCAGGCTTTCGCTCTGGGTGCGGGCATCCAGCGGCTCGGCCAGGGTGGCAACCAGGGAGCGGGTGGCTTCGATGGCATCCTTAAGCTTGACCTGGATCTGCTGCCCCAGCTCGAAGCGTGGCTCCTGATCCAGATAGACACGGCCATCGTCCCAGCTGCAGTTCAGACGCTTCTTGTCGGCGAAGATCTGGCCGGCCGGAATAAAGGCCACGGCACCGTTGTCCAGCAGACGGACCTTGAGGCCACCCCGTACCACATCGATGATCTCGGCGTTGAACGTCTGGTCGGTGCCGACCGCAGATTTCAGGAAGCGCACATAGAGCCAGTCACCGATGTCGCGCTCGGCGAAGCGGTTCTTGCGGCGGGCATCGCTCAGCAGCTGGGTCAGCTCTGGGCTGGATTCGGCCGGGCAATCGCCGCCACGCAGCAGTGCCTTGATGATGCGATGGTTGACCATGTCGCCGTATTTACGGATCGGCGAGGTCCAGGTGGCGTAGGCGCTCAAGCCCAGACCATAGTGCGGACCCGGTTGCGAGGTGACTACAGCAAAGGTCTGGAAGCGACGGATGCGGCTGTCGAGGAACGGGCTCGGCAGGCTGTCCATCCAGCGACGCAGCTGGCAGAAACCTTCCAGGGTGTTGATGCGTTCGTCGGCAATCGGCGCGTTGTGTGCGCTCAGCAGATCGATGGCGCCTTGCAGCTTCTCCGGATCGAACCCCGGGTGCACGTTGAAGATGCCATAGCCCGGCGTGCGGGTCAGGAACTCACCGGCACAGATGTTGGCGGCGATCATCGCCTCTTCCACCATGCGGTTGGCGATGCGGCGCGGCTCGATGTGAATGGCGACCACTTCACCGGCCTCATTCAGCTCGAAGGCGTAGTCCGGCTTGTCCTTGAACACCAGCGAGTGCTCGCTGCGCCAGTTGTGACGGGCGGCGGTGATGGCTTCCAGACCGCGGATCTGCTCGATGATGGTGGCGCTCGGGTTGAAGCCTTCGGCCTGGCCCAGCTCGAGGAAATCGGAGACCTGATCGTAAATCAGACGGCCCTGGGAGCAGATGGTGGCGGCGAAGAAGCGGAAGTCCGGCGCTATGCTGCCGTCGCGACGGATCAGCAGTTCGCAGCACAGGGTGTGGCGCGGCTCACCCTCTTTCAGGGAGCAGAGCTCGTCACTCAGGGTGCGCGGGATCATCGGAATATTGCGGCCCGGCAGATAGACGGTGAAAGCGCGCTTGGCGGCTTCTTCATCGATGGCACTGCCCGGTGCCACATAGGCGGTCGGATCGGCGATGGCGACGGTCAGCAACCAGCCTTCGGCATGGGGCGCCACATGCAGGGCATCATCCATATCCTTGGTCGAGGCCCCATCGATGGTGACGAAGGGCAGGGCGGTCAGATCGGTGCGGGGCAGATCTTCTTCCAGTGGCTGCCAGCTTTCAGCATCCGCCGGCGCGCTGCGCGGCAGATCGTGGCGACGCAGGACGACCCACCAGGGGGCTTCCGGATCTTCGCTGGCGGTGATGTGTTCGCTGATCTCGGCAAAGTGGCTGCCATCGGTCAGGCCGTGACGCTTGAGGGTAGCGATCACCCAGTCGCCTTCGGCGAACAGCTTTTCGTCCAGACCCT
The DNA here is from genome assembly GCF_055413365.1 of Pseudaeromonas sp. HNCC25DJ182. Classification (NCBI taxonomy): domain Bacteria; kingdom Pseudomonadati; phylum Pseudomonadota; class Gammaproteobacteria; order Aeromonadales; family Aeromonadaceae; genus Pseudaeromonas; species Pseudaeromonas sp. HNCC25DJ182. The sequence continues at coordinate 51,018 of NZ_JBVAYG010000011.1, read as the reverse complement.
TGATCGGGCGGGCCTTGATCACGTCCTTGAGTACCGGATGATCCGGCACCACGTTCAGGCGATCCTTGATCAGCTTGATACGGCCGACGAAGCGGGTCAGAAACGGGGTGATCAGGGTTTCCGGTTCGGCTTGTTCTTTCTCGTTTTCGCTGCGGATCAGGGCTGTGATGCGGTCACCGTGCATCACCTTCTTCATCTGCTGTGGCGGAATGAAATAGCTCTCGCGGTTATCGGTTTCCAGGAAGCCGAATCCACGATCGGAGCCACGCACGACCCCCTCTTTTTTCGGGATATTGTCGCGGAGCTGCTGCTTGAGCTGCGCCAGCAGCGGATTGTCTTGAAACATAGTGATCACCCTGTCGAAGAAACGTGCCGACTATACGGATTTGTGGGGGTAAAACCAAGGAAAACGGCCCGGCCTCACGGACGGGCCAACTGCTGGCGCGCCTGTTCGGCTAGCTGCTGGCGACTGGGTTTCAGTCCGGTGCTCGCCTGTTGGGGCCAGGGTAACCAGTAACGGGGGATGAGATAAGCGGCCAGTCGTTGTCGCAGCCAGGGGGCCAGTTCGGTGAGTGCTTGCTCACTCCCGTGGGCGTGCTCTGCGGTTGGCTGCCAGTCAATAAAGGCCACCGGAGTCATACCCCATTCGGCATCGGCCAGCGGCACCACCAGCGCCTGCTGCACATCGGCATGCTGCAACAAGGCCTGCTCGATGAGCTCAGGCTGGATATTCTCGCCGCCGCTGATGAAGCGGTTATCCCGCCGTCCCAGTACCAGCAGATCGCCGTCGGCGCTGAACTCGCCCAGGTCACCGGTATGAAACCAGCCCTCGTCGTCCAGGGCGGGCTCAAGAGCTCCGGCGCGATAATAGCCGCAAAACAGGGTGGCGCCGCGCACGCAGATCTCGCCATCGACCAGTTTCAGCTCGCGGCCGGGCAGGGGGGTACCCACCGCCGATGAGTCCGTGGCGGCATAGCGGGTACAGACCTGGGTTGCCATCTCGGAGAGGCCATAGCTGACCTGGGGGCTGAGCCCCTGGGCCTGACAGGCGCCCACCAGTGCCTGGGGAATGGGCGCGCCGCCGAGCAGCAGGTGACGCAGGCGGGTCTGGCCGAAGCTGAACCCCGGAGTCTGCAACAGCCGGTACAGCTGAGTCGGCACTAATGAGAGGTGGGTGATGCTCCCCCCCAGTAAGTGCTCACTGAGTGAGCAATCCGGATCCGGAAGTATCAGGCTCGCCCCGGCCAGAAAGCAGCGCCAGGGAATGGCATAGCCGCCGACATGAAACAGCGGCAAGGAGAGCAACCAGCCATCAACCGGTTGTAGCGGGATGGCCTGGGCCGAGCCCTCGGCACTGGCCCAATGGGCGGCCAGGGTATGTGCCACGGCCTTGGGGGCACCGCTACTGCCCGAGGTGAGGATCAGATTGCTCAGCTGCCGGATATCCAGCCAGGCCTCGGTGTTCGCCGCCGGTTCCCAGGGATCCGCCGGGCTGAGCCCCGAGTCCAGCGCCAGGAGTGGGCAGGGCCAGGGCCGGTCCGGCTCGCCATCAGTTGCTGCACCAGGAGCGGCACGCCACTCCGGGGCTAGCCAGCAGGCCTTGGCGTCCAGTTGCTGCAGCTGGGCGTGCAATTGGGCCCGGGGTTGGCGGGGATTGAGCGGGCAGAACACCAGGCCAGCGCGCAAGCAGCCCCAGGCCAGCAGGATCAGCGCCAGCGAGTTAGCCCCTATGCTGGCCAGATGGTCGCCCGGTTGCAGCCCTGAGGCGGCAAGCTGCTGTTGTACCGCGTTGAGCTGACGGTCGAGCTGACGGTAAGTGAGCACTTGCCGGGGTGCGCGGATGGCGATCAGGTCGGGGGTGTGCAGGCTGTGCTGGCGGACCGGGCAGAGTCGCCGCGGTCCGGCCGTGTTCAAGGTTTTTGCCATAGGTTCAACTTTTTGGCCATATGCTCAACTTTGCCATAGCAGTTCCAGCTGCTGTTCATCGACGTGCAGGGTTTCGGCCTTGAGTACATTGGTGGTGAAGTAGCGCAGGGTGTCGAGGCCGGGGGCCTGCTCCGGTGCCCATTCGCTGGCCAGTTGTGCCAGTTGGCGATTGCCAAGCTGGGATTCATAGCAGGAGGAGAGGATCACCTTGAGCCCGGTCGCATGGGCCTTGTCGATCAACGCTTTGCAGCGGCTCAGGGAGCCGATCAGCGTGGGCTTGATGACGATGGCCTTGAGCTGGGGGAAGGGCTCCCAGTGCGGCTCCAGGCTCAGCAGCTCGTCCAGCGCCACCGGGATACCGGTATGGCTGGCTACGGCGCGGATATCCTCCAGCCGGGCGCAGGGATCCTCGATATATTCGATATTGGCGGCGTTGAGGTGGCTCATGAAGGTCCAGGCCTCTTCACGAGTCCAGCCGCAGTTGGCATCCAGGATCAGCTTGAGCTTGGGTGCCATGCGACACAGCTCGCGCACCATGGCCACCTCATCGCGCATCGGATGGCGGGCCACCTTGAGCTTGGCCTTGGCCGGATAGTCATACAGCCACTCGCGCCAGCCCCAGATGATCTCGTCCGGGCTGCCCAGTAGCAGGATATAGGGTGAGTGCGGGGCGTTCATCTTGGCCGGCCACTGCCGTCGGGCGCAGTCGAAACCAAATTGCACCGACGGCAACTGGGGCTCCAGAGGTCGTCCCATCTTCAACGCCTTGAGGCAGAGCAGAGCCTCCTCTTCGGCCTCGGCCAGGGTCTCCTTGGAGAAACCCGGTAGCGGGGCGATTTCGCCCCAGCTGGATTCCCATTTCAACAGCAGTCCCTCACGCACCGAGATCTGCTGATCATGGAACTGGATCGGTTGGCTGAGCGGCAGCCGGTAACGATAGAGACTGGCTTTCATCATGGATTCCGTTTGAATTTGGAGAAGTCGGGGCGACGTTTTTCGTTGAAGGCATTGCGTCCTTCCTGACCCTCTTCGGTCATATAGAACAGCATAGTCGCATTTCCGGAGAGCTCTTGCAGCCCGGCCTGACCGTCACAATCGGCATTCAGGGCTGCCTTCAGGCAACGCAGGGCCATGGGGCTGTGCTGCAGTATCTCCCGGCACCAGCGCACGGTTTCGCGCTCCAGCTCGGCCAGCGGCACCACGGTATTGACCAAGCCCATCTCCAGAGCCGCGGCGGCATCGTACTGACGGCACAGGAACCAGATCTCGCGGGCCTTCTTCTGGCCGACAATCCGCGCCATGTAGGAGGCACCCCAGCCGCCATCGAAGGAGCCGACCTTGGGGCCGGTCTGGCCAAAGCGGGCGTTGTCGGCGGCTATGGTCAAATCACACATCATATGCAGCACATGGCCACCGCCGATGGCGTAACCGGCCACCATGGCGACCACAGGTTTCGGGCAGGTGCGGATCTGGCGCTGGAAGTCGAGCACGTTCAGATGATGGGTACCGGCATCATCCTGATAGCCACCGTAGTCGCCGCGCACCTTCTGGTCGCCGCCGGAGCAGAACGCCAGATCCCCGGCTCCGGTGAGGATGATGACGCCGATCCCGGCATCGAAGCGGGCATCATTCAGCGCCTCCATCATCTCCTGCACCGTCAGCGGCCGGAAGGCGTTGCGCACCTGGGGACGATTGATGGTGATCTTGGCGATCCCCTCTTCAGACTTGTGGTAACAGATATCCTGAAACTCGCCGCTGCAGTCATGCCATTGGGTCGGGGCGTACCAGTGGGCGTCTTGGTTCTCGATCATGGGTGGTGTCATCCAAAAAAAGTAACTAGAAAACTGTGCCTAGCAGAAGGCAGAAAACTGGGGCTGCTGGCGTAACCACGCCTGCAGCCGTGCCGCCATGGCCTCGGGGGCGTCCCGATGGACATTGTGACCGGCATGGGCGATTTGATCTGCCGCCAGTCTGGGGCAGTCGCGGGCCAGCTGACAAGCCAGGGCGCTGAATTTCTGATCCCGGGCGCCGCAGAGCCACAGGGTTGGCAGGACACTGGTGGCCAAGCATGCCCTATGGTCGGGCTGGCGGGCCAGGCTGGTGGCTGCCAGCATCCGGGCGATGGCACGGCCATCCTGCGCACTCCGCAGGGCGATCAGCTGCTGCCGCTGGGCGGCATCCAGCTCGGCAAACACCGGCTGTTGATACCAGTCGGCCAGCACCTCGGTGAAGGGCTCGCGCCAGAAGCGCCGTACCCAGCGCGCATCGTGCCGCGCCCGCAGGCGGCGCTCGTCAATTCCCGCAAGCCCCGGATGGCCGCTCTCGACTATCAGTCCGTGTAATCGGGGCCGGTTCGCCGATGTGGCGGTATCCGTTGTCGCTGAATAGCTTGTCGCAGCATGGACTGTTGCTGAATAGTGCAGCGCCAGACGGCCACCCAGCGAGTAGCCGAGCAGAATAAAATCGCCGACCTGATGGGCCTTGAGTCGTTGATCGAGCCAGGCGGGCCAATGGGCGAAATCGACCGCGGGGCCGGCCGCCGGGCTGTGTCCGGGCAGATCCAGCGCCAGTGCCTGTTGCCGCAGGCAGGCCGGCAGCGCCTGCAGCAGCGGCTGCCAATCCTGAGCCGAGCCGAGCAGACCATGCAGCAGCACCAGACGCGGCGATGGGCCGAGAGCGTCAGGGCTGGGCATCGGCATCCGGCAGCTCCAGCTCCCGACAGGCCTGGGCTAGCTCGCCGAGCTGGCGGGCGACCTCATCGGCCGGGAAGCGGCACTCGATCAGCGTCACGCCGCCCTGGGTCGCCTGTCGGTAGTCGTGGCTAAAGGCCGCCAGATTGTCGGGAGCCCGATAGCGCAGGCCGAACTGGGCGGCGGCATGGGCGAAGTCCAGACCGTGGGGCAGGCGGAAGAAGGCATCCAGCGCCGGGCTTTGTGCCGCACCCGGCAGCAGGGTGAAGATGCTGCCGCCATCGTTATTCACCAGTACCAGCACCAGATTCAGCCCGGGCTGACGCAGCAGCGCCAGACTGTTGAGATCGTGCAGCGCCGAGGTATCGCCAATCAGCAGCGTAGTGGTCGAGGTGGCGGTTTCTGATGTCGCGGTCTGTGGTTGCTGCGCCACCCGCTGTGCCACCCCGAGCGCGATGCCGCAGGCCGTGGCGATCAGGCCATCGATGCCGGAGGCGCCGCGATTACTGAACACCCGGCCAGGCTGATCATCCGCATTCCGTGGCTGGCCCAGCATATCCAGCAGGCGGGCGGGAAGGCTGTTGCCCAGCAGCAGAGGCCCGGGCAGCAGGGCGCAGAGGCGATGGGCCAGCCCCAATTCGCTCCACCGGTCGAGCTGCTGCTCCAGGAGTCGGGCCAGCGGCGCGGTAGATGCAGTGAGCCGATCCCAACGGGGGGCTGCGGGGGTGCAGGCGATGTGCTGCTGACACCAGGCGGCAATCGGGGCGATCAGTCGCCGGTCGAGGCGGTAATCCGGCGCCAGGCGCTCCGTCGAGGCATCCAGTTGCCAGCGCGCCTGCCAGGCATGTTGGCTGACAAACTGGCTCAACCGCTTGGAGATGAGGCGGCCTCCGACTTGCAACACCACGGTGGCCGCGGCCAGTTGCTGCTGGAACCCGGGGTGATGCAGGGCCAGATCGACATGGGTGATGGCCTGCGGGGTGAAGCGCAGTTGCGATTGCACATCGGCCAGCAGCGGCCAACCCAGGTGTTGGGCCAGCGCCAGTACGGCGGCGGCATCCTGGGGGTTGGCGATCTGTCCGGCGACGATGACGCCCGGTTGGCGAGCAAACTCACCCCAGGAGGCGCGTTCGTCATCGGCTGCTAGAGTAGAGGCCAGAGTTGGCGTCTGAGTTGACCCTTGAACAGAAGAGAACGCGTGGTCGTAGCGGGTCAACGGCTGGTCATGGCTCAGCCAGTGGCGGAGCCCGTCAAGATAGTCGTCGGGCAGCGGTTCGCCTTGTCCGGCATACAGCGGCTCGGCATAGGGACAGTTCAGATGGGCCGGTCCCGGCTGTTGCTGCAGGGCATGCCAGAGCTGATCCAGGGTGCCGAGTACAAAGCGCGGATCGATGCGCCGATCCGGGGTCGGCAAGTTCTGGGCAAACACCGGATATCCGGCGAACAGACCCGGCTGGGCGATGGCTTGATTGGCGCCGCAATCGATGAGCTCGGCAGGGCGGTCGGCGCTGAGAATAATCAGCGGTACCCGGGAGAGCCGGGCCTCGATCACCGCCGGATAGAGATTGGCCACCGCCGTGCCCGAGGTGGTAATGACCGCGACCGGTCGATCACTGCTCTTGGCCAGCCCCAGGGCCAGGAAGCCCAGACCTCGTTCATCGAAGTGACAGTGAGTGCGCAGATGGGGATGCTCGCTGGCGGCCAGGGTCAGAGGGGCGGAGCGCGAGCCGGGGGCTATGCACAGATCGCGCACCCCCAGTCGCCACAACTCTTCGAGGATCAGCCGGGCCCAGCCCAGATTCAGGTGGTCGCCCGGGCGCATCATGGCCGCGAACCCTGGCTCAGCAGCCCCAGCAGATTGGCCAGCTTGTCATCCAGCTCCTGCCATTCGGCGGCGGGCTCGGAGCCCGAGACGATACCGGCACCGGCGTACAGCCGCAGGGTGTCGGGGGTCAGCAGGGCACAGCGAATGGCGACGGCAAATTCGGCGACATCCTCGCTGATGAGGCCACAAGCCCCGGCATACCAGCCACGGGCAAAGGGCTCATGCTGGCGGATAAACGCCAGCGCCTTGCGTCTGGGGGTGCCACCGACTGCCGGGGTCGGGTGCAGGGTGGCCAGCAACTGGGCATCGGTGACCTCAGGTTTCAGCTGCGCCGTGATGTCGCGGCGCAGATGCTGCAAGCGCCGCAGCTTGAGAATGCGTGGCGGCGAGAGGGTGGCCTGCTCGGCCAGCCCTTCCAGACGGGTGAGAATATCGGCATGCACCAGCCGGTTTTCCAGCCGGTTCTTGTTATCGGCCAGCAACTGGCTGGCCAGCTCCTGATCGACGGCCTCATCGCCGGTGCGCAGTATGGTTCCGGCCAGCGCCTCGCTCTCCAGATCCCGCTCGTGACGACGATAGAGCCGCTCCGGTGAGCTGGCGAGCAGGCAGGCCTCGGCACTGAAGGCAAAGGCAAAGTGGAAGCAGGCCGGGGTCAGCGGCTGCATGGCCGCCAGCAGATCCCAGGGATTGATCGCCTGGGTCGTGGTGAGCTGACTCTCCCGGGCCAGTACCACCTTGGGCAGCTCGGCCAGATGCTCGCTTCGGGTCACCAGCTCGACCAGCGTGGACCAGGTGGCCTGCTGCGGGGTATCCCGACGTTGGAAATCGATGGCGGGCAGCGAGGTCAGCGCGGCCTCGGGCTGGACCTGATTCAGCGCCGCGCGGCTGGTGTCGATCTCCTGCTGGCGCTGGTGCGGATCCGTTTCCAGCCAGAGGTTGCATACCAGCTCGATCTGGTTGCCCTGCCGGATGAGCTCCAGGCGCGGTAACACGAAGCGGCAGTCACCGAACTCCTGCCAATGGTCGCTGTCGCCCTGGGTGGCGAGCGGATCGAAGGCCAAGCCGCCGTAGTAGCGAGGCCAGCTCCCCGCGACCGGTTTGGGCTGGCCGCTCAGCGCCGCCAACTGTTCGGCATCGCGGATTTCCCGCAGCACGCCCAAGGCGGCAAACTCCCGATCCCGCTCCCGGGCGTGCCAATAGATGCGTGGATAGAGGGTCTGGCCCTTGAGCCAACCGGTAAAGGAGGTGATGTCGATGGGTTCCCGCAGACGAATGAAACCAGTCAGATCCGTCTGTAACAGGCTATCAAGTTTTCTTATGAGTCTTGTCTGGGCCAGCATGGCATGAATACACGGCTGATGATAATGCCCGGCGAGCTGCCGGAACTGCAAAATGAGAGCCAGATCCGTTATAGTACGTCACTTCCTGACGCCTCGGACCGGCCGGCTGGGCCCAGTATAGGGGCTGCCGGACGGGGGGTAAACACATTCGCTGGGGATGCCTCCACTCACCATGACGCGCTCTTCTTTCTCCCGCTGGGTACTGGCGGCCCGCCTGCGGACTCTGCCTCTGGCGTGCTCCACTGTTCTGCTCGGTAGCGGTCTGGCGGCCCACGCCGATGCTTTTCGTTGGCCCCTGTTTGTGCTCTGTCTGCTGACGGCCATTCTGCTGCAGGTGCTGTCGAATCTGGCCAACGATTATGGCGATGCGGTCTCCGGTGCCGATCTGGCCGGACGGGTCGGTCCGACTCGCGCCGTGGCCACCGGTCTGATTACGGCGCGGCAGATGCAAGTCGCCATGGGCCTCACCACGCTTGCCGCCATGGTCAGTGGTCTGGCGCTGCTGTGGTCGGCGTTTGCCGACGATTGGCCCGCCCTGCTGGCGTTTATCGGCTTTGGCGCTCTGGCGCTGGTGGCGGCGGTGACTTACACCGTCGGGCGTCGTCCCTACGGCTATCGCGGTTTTGGCGATCTCTCGGTATTCCTGTTTTTCGGCCTGCTCGGAGTGATGGGCTCCTATTATCTCTACACCCATCAACTGAGCTGGAGCCTGCTGCTGCCCGCCGCCAGTTGTGGCTTGTTGGCCACGGCGGTGCTGAATATCAACAACATCCGCGATCGGGTCAGTGACGCCGCCAGTGGCAAATTCACCCTCGCCGTGCGTCTGGGGGCCAGCCGGGCACGCAACTACCACTGGTTGCTGGTGGGGGGGGCCGGTGTGCTGATCGTGCTGTTTATCCTGCTGCACAGTGCTTCACCCTGGCCCTGGCTGTTTCTACCCGGCTATCTGCCGCTGTTGCGCGCCGCCTGGGTGGTGCAGGTGAGCGAAGATCCGCAATTGCTCAACCAGCAGTTGAAACTGACGGCGCTGGGCAGCCTGAGCTGCAATCTGCTGCTGGCTCTGGGGTTTACCCTCTAAAAGACGGCTCCTCATCATGCGACAGCGATAGGGCGAGATTCTGCTACGGGCCGGAGTCTGGTCGAACGCAGGCACGCCGTGAACCCTTCCATGGGGGCTCGACGGCGGCATCCCTGCCGCCAACGGCCTGCTCGTCGCCCAGCCTCCATCCTCGCTGATGCACACTGTGACCGCGCCCTTGTGAACCGGCTGGTGGGGCTCCCGAACCGGCCGATCTACAGACTGAGCTATAGGCGCTGACTATCGGTGCTTACCATGGTTTCCTTGCCTGCCGTGGCGCGCTACAGTGGGGCTCGGATGTCGAATGGAAGCGCGTGGTAATCCTGATGAGTGTGCATGTCTGGCTGGCCTTTCTGGCTACAACCCTGATCTTCAGTCTCTCCCCCGGGGCGGGTGCGGTGAATACCATCAGCACCGCCATGCGCCACGGCTGGCGCGGCACCCTGCCGGCGATTGCCGGTCTGCAATTGGGGATGCTCTGCCATCTGGCGCTGGTCGGTGCCGGGCTCGGTACCCTGCTGGCGCAATCCAGCGAGGCCTTCACCCTGCTCAAGTGGGGTGGCGCGGCCTATCTCATCTGGTTGGGGTGGCAGAAGTGGCGCGCTCCCGCCCGTTTCGAGCTGGCTCACGGCGGTGAGCGGGCCGAGGCCTTGTTCTGGCCCGCGGTGCTGGTGAACCTGACCAACCCGAAAACTATCCTGTTTCTGGTGGCGCTGTTTCCGCAATTTCTGCACACCGACTACCCGCTATGGTCCCAGACCCTGATCCTGGGGCTGACCTGTGTGCTGGTGGACTGCCTGGTGATGGTCGGCTACGCCCTGGTGGCCTCGCCCTTGGCCCAGCTGGTGACCAACGAACGGCGCATGCGGTTGCAGAACCGGCTGTTCGGCTCGCTGTTTATGGCGGCGGGGGCTGCATTGGCCTCGTCCAGCCGTTAATCCGCGATGTCGGCTGCCGTTCTCTCTTCCGTTGCAGGCCGCCTGCGGGTGGCGACCTTTAATCTCAGTTTTTCCCGTCCGGCGGCTGGTGGGCTGCTGGCCGCATTGCAAGCCGATGAGCTGGCGCTGCACCACTGCGCGGCCATACTGCAGCGGGTGCGGCCGGATATAGTGCTGCTCAACGAATTCGATCACGATGGCGAAGGGCGGGATGAACGGGCTTTGACGCTGTTTTTGCAGCGCTATCTCGGCGTTTCGCAACAGGGCGAAGCGCCGCTGGATTATCCCTATCACCTGCAAATCCCGACCAATACCGGCCTGCTGTGCCGTGCCGATCTGGATGGCGATGGGGTGCCGACCCTGCCGGCCGACGGTCAGGGGTTCGGGGCTTTTCATGGCCAGTACGGCATGGTCGTGCTCTCCCGCTTCCCTCTGCTCCCGGAGGCGGTCCGCTCATTCCGCCAGTTTCTCTGGGCGCAGATGCCCGGTGCGCAGTTGCCGGATCGGCAGCCAGGCTCGGGGCTGGGGGATTACTACTCGGCGGCGGCATTGGCCGAGCTGCGGCTCTCCTCGAAGAATCACCTGGATCTGCCGGTGCGCATTCCTTCCGCCCATGGCGAACGGCTGCTGCATCTGCTGCTGAGTCATCCGGTGCCGCCGGTGTTTGATGGCGCCGAGCGGCGCAATCGCTGCCGCAACCATGACGAGATCCGGCTGTGGTGCGATTATCTCGATGGTGCGGATTACCTGCGGGATGATGCCGGTCGCCTGGGGGGATTGGACCCGGCGGCTTCCTTTGTGCTGCTGGGGGATCTGAATGCCGATCCCCAGGCCGGTGATGGCGATCGACGGGCCATTCGCCGCCTGCTGGCCCATCCACGCGTCCATCCTGCGGTCGCCCGTGGCCGTTGGCGACCCGCCGCGGCCGGAGGGGTGATCCATGGCGCGCGCCGCGCCCGAGCCGTGCCTGCCGCGCAAGCCCGCTACTGGACTCATCTGCGCGGCCTGCGGCTGGATTATGTGCTGCCAAGCCGGGATCTGCAGGTGCAGGGCAGTGGCATCTTCTGGCCCGCCACTGCAGAGCCGGGGCGCGAGTGGCTCGCCGATAGCCAGGATCAGGACCGCGCCGGGCTTAGCTCCGATCACCGGCTGGTATGGGTCGATCTGCAGCTATAAATAAGCCAAGGCTGAACTCAATCAGCGTTCTCAATTATGCCCATCGACTGGGAAGCTCACGCTGACACGCCGTGAATCCATCCATGGGGGCTCCGCCGCGCCATCCCTGGCGCGGAGGGTCAGCTTACTGCTACCCAGACGCTGGGCTGAGTGACCTGCTATTCGGAACAATTATTTAGATTATCCTCCAGCGAGCAATATTCTGCGGTGCGACAGAACTGTTGCTGCCTTAATCCACAAGTTCGATATCCAGGCTGTTTAGCAGGCGAATGGCTTCATCGCGGCTGAATTTAGCTTTGCTGATATTGTTATTAAAAATATCGATATCGTAATCGCTGGCATCGGTGAAATCAGCACCCGAGAGATCGGTTTTCGCAAATAAACTGTGGGTGAAGTCGGTGCCACTCAATATCGCCCGGCGGAAACGACCCTCGCGAAAATCCACATCATGAGCTTTGCACGCGTCTATCGTGATCTCGTCTAGATTCAGCCCGAAAAAGGAAGAGTCATTCAGAATGCACTGCTTGAATTGCAGCGCGACGGAAAAAACCAATTTTGGCCAGGCGGCACGGGTCCAGTCCACGCCCACCAATTTACACTCATTAAAAATAACATCGGTAAATTGGCTCTGGGAGACCTGGACCAGACTTAAATTACAACGAGTAAAGGTGCATTCGATAAAACGACATTTCTTAAATCGAGTCGCGGTGAAATTGCACTCGATAAAATCACAGGCTTCGAATTCCAGCTCGCTCATCTCCTGATCCGTGACCGAGAGATGACTGAAGGTCGTGGATAGATATTCGCTTGCCGAATGAAAAGGGGTCTGCATCGCGCCTCCAGCGGGCTATCAGCAATGGCCTCTATTCGAATGGCATCAATTCCGAACAGAGGCCAGAGTAAGATTAAAGACTGCGACCATCAAACGGTTTAATGGTCAGCTGAGCCGGATCGATATCGCGAATGCAGCGGGAGTTGATCGCAATAATAGGGCGGCCATCCGGAGTGACACCTTCATTATGGGTGGCACAACCGCAGGTGGGGCAGAAGTGATGGCGAATAATATGTCGATGAAAGGTATAGGTGGACATCCGGGCGGGATCGCTCAGCAATGAAAAATGAGCGGGGGCCACGATCCAGTGCAAAGAGCCGTGCATGCTACAAATCGAGCAATTACAAGCCACTACGGTTTGCAGCTCACCGGTTGCCGTAAATTTAATATTGCCGCAATGGCAACCACCTTCATATTGCATCATGGGTAACCTCATTAATCTGTTATTCAATTAACAGGAATATTGTTTTGTGTTCATGATTCCGCATTCATTGAGCTGAAATAATTTATTTATCATCCAGGTTGGTTATGAATCAGGAAATACCTTGGTGAAGTATTCGAGAATTAATTCAGGCTCCTCATCAAATGAAATACCCAACTCATGAGCATCTTGGCTGAAAAACGCCTGATGACTGCTGCGCCAACTGGCATAGGAGCGATCGCCTTCTCCCTCCAATGCGGCAAATTCCGGGGTGACATCTTTAAATTGACAATATTCAATCCGGATCACCTTGATGATGCACACAGGTTGCTGTTGCCAATCCAGCACCACAGTCAATTGCCCAACAACCGGCTCGGGTTCCTGCTCGATGGCATAACAGGCTCTTAAACTGCAGGATGCGGTTTTGATGCCGGCATTAATTAAGCTGGCACAGGTATTGGCATTCCACTCATCGGCGCAGAAGTGTTCCGCATTGATCTGTGGAATGGCCGCTCGCTCTGCGTCATTCAGCGTAGATAAATAACGATTCAGAAAGGCTTGCTGGATATCCGTCATCATAAAGCCATTCCTTTTATAAATTCTATATTTTAAATAATCGAACATCATCATCTTTTTCTGTCGCCGTGGTGAATGTTCGATGATTCGGGAACACAATTTAGGGCGCGATTAAAAATAATGGTGCGCTGACGCCAAGAATAAAGACGGCTATATATGTCACTCTTGAAATCCAATAAGCGGATGTTCTGGATTGCTCTGCGATCCGGATATTTTTGCGCCAGGGTTGAAAGGCGATTATCGCGACCAGACCAGCAGCGATCGGTATGCCAATACCAGAGGGGCAGCCGCTTTTATAAAGGGCGACGCCGGATAGTAGACCCATCAACAGACTGAGCGGCGCTATCATCAGCGGTAATAACCGGCGGGTGGCGGGGTGTTCGACACTGCCTTCTGCGCCCAGTGGCAGGGATAAGAGTTCCAGCGCTTGTTTGAGCATCCTGAACGACTCCATCTTACTTGTCTGTTTGAATCCTGAATCTACCGCAACCGATTCCACAGAGCCATCGCCGTTTGCTGGGCCACCCGGGTCATAGTGGTTTGCCGTGCTCCAGGCTGTCGGGGCGTGACTGCCGCCACAGAATGCCTATAATGCCCGCTGGATCACGTTTATCGTCCTATCCCGTTGAAGGAGTCATGATGAAGTTGCATTGGCTGACTGGCCTGTTGGCGGTTGCTTGTTCAATTCCCGCCTGGGCAACCCTGCCGCTCACCCCGTTCGAGCAGGCCCCCACCCAGCCATTGCCCCATTCGGCGACTATCTCCGCTTACTTGCGTACCCTGGATCAAGAGAGCCAGTTTGCTGCCGTCACCCGGTTGGGGATTTCGGCCGGTGGCCGCCCGGTAGAGGCGCTGCTGGTGTCCGCCGATGCGAGTTTTCTGCAGCAAGGTAAACCGGCAGCGGACAAGCCCACCGTGATGCTGCTGGGATCCCAGCATGGCAATGAGCCCTCGGGCACCGAAGTGCTGCAGATCCTGGCGCGTCGGCTGCTGGATGGCGAACTGACACCCTGGCTGCAGCAGATGAATTTCGTCATCGTGGCGTTGGCCAATCCGGATGGCCGCGATCTCAACCGGCGGCTGAATGCCAAGGATGAGAACCCGAATCTGGACTTTATCGCCGTCGAATCCCCCGAGACCCGCATCTATATCGATGCCCTGGAGCGGTTTCAGCCCGATGTGGTGATGGACTTGCACGAAACCTGGAACGACAAGTGGCCGATGACGCCGAAGGAAGGCTTCCGTACCACCACAGATGCCCAGTTCGAGGTAGGTAATAATCCGAATCTGGACGCGGATCTCAGCCATTACGCCAACCAGGTCTACTTGCCGCGCCTCATCGAGGCGGTGGCCGATGCCGGCATTCCGGCCCAGCGCTATAACGAGATCTATTCACTCAAGGATCCGGTGCGCCGCGGTGGCTTGAGTCTCTCCAATTTCCGCAATTACGCCTCGATGCAAGGCTCGATGACGGTGCTGTTCGAGAATCGCCATGATGGTCAGGGCAAATTCCCGACCCCGCAGAACATAGCCGAGCGGGTGCGCAAGCAACTGCTGAGCGTGGATAAGGCGCTGGAGCTGGTGTTGGCGGATCGGGCGCAGATCCTGACTCTGAGCCGGGATGCGCGCCACCGCTGGGAAGGCATCAAGGGCGAGGCTCGCTTCGTCATGCAGTATGCCTTTGCGCCCAACACTCAGGAGCCCAGTATCGCCGTCACCCTCAAGGATCGGCAGGGCAAGAATGTGGTCAAACCCTTCCGCCTGGAGGATCAGATCGCCATCAAGGATGTGGGCGAGATCCCGCCCGGTTACGTCATCCGCTCCCAGACCCGGCGCTTCCGCGAATGGCTGGATGATCACCACATCGCCTATCAGGTGGTGCAGCAGCCGGAAACCATCCAGGTCACCCAGCAGCGGGTGGCGGATGTGAAAATTGCCGCCCGCACCAGCCCGGGGACCCGGGATTGGCTGGATGTGGTGCTGGACGAAAAAGATCTCAGCGTGCAGCTCAAACCCGGGGATGTGAAGATTTCCACCGCACAACCCCAAGGGGCGCTCATCAGCATCATGCTGGATCCGCGCTCCTCCAATAGCCTGTATCAGGAGCCGAGCTGGCGGGCATTGCTGATGAGTAATCCGCTGCCGACCGCCCCCCTGGCCGAGCCCCATCAGGATCTGGCCAAGGATTTGCCCAAAGCCAGCAAGCCAGAACCCCGCAGCTAAGCGCGCGCGGGTTCGGCCGTTGAGCCCGGGTCTGTGGCTCCAGATCTGACAACAGACTCACTCCTCGGCAGCGGCGCTACCCTTGCGTGCCTTGGGTGCGGGTGCTGCCGCCGGTTCGGCGGCCTTGCCACCCTTGAGGATCTGGCCGAGCGGCTCCCGCTGCTGGGCCAGATAGAGCCCCAGGGCCTCGCACTGGTTTTCATCCAGCGGGACTGGTCCTTGCTGCAACAAGCCACTCAGCTCATCTGCCATATCCAGCATCTTGTCGTAAGCATCGGCCTCTTTCTTGCTGACAAAGGTCATCTTTTCCTCGCCGTTCCGGACTACCACGTATTTGATCTCGACCGCCATCGATGAAATTCCTATGTATAAAGATACAGTTCTCTTATAACGGATCAGTGAGCTGAATGCCAGATTTAACTGTGCTGCCTCGCGGGCGATCGGCAAAAATGGCATAGTGGATCACGCTGTTCCAGGCAGCGGGTTCAGGATATGCGCGGGGCAAGGAGAGGGTATGAGATCCGGGGTTCGAATAGGGTGGCTGTTGCTGTGTTGCGTGATGTTCGCCAGCTCGCCAGTCGGGGCAAAACGGCTCTACAGCTGGGATGATGAACAGGGTGTGACTCACTTCTCCAGCCGTCCGCCGGCCGATCGCACCCGGGGCATTCAGGAGCTGAAAGCCAATAGTCAGGGCACTGTGACGCCGCTGCCGGAGAGTGAACGGCTCTATGCCGATGCTGAGACCCTGTTGCAGGCTGGCGAGAGCGGCAAGCAGCAGGAAACCTGTGCCTACTACCGCTCGCTGTTATCCCGCTATCAGACCAAGGGCGCCACCGCCTTCAACCCGCAAACCGGCAAGGCCGAAGTGCTGCATGGCAAAGCCGCGACCCAGGCGATCCGCCAGGCGCGGGATGCGGTGCGACTTTACTGCCGCCGCTAAGCGTTGCTGGTGCGAGGATGAGGGCTGAGCGCATCAGGCCCCTTCCGATCCGACATGCAGATCAGGCCACAGGTTCGGGCGAGGGAGTCGTTGCTCACCGAGAGGTTTTACAGCAAGGACAGCCAGGGCCAGGTTTGTTTGCTCGCCGCCACCGCCACTATATAGGCAAACAAGACGAGGGCCAGCAGACCGCAGCCGAGCCGTCCACGGGCGCTGGGCGCGCGCTTGATGGCGAAGGTGCCCGCGATTATATACAGCAACAATCCCACCAGTTTGGCACTGAGCCAGGGGCTGTTGACGAAGGGGGTCTGGTGCAGGTGATAGGCCAGCGCCACACCGGAGATCAGCAGCAGGGTATCGATGCAGTGGGGCAGGATCTTCAGCCAGCGCTGTTGCAGTCGGGGATGATTGCGCACCGCGAGCTGCAGACGAAATACAAATAGCGACAGGCTCAACAGGATGCAGAGGATGTGCAACTGCTTGAGGAACAGATAACTCATTACTTTTCTCCGCGACTCGGGGTGTCATGATTCCTGGAGGCAAAGAAGGGGCGCTGGATCTGGGTTTCCGGCTCCTCCTCCTGGGGCGGAGTGTTCTCCCATGCCGACATGATCTCGCTGCGCCTATCCTCCTGATTGGCCTGCAACATCTCCGCCAGAATATGCCGGTACTGCACGCTCTTGGTGATGTACATGCTCTCGTCATCGATGAAGGCGGTCTGCTCGCGCAGCAGCTTCTCATCATGCTGTTTGAAGGTCTGCCCGGCACGCCAGGCCTGATTGGCGCGCACTCCCAGCTCCTTGAGGGCGTTTACCCCCAGATCGACCGCCGAGCCGACTGTTTCCCGGTAGACCATGTCCACCCCTTGCTGTAGCAACTGATGGGCATGAGGGCGATCGATGGCGCGCACCAGCAACTTGAGTTGCGGGAAGTGCTTCTGCGCCAGCTCGCACACCGCCAGGGATTTGGCCGGGTTACCCACGGCCACCACCAGTAACTTGGCCTTGTGCGCCCCGGCTGCATAGAGCAGATCCAGCCGGTCGGCATCGCCGTAGAACACCTTGTAGCCGAATTTGCGCAGCACATCGATATGGCCGGCATCGTTATCCAGAACCGTGGTGCCGATGCCGTGGGCATGGAGCAGACGCCCGACTACCTGTCCGAAGCGGCCAAAGCCGACGATGATGACCGGGTTGTCGTGCTCATCAATCTTGTCGGCTTCCCGCTCTTCCTCCTGGCCCTCGTAGCGGCGCTGCACGAAGCGCTGGTTGAGGATCAGCAGCACAGGCGTCAGCGCCATGGAGAGCGCCACCACCAGGGTCAGCAGGGAGACCAGATGAGCCGACAGCAGTTGACTCTGATAGGCCAGGGTCAGCAACACGAACGCAAACTCACTGCCCTGGGCCAGCGCCAGAGCGAAGGTCCAGCGGTGGGATGCATTCATGCGCGACACGCCGCCCAGCCCTTGCAGCACCAGACATTTGATCAGGATCAGCAGCGCCAGCAGGCCCAGCACCATACCCGGCTCATGGGCCAGCAGGGTAAAGTTGATCCCCGCGCCCACCGAAATAAAGAACAGCCCGAGCAGCAAGCCCTTGAACGGCTCGATATTGGCTTCCAGCTCGTGGCGATACTCGCTCTCGGCCAAAACCACACCGGCCAGAAAGGTGCCCAACGCCGGGGAGAGCCCAACCGACTGCATGGCCAGGGCGATGAGGATGACCAGTAGCAGGGCGGCGGCAACGAAGATCTCGCGCATGCCGGATTGGGCAATGAAGCGGAACACGGGCCGCATCAGATAGTGGCCGCCGAGGATGATGCCGCAGATGACTGCCGCGATCAGCAGACCATCTTGCCAGCCCCCCAGGGTGGGTGTCGTGTCGGGCAGCGAGCCGCGCGCCGCCAGCAAGGGGATGATCGCCAGCATGGGAATGACGGCGATATCCTGAAACAGCAACACCGCAAAGCTGGCCTGACCGGATTCGGTTTTCAGCTGCCGCCGCTCGGTCAGGCTTTGCAGCACTATGGCGGTGGAGGAGAGGGCGAGGATCATGCCGGCGGTGACCGCCTGTTGCCAGCGCAGCTCGAACAGCAGGCTGACGATGGCGATGGCTACCGTGGTCAACAACACCTGGCTGCCGCCCAGGCCGAGCACAGGCCCCTTGAGTTGCCACAGCAGGGCGGGTTTGAGCTCCAACCCGATGAGGAACAGCATCAGCACCACCCCGAACTCGGCGACGTGCATCACATCATCGGTCTTGCCGACCACATTCAACAGATAGGGGCCAATGATGATGCCGGCGATGAGGTAGCCGAGCACAGAGCCCAGTCCCAGTCGTCGGGCAATCGGCACCGACACCACAGCCGCGGTGAGGAAGATGAAGGCGTCAAACAGCACTCCGTCTGTCATCATAGGGCCTCCAGCAGATCGGTCAGATAGGTCGCACGATGCAGCTCATCGGCGGGGAAGCGTTCATCCCGCAGTCCTTCCAGCAACTGCCGGTACTCGCGGGCGGTCTCCCGCAACAGGGTGACATCCTGGATGGTGTGGTAGGAATAGAGCACAAACGGCGGTAAATAACGCATGCCGCACAGCCAGGCGGTCTGCTTGAACGGTAACAGGTATTCGATGACGGCGCGGCGATTATGTCCCTGGGAGGTGTAGGACTCCTGACTACCGCCTGTGGTGATCACCGACAATAGCGCCTTGCCCTTGAGCGCGTGGCCATCCGGGCCGAAGGCGAAGCCGTATTCCAGCACCTGATCCATCCACTCCTTGATAATCGCCGGGCTGGAGTACCAGTACAGCGGGTGCTGGAAGATGATGATGTCGTGCTCCAGCAGCAGCTGCTGTTCCCGCGCCACATCGATAAACATGTTCGGATAGCACTGATACAGATCATGAATGGTCACCCCTTCCATCTTGCGCAATGCCTGCAGCAGAGCCTTGTTGGCATGGGAGCGGTGATAGCTGGGATGGGCAAACAGGATCAGTATCTTTTTCATGCTGGTCACAGGGCTCCGGTAAAACAGCGCTAGCGCAGACGGGAAGGCTCGCTCGTGAGGAGCGACAGATCCGCGCCAGTCTAGGGGCTAGGAAATTGTGAAGCAAATCAATTATCGAGCGCAAGGGCATCCCCGGGGTCAGGGACCGCATCACCGGTTGCCGGGCTCGTCAGCGGCTGATGCTGTCATCTCGCGCGGTCGAGTAGGAAGCTGCTGATCCCTGGTGCTCCAACGGTGGAATCCCCTGTTGTCAGTGTAAGCGGCGAAAGGGGGTTCGTCAGCCCGCTAACGTGCTCCGCAAGCTGCCAGCGATTTGCTAGCATGGCGGCTGCGTCCTTTCCTCATGAGAATTGCCTGTGTCCGAGTCGTTCCCGAGTTCGTCGGTTTCTATCGCTGCTGCGTCACCCGTACCTCCCGTGGCTGCTCGCCATGATCACCTGTTGCTGATGCATGGCGAGCAGCGCTGCGATCCCTACTACTGGTTGCGGGATGACGCCCGTCAGGATCCGGCCGTGCTGGGGTACCTGCAGGCGGAAAATGCGTACTGTCAGCAGGTGATGGCGCCGTTGCAAGGGCTGCAAAAAAAGCTGTACCGCGAGATGCGGGCCCGGCAAAAACCCGATGACAGCTCCTTACCCTACTTCTACCACGGCTACTGGTATGTGACCCGCTATGAGGCCGACGCCGAGTTTCCGCGTTACGAACGACATCCGGGCTTCCTGGAGGCGCCGGTGGAGCTGCTGCTGGATGCCGAGAGTCGGGCGGCGGCGAGTGATTACTACGAGCTGGGAAGTCTGGAGGTCAGCCCGGATGAGCGTTATCTGGCGGTGGCGGAAGATTGGGTCTCCCGCCGTCAGTACCGTATCCAGATCCGCGATCTGCAGCAGGATCTCTGGCTGGAAGAGAGCCTGGACTCCTGTTCGACAGAGGTGGTGTGGGCAGCAGATAGCCGTAGCTTCTTCTATATCCGGCTGGATGAGGAGACGCTGTTGCCCTACCAGGTGTGGAACCACCAACTGGGCAGTCCCATCGAGAGTGATCGGCTGGTGTATGAAGAGTCCGACCCCAGCTTTTATCTGAGCCTGGAGCAGAGCCGCTCCGAGCAGTTGCTGCTGATATCCCTGCAAAGCACTCTGAGCTGCGAAGTCTGGTGGCTGCCGTTAGAGACTCCCGACGGGGAGCCCGTCTGTTTTTTACCGCGGCGACGAGGGCACGAATATCAGCTCGACCACCTGGCCGGTGATTTTTATATCCGCTCCAATGCCCAGGGCAGCAACTTTGGTCTCTATCGTCTGCATGCCGGTGACCCGCTGCAAACTGGCGCCATCGAGTCGGAATGGCAGTGCCTGCTGGCTCCCCGCGAGGCGGTGTTGTTGCAGCAGTTCGAGTTGTTTAATCAGGCGATCCTGGTCGAGGAGCGGCAGGATGGCTTGAGCCGCTTACGGCAGTTGACCCTGGCCGGTGACGAGGTGCGGGCGGTGCAATTTGCCGATCCCTGTTATGTCACCTGGCTGGGTTATAACCCGGATCCGGCCAGCGGCGAGATCCGCTACGGCTACAGCTCCCTGACCACGCCAGTTTCCACCTACGCCCTGGATTTGGCGCTGGGCAGCCAGCGGCTATTGAAGCAACAACCCGTACTTGGCCGCTTCGATGCCCGCGCCTATGGCAGTGAACGGCTCTGGATCCAGGCGCGGGATGGCACCCGGGTGCCGGTCTCGCTGGTGTATCGTCGGGATCTGTTCGTCGCCGGACAAAACCCGCTGCTGATGTATGGCTATGGTGCCTATGGCCTCAGCGAAGAGCCGGATTTTTCCAGCAGTCGTCTGAGCCTGCTGGATCGTGGCTTCGTGTATGCCATTGCCCATGTCCGGGGTGGCGAGGAGCTGGGGCGCCACTGGTATGAGCAGGGGCGGGGCGAGCACAAGCTCAACAGCTTCCATGATTTTATCGATGTCACCCGCGGCCTGGTTGCCGGCGGTTATGCCGATCCCGCGCGGGTGTTTGCCATGGGTGGCAGTGCCGGAGGTCTGCTGATGGGGGGCGTCATCAACATGGCTCCCGAGCTCTATCTGGGCGTGGTCGCGGCGGTACCGTTTGTCGATGTCTTGACCAGCATGCTGGATGAGACCATTCCCCTGACCACCGGCGAGTATGACGAGTGGGGCAATCCCCATCAGGAGGCCGATTACGCCTGGATCCGCCGTTACAGCCCCTATGATCAGGTCCGGGCGCAGGCTTACCCCCATCTGCTGGTAGTGAGTGGTTTGCATGACTCCCAGGTGCAGTATTGGGAACCTGCCAAGTGGGTCGCCAAATTGCGTCATGAGAAGACCGATGATCGCTGGCTGCTACTGCACATGGACATGAGCGCCGGGCACGGCGGCAAGGCCGGACGCTATCACCATCTGCACGATGTGGCCCGGGAATATGCCTTCCTGCTCCACCTGGCGGGGATCGCCGGGTAATCGGCTCTGAACGGACATATTTTCCATACCGTTTTGCCGGTTGGCGGCGTAGACTTGTGGCAGGTATTCATAGTCTGAACAGACCGGCCCGGGCCGGATAAAAAGGAGAAATCCATGTCGGTACAAGAACAGGTTCAAGAGACGTGTGAAGCGTGTGGTTGCGTCGCTGAAATCGGCAGCATCATCAATGAAGGCGATGATCAGGTTACCCTGACGGTCGAGGCTGCTGACGTTGCCACCGCCGAGGCGCGGCTGGACAAATTCGTCGAACTGGCCCGCTCGATCTACAGCGATGTGGTGGTCGCAAAAGAGACTCAAACGACCGCAAGTGGCGTGGTGCTGAACTGTGCCCTGACCTTTAGCTGTACTGCTGAAAAAATCATCTTCGAGATGCGTTCCCGCGCGATCTGAGTCACAAAAAACGGGGGGTTCCGGCCCCCCGCTGTGTATAAAGCTCCCCTCCCGTTCAGCTTCCATTCAGGTACATTAGGGTTTAATGCGGCGTTTTCGATGAACAGATAATCGACAATACGCGATGAGAAACCTAATTCAAGGTCTGTTGTTGCTCTGGTGTCTGGCTGCTTCTGCCGCCCACGCCATGGCCCTGACCGACAAAGCGGCCACCCGTAAAGGCGATTTGGATGAGATGCTCGATGACCGTCTGCTCCGAGTGCTGGTGGTCTATGACAACGCCAATTTTTATCTCCATCAGGGACGTCAGGACGGCTTGAATGTCAGTCTGACCCGTGAATTCGAACGCTGGCTCAACCAACGCTATTTCGCTGGCCAAAAACTGAAGATGAACCTGTTGCTGGTGCCGGTACGCCACGATCAGCTGTTGCCGATGCTCAACGAGGGCAAGGGCGATCTGGTGTTGGCGAACCTGAGCGTGACCGATAGCCGCCGCAAGCTGGTGGACTTCTCGATCCCGGATATGACGGGTCTGCAGGAGTATCTGGTCAGCAGTGACAAGGTGCCCGAGATCCGCAATCTGACCGAACTCTCCGGTAAACATGTCTGGGTTCGCAAGAGCTCCAGCTACTACGAGAGCCTGCAGCTCCTCAACGAGATGCTGGCCACGCTGCATATGACGCCTGTCTATATCGAACAGGCGGATGAATCCCTGCAGGATAGCGATTTGCTGCAAATGGTCAGTGAGGGCGATATTCCTTTCACGCTGGTGGATAGCCATAAAGCCAAGCTCTGGAACCCGGTGTTTAGCGGGTTGCGGGTTCATAACCAGGTTCCGCTGCGTAAAGAGGGGGCCACGGCCTGGGCGTTTCGCAAGAACAGTCCGCAGCTGGAAAGCGAGGTAAATGCTTTCTTGAAAGAGTACCGTGCAGGTACCAGCAAGGGCGAACCGCTCTATCGCCGTTACCTGCAGCAGGCTCCGGGCATCGCCCAGCGCTTCCTGCGTGGCGGTACGGAGCGGATGGGATGGTCGGTGGCCGATTACCAACGCTATGCCCCGCTGTTCCAGCGCTATGCCGAACGCTATCAGCTGGACTGGATGATGCTGTTTGCCCAGGCCTATCAGGAGTCCACTCTGAACCAGAGTGCGCGCTCCAGCCGGGGGGCTATGGGCGTGATGCAGGTGCTGCCGAGTACCGCGCGCGAGCCCTATATCAACGTGCGCAACATTGCGTCTCTGGAGAATAATGTCCACGCCGGTACCAAGTACATGCGCTATATGATGGACAACTATTTTTCCGATGCCGAGCTGGATGACAACAACCGCGCCTTGTTCACGCTGGCAGCGTATAACGCCGGACCGAACCGTATTGCCCAGTACCGCAAAGAAGCAGCCCGACGTGGACTCAACGGCAATATCTGGTTCGACAATGTCGAGAAGGTTGCCGCGACAAAAGTGGGCGCCGAGACGGTGCAATACGTCAAGAATGTATCCAGCCGCTATGTGGCCTATCGTCGCTCCTACGAGCTGAATCAACAGCGCAAGCAATCGCGCCCGCGCTGACTCTGGCGCCCCACTCCGGGCGTCAGGCCCGAGAGGTGACGGCGTCCGGCTCTGGCGACCAGATGCGGGTTGTTAGCTGATCCGGATGGCAAAAGAAGTAGCTTTCGGCCATGGCGCACGCATCCGCCGGATGGTGCTGGCTGGTGGTCAGCCCATCGTCCGGGGCGAACGGATTGCGGGTCCTGAGCCGCAGGGCCAGTCCGGTTACGGACTGGGTATCCTGCTCTACCCAGGCCCACAGTGGCTCCTGCTGATTGCCGGCGAGGCGAGGTCCACCCAGCAACTGAATATGCTCCTGTTGATCGATCATCGGCCGCTCCTCCTATACCCTGCTTGTTCGCCTGCCCATGCTGCAGGGCGTCTATGACGAAACAATGAAACTTCCTGCCTTGATCTAGCAAACCCTATGCCTGTCACACCGGGACCGTTATGCTGGATTTGAGTCGAGTCGACGGAAGGATCAGCCCATGGACCGCCAGGACACCATCCCACCCCTTGCAACCGGTGTTGCCGCCCAGGCCGCCCTGGTGACCGACGGTGAACAGGCTCTGGCGCTGCGGCTGGCGCTGATCCGCGAGGCGCGCTACAGCATCCTGGCCCAGTACTACAGCTGGGAAGAGGATGTCAGCGGCAAGCTACTGTTGGGGGCATTGCTGGAGGCGGCACATCGGGGCGTCAAAGTCCGCATCCTGGTGGATGATCTCTATTCGGGCTCCAACCGCTATCTGGAATCCCTGGCGGTGGAGCCCAATATCCGGGTGCGAGTCTTCAATCCGTTCTGGATCCGGCTAGGGCGCCCCTGGTTCTGGTTGCTGGAGATCCTGTTCAGCTTTCGTCGCCTCAACCACAGAATGCACAACAAGTTGCTGGTGGTGGATGATGACTGGGCCATGGTGGGGGGGCGCAATATCGGCGACGCCTATCTGGGACTACCGGCCGACCATCAGTTCGTCGATCTGGATGTGCTGTTGCGCGGTGCTGTCTGTACCGATCTGGCGCGCGGGTTTCTCAGCTACTGGCGTGGACGTTGGAGCCATGTCTGCCATCGCCTTGGCTGGTTCGGCATTCCCGAGCCGATGGCCATCGCCAACAATGCCTTCCTGCTGGCACTCACAGAGCCCGAGGTGGCTCGCTTGTTCGGTGTCGCCGAGACGCATTTCAACGGCTGCTTGCGTAGCCTGAGCTGGCACACAGTGCGTGCTCAGGTGGTCGTGGACTCTCCCGACAAGGGACTACAGCTGCGGCGTCATCCCTCCGCCGCGACCCGGGCCTTGCTGGATCAACTGGGTGAGGTCACGACGAGCTTGCGAATTGTCTCGCCCTACCTGGTGCCGACCCGGCCTTTTTATCAGAGGGTGCGGCGTTTGTTGCGCCGCGGGGTTGGAGTACTCATGCTGAGCAACTCATTGGCGGGTACCGATATGCCACTGGCATATTCCGGGTACCGTACCCGCCGCAAGCGGCTGCTGAATGCCGGGGTTCGCCTGTTCGAACTGCGCCCCGGCAACCAGCGTTGCCTGCATGCCAAGCTGGCGCTGTTTGATGACAGCCATCTGTTGGTAGGCAGTCTGAACCTGGATCCGCGCTCTTCCTACCTGAATACCGAGATCGCGCTCTTGTTGCATGGCGAAAGTCTGGCTGCTGAGGTGCAGTCGTGGCTGGATCACATCCTGACAGCCGATTCGGCTTGGCCCTTGTGTCTGTGCCAGGGGGAGGTGCGGTGGCCACAGAGTAACGTCGAGCCACAAACCAGCCGTTGGCAACGCTTCTGGGTGACTCTGGTCAGTTATTTGCCGCTGCGCGGCTTGCTGTAGCGCTCCGGCGCCGGTTTGGCGTGCTTGCAACAACACGGTATGATGCAGAACTTTGGTTTATCCGGGAGCGATTGTGGGGATCCGTGCACAGCAAAAAGAGAAGACCCGTCGTTCGGTGATCGACGCCGCGTTCAGCCAATTGAATGCCGAACGTAGTTTTTCCAGCCTCAGTCTGCGTGAAGTGGCACGGGAAGCCGGTATTGCACCGACTTCGTTCTATCGGCATTTTCGCGATATGGACGAGTTAGGTTTGACGATGGTGGACGAAGGCGGGTTGACGTTGCGTCAACTGATGCGCCAGGCCCGGCTGCGGATTGCCAGTACCGGCGGTAGCGTGATTCGCACCTCGGTGCTGACCTTCATGGAGTTCATCGAGAATAACCCCAACGTCTTCCGTCTGTTGCTGCGTGAGCGTTCCGGTACTTCGGCTGCTTTTCGCCAGGCCGTCCAACGGGAGATCCAGCATTTCATCGCCGAATTGGCCGATGACCTGCAAAAGAAATCCGGCTATACCCCCTATGATGCCAATGTGCAGGCCGAGGCGATGGTGACCATAGTGTTTCATTCCGGGGCGGATGCTCTGGATCTGGATCCGGCACAGAGAACCGAATTGGCTGAGCGGATTATCTATCAGCTGCGGATGATTGCACGGGGGGCGGATTTTTATCATAAACCCAGGAGTTGAGCTGTTTCCGGTACTGTTCCTCTTTCGGAATCTGGCTGGGCTGGGTGTGAGATATTTGCTCTATCCTCTGTAGGTGGGTAAGGCTGAAAACTGCCGGAATCTGACGGGCAACTTTGAAATTATCATTTTAATTCAAGTGGTTAATTTTTTTTAGCCTGAGGAGCTGTGACGGAGTTCCTAGGTTGTGCGTTGGTGTCTACTTGTTCGTAACTGCTGCTCCATTACTATGTATCTATACCGCTGCCACATCAATCCAGGATGGATGATGCAGGACCCTGGCAGGGGTAGTCACAGGAGTGACGCATGGATAATGGATTCAGGAATCATGAGCAGGCTCGAGGATGAGCTCGCCGACAGGATGTCATAGGGACGGGTCCGGAGTGACCAGGGTCAGGGAGTGGCAGGGAGCAAGACTGGCTCAGGGAAGTGCGCAGTAGACCGAACAGACCTTTGAGGGGCGACGCTAGTCGCCCTTTTTCTTTTTTGCGTTCATTGCATTTTTTTTCATTTTCTATGATCAGCTATTCATTTTGAGTGAAAGGGTTTTCAGCTAATATGCGCTGCCACATGATGACGACCAGCGACGGGAGGCTCACCCATTCCGCTTCCAGAATGACTACTCATCGTGTGAGATATTTGCCATACCCTGCGTAAGGGAAAACGTTTTTCTTTCGTGCGTCAGATGTGTTGTCTCTATTTAACTATTTGATAATAAACAAATAATTATTCAGTCTCATGCGGGGAGTGAGAAAAGATTTAATCAATGGCATTGCTGATCCAGCCAGGATCCTTAGTATTAACAGTGCAGGACGCAATGAAGTTGACCAAGAAGGTTGGCTGCCAAGGTAAGGCGCAGGAATCCCCACAGGATGTGGGCAAGGACACCTCCCAGGAGGGAGATAGCACAGCGAGTACGGATGACTCGTTATGCCAGGATGGCTAAAGGACACCCCAAAGGATTTGGGAAGTGGAAAGCCTAAAGGACGAGCTTAGTCAGGGATTGCAGGGAGCAATACTGTTCAAGGATTCGGACAGCTAAGACCTAATGGGGGCGACGAAAGTCGCCCCCTTTTCTTTGTGGCCGCCACACGGCTGGAGGCAATCTGACGCCCGATCCGGATGAACTATTCCGGGGTTCGTACTTTTTCCTGCAGTGCGGCCAGACGGCGACGCTCCTGGGTACTCAGCCCCAATTCATCGCAGGCTTCATCAAAACTCTTGCCTAAATGACACATGATCAGCTCGATGGCTGGTAGGTAACTACTCAATCCGCTATCCATCGCAATATCCCATTGTTGATTATTTATGCTGATTTTTTAATTTATTATTAAGGCGTGGTCGATGGCAAGCCATTCTCTCCCGGCTCTGGAGCGAATGTGATCCAGGCTGCACTTTCTTGGTTGTGCAAAAAATCCGCTTCTTCTTGATCATAAACAGGATCTATTAGCTTATAAGATGCTTTACTCTGGCATGTTATAACTTTCTGGAGATAAGTAATGGCGGAATCCATTCACGGTCACGAAGTGATGCATTTGATGTTAGAGCTGGGCGGTACCTTCACTCGCGAGAGCCTGAAGCTGGCGATCCATGAACGGTTTGGTTCCACGGCGCGTTTTCACACCTGCAGTGCCAGCGATATGGACGCCGAGACCTTGATTGAATTCTTACGCGAACGTGGCAAGTTCGTCGAGCAGGAGAGTGGCTTCAATACCGAAGCCGAACGTATTTGTAATCACTAGGCATAATGATTGCGATAGCCCGCTCTGTCGCAATCTAACCTCTGCTCTGCTATATTCCGGCCAGAATTTTGTTCTGTAATTAACCGGATGCTCCGCTATGGATATTATTACCGCTGCCGTCATGTTGTTTCTAATTATGGACCCGGTCGGCAACCTTCCTGTGTTTCTGTCGATCTTGCGTCATTTACCCGCCGAGCGTCGTCGCAAAGTCATGATCCGGGAGTTACTGATTTCGCTGGTCGTGCTGTTGTTGTTCCTATTTGCCGGCCAGGAAATTCTCAATCTATTGAATCTCAAGCAAGAGGCGGTGAGTATCTCCGGTGGTATCGTGCTGTTCCTGATCGCTATACGGATGATTTTCCCCGGCGAAGGTGGGGTAACCGGCTTACCGGAAGGAGAGGAGCCGCTGATTGTACCCATGGCGATCCCGATGATTGCTGGCCCTTCTATCCTGGCGGCATTGCTCTTGTTAGCCCATCAATATCCCCATCAGATGACTGACTGGACTCTGGCTCTGTTGTTGGCCTGGAGCGCCAGCTCTATCATTCTGATGTTTTACGAGCAGATTAATCGCATACTCGGTGATCGGGTATTGCAGGCGCTGGAACGCCTGATGGGTATGCTACTCGTCATGATTTCGGTACAAATGCTGCTGGATGGTGCCTTGAAGTACCTTTCCTGAGCTACTGCCTTGGTGATGAAACACAACAGGCCGGTCTTAGACCGGCCTGTTGTGTTTCAGTGGCGACTCACATCCGTTGTCTAGGTCGCCAGTAGAACCCGTGCCGTCTTGGCCGGAATGGTCAGTCGAATTTCCCCTTTGACCACTTCGAACTTTTCCCGGGTTTCCGGGTCGGTGAAACGGTTGGCCAGTGAGGCTGTTTGCCAGATGGGCAGGGTGATTGTTCGTGCCTTGGTCGGATGACGATTCAACGCAGTAATCACCACATCACTCTCCAGAGTCCGGGCAAAGACAAAACTGTGTTCGCCCGCATACAGGGTATGAATATCGCCACGTCTCAGTGCCGGGTGGGTCTTTCGTAAACGGATCATGCGACGATAGTGGTCGTGCAGCATGTGATTCCATTCGGTGCTATCCCACGGGAAGCAGCGGCGGCAATCCGGGTCCTGGCCACCTTCCATCCCGACCTCGTCGCCGTAATAGATACAGGGAGTGCCGATATAGGTAAACAGTAGGGTCACGGCGGCGCGCATCAGCGCTTCATCGCCTTCGAGGATCGACAAAAAGCGGGCGGTATCATGACTGTCCAGCAGGTTGAACTGGGCCAGTTGATTGGCAAAGGGAATGCTGCAGCGGGCCTGTTTTAGCCACTGATCAAACTCTTCGGCGGTGATCTTGACCGGGTGGTAGGCTATATCCTTGCCTGCCAGGAAGGCGCGAACCGGGTGGGCAAACCCGTAGTAGTTCATGGCGCCATCTTCCTGATCGCCTTGTAGCCACTGGCTGGCTTCAAAGAAATGCTCGCCCAGCACGTAAGCATCCGGATTTTCTTGCTTCATGCATTGCCGCATCTGGCGAACGTGATAGGCATTGCCAGCTGCGGAACCATGCTCCCCCAACATATGGATGACATCGAAACGCCAACCATCGATAGCATAGGGTGCTCGCAACCAGTGCCGCAGAATGGCATCTTCACCGCGATATACAACTTCCTGTACTTCCTGGCAGGAGAAATCCAGCTTCGGCAGATGAGACATCCCCTTCCAGCCGACATAGTTTCCGGTCTCGTCGAAGGTATAGAAACGGCGGGCACTGGCATGGGCCTGACTGGCAGCGGCAAACCAGGGGTGTTGATCCGAAGTATGATCCACGACCGCATCCAGCACGATGCGCATACCGCGCTGGTGCAAGTTATTGGTCAACTCCGCGAGCTGCTGATTACTCCCCAGATGGGGGTCAACCTGGTAGAAGTCGATGGTGTCGTACTTGTGGTTGCTGGGGGAGGCAAAGATGGGATTCAGATACAGGGCCGAGATCCCCAGCGATTGTAGATAATGTAATTTGCTCTGGATCCCGGCTAGATCGCCGCCATAAAACTCGGATGCCCCCGTGGTGTTATGGCTGGTAGCAACCG
This sequence comes from Pseudaeromonas sp. HNCC25DJ182, assembly GCF_055413365.1. Taxonomy (NCBI): domain Bacteria; kingdom Pseudomonadati; phylum Pseudomonadota; class Gammaproteobacteria; order Aeromonadales; family Aeromonadaceae; genus Pseudaeromonas; species Pseudaeromonas sp. HNCC25DJ182. Next base: position 21,270 of record NZ_JBVAYG010000011.1, on the reverse strand, counting down.
GCTCACCCCATTGCTTGGCAATCACAGGATGTGTGGTATCACCATATTGATACTCGCCACTCTGCACGCTGATGCTGGGATCGCCATTGCAAAATCGGTCGGGGAAAATCTGATAGAACACCTGATCCTGGACCCAAACCGGCGGTTTCTGTTGTGGATTGAAATGGAAATGGGATTGTCTGGGTGGCATGGCGGAAGCGACCCCCGCGGCATGAACCCACCATTGTTCCTGTTGCCCGATCGCCTTGAAGGTATAGAGGATGGTTTCCGAATCAGGGTGGAGTGGCAATTCGCCACGCCAGATCAGCAGCTCACCCTGTTGACCACAGGGCTTCATCGGGATCAATTGCTCTTCGTTATCCGGCTCATGACGAATGAAGAGCTGGCTCAATTCCAGCTCTTTGTGCACAAACAGGGTCAGTTGCAGTTGGGTATTACTGGCTTTGAGCCAGGGCGTCACTTGGGAGTGGCAGAAAAACGGGTGTGGCATCAGGACTACTCGTACTCTCAGTTAGTCAGCATGGCGGCAAGTTCATTACCGTGCTGATGCAGCTCTTCCAGCCGATTGGCCAGACAAGCGGCATCAATACCGAGATGCTGGGCCAGAGGCGTCGGGAAGCGTGCCACTATCACTTGGGGCGGTACACCCGCATTCCAGGCGAAAGAGACAAACATGGCCAAACGGATGAGCACGGCCTCTTGGCTGATGGGCTCAAAGTTCAGGGGATCCAGTTGCTGGGCGATTGCGCGAACAAAGGTATCCGATAGACTCCAACGTCGCGCCAGTTCAGCACCGACCTGACTGTAATCATACCCCAGCATCTCGCGTTGAGCATCGATTCGACTGCTGCCTCGGCTGATCGACATATTGATCAGACTCGCCTCTTCGGGCAACGCCGACTGGATCAGCAACTCGCCGATGTTGTGTAACAGGGCGCAGGTAAAGGCCGTTTCCGGTTCGATATTTCGGCAATCGCCAGCTAGAGCCTTGGCGATGGTGGCGACCTGGAAGTTGTCGACCCAGAATTTATTTTTGTCAAAATTGGCCGGGGTCCGAAAGCTGGTCATCAAGCCTGAAGCGACGACTAGAGAGCGCAAGGCGTTGAAACCCAGGCGGATCACGGCCTGCTCGATGGATGTAATTTCGGCCCCGCGCCGATAGGCTGCAGAGTTGGCCATTTTCAGCACTTTGGCACTGATAACCTGATCCATCGCGATTTTCTTGGCAATATCTTCAATTCGCGAATTGTCATCGGAAAAGTTTTGCATCAATTCATGCAATAGCTTGGGGATGACGGGTAATTGCTTAATCTTGCTGAAAATCAGATCCATTGACATGGTAGATGCGGTCTCCCGACTATCTGGGTATGAGTTATTTTGCCATAAACGAGCCGGATCTGATAATCACGACATCGACTGGATAATGTCCCCTGCTTGCGTTGCCGACGATCAGTTAATCCAGTCGGCAAGTTGATAGACAAGGGTATGACGTGAGCCTTTCAGTGTCAGCTGCTGTTGGGTCAATTGTAGCTCGCTACCTTCGCGTAAGGTGCTCAGGATGGCATTTTCGATCCAGCGCCGATCTGCGGGACAGGCTTGCTTGGTGGTGCCGAGGCCATTGATCTGCAGCTGTTGCTGTCGTAACACGCCCTGACCGAAAAACTGGTTGCAACCGGTATGCCCGTTCACCATCAGACGTTCACCGATCTCGAAATCAACCGGCTGACGTTTGTTCTGCACAATGTGTTGCTGATCGATAGACTCCAGCCGCCAGTGATGGTGCATCAGATGTTCTGCTGTGATGTCCGATGCACCCTGACAGGCACACAGCAAGGCGCAGCAGAACGCAAGTGGATAACGCAAGGCCATATGGGCTCCCAATCAGAGTTCCTGGCTCGAGGATAGTAACGGATCAGTTGTGGGCGAGCCTAACATGTTTATTACACCGGGAATGCGACATGGCTTAATGAAATGTGAAGGCTTTCAAGCAGTTCTTTTCTCTCTGCGCATTGCCAGTCGGGGAGTGATGACGGTGTAGAGGCCACTTGGCGGCTGGAACACGCCATACATACTATTGGTACACAAATTGCTTGAAACTAATTCGGCGCAGAGGTGTTGCCCCATGATGGTGCGCAACGATCCGTAGGCGTTGAACAGGTCTGTTGAGTGCAGAATAGGATCACTTTAATCTCCGATGAAGATCGTCATGCTAGGGTTATCCAGATGTGGTTGAGCTGATTGGCTGCTGGATCGCAATCTTGGGTCTTCATGCGATGGGTTTGGCATGAGTTTTCCGAGCGAAATGCTGGCAAAGATGACGCTGAAATCCCTTTCGAAACTGGATTTACATGCAGTAGCCAACCAAGGGGTGTATTTCAGGGTAATCCTATGACAGACAAGGGATTGCCAGACGAAAACTCCTCCGGCTATACAGCAGATTTCATGCATACATTTTCATTTTTTCGGAATATACTGCGCCGGTAAGTCATAATTTTGGTCAGGTTGTTGGCGCGAGGTGATGAGTCTGTCGCCTGCGTGGGCCGAAAGCCGACTTCAGATGAATCAATTGGCGCAGTTGACTGCCGCTGATTGGGATCCCGGTACTTGGTAAGGAGACGCTCTATGTTGAAAAAAGGAATCGTCACCCTCTCTCTGATGGCCGCGTTGGCAGCCGGAAGTGCGGTGGCTCAGGAAGAGAAAGTACTGCACGTCTACAACTGGAGTGACTATATCGCTGAAGATACGGTCGCCAGTTTTGAAAAAGAAACAGGCATCAAGGTTGTCTATGACGTCTTTGATAGCAACGAAGTCCTGGAGGCCAAACTGCTTGCCGGCAACACAGGTTTTGATGTGGTCGTGCCAAGTTCCGACTTTCTCGCGCGCCAAATCCAGGCGGGCGTCTTCATGACACTCGACAAGAGCAAGCTCCCCAATCTGACCAACATGGACAGTGAAGTCATGAAGCTGTTGCAGGACAAGGATCCTGACAACGCGCACTCTATTCCTTATCTGGGTGGTACCACCGGGATTGGCTTCAATCCGAAAAAAGTGGCCGAGGTCATGGGGCCGGATTTCAAAATGGACAGCTGGGACGCCGTGCTGAAGCCGGAAAATCTCTCCAAGCTGAGCAAGTGTGGGGTTTCGTTCCTGAATGCACCGACCGAAATCTTCGCGACGGTTCTGCATTACACCGGCAAGGACTCCAACTCCACCAATGTGGCGGATTACAAAGAAGCCGGAAAATTGCTGACCACCTTGCGTCCGTATATTACCTACTTCCATTCATCCCAATACATCAACGATCTGGCTAACGGTGATATCTGTGTCGCTATTGGCTGGTCCGGTGATGTGATGCAGGCTGCTGCCCGTGCCCAAGAGGCCAATAACGGTGTCACTGTGGATTACGTGATTCCGAAGGAAGGTGCGCTGATTTTCTATGACATGCTGGCCATTCCTGCGGATGCCAAGCATGTGGAAAATGCCCATGCGTTCATCAATTACCTGATGAAGCCTGAGGTCATCGCCAAGGTGTCGAATTATGTTTCCTATGCCAGCGGTAACAAGGCCTCCTTGCCACTGGTTGACGCCGCGATCCGCAACAACCCGAATATTTATCCGACGGATGAGATGAAGCCGAAGATGTTCACCCTCAAGGTGCTGCCGCAAAAGGTCAACCGTGAACTGACTCGAGTCTGGACCAAGGTTAAAACCGGTAAGTAATGTCACTCTAATGGGGGCGCACAGGCGCCCCCTGATTGTTCAGGGAGAAAGACGGCCGTGGTAGATAAATTCGACAAGCCTTCCAGTGTTACCAAAGAGCAGCAACCGCTGCTGGAAATTCGCAACGTCACCAAGAGCTTTGATGGTGCCATTGCCGTTGATGACGTCAGTCTGACCATCAACAAGGGCGAAATATTTGCGCTGTTGGGTGCCTCAGGCTGTGGCAAATCGACCTTGCTGCGTATGCTTGCCGGGTTTGAACGCCCCACCAAGGGCAGTATTATTCTGGATGGTCAGGATCTGGCAGACATTCCGCCCTACAAGCGTCCCATCAACATGATGTTCCAGTCCTATGCCTTGTTCCCCCATATGACGGTGGAACAAAACATAGCATTTGGACTCAAACAGGATGGTCTGCCGAAGGCGGAGATCGAGGCGCGGGTGCATGAGATGCTGAGTCTGGTGCACATGGAGTCCTTTGCGCGCCGTAAGCCTCATCAACTCTCCGGTGGTCAGCGTCAACGGGTGGCTTTGGCTCGCTCCTTGGCCAAGCGTCCGAAGTTATTGCTGCTGGATGAGCCCATGGGGGCCCTCGACAAGAAACTGCGGGAAAAGATGCAGTTGGAAGTGGTCGATATCATCGAGCGCGTCGGCGTAACCTGCGTGATGGTAACCCATGATCAGGAAGAAGCCATGACCATGGCCGGACGCATTGCCATCATGGACCGGGGCGAGTTCGTGCAGATTGGTGGGCCGGAAGAGATCTATGAACATCCCAACTGCCGTCTGAGCGCCGAGTTTATCGGCTCGGTGAACATCTTCGAAGGCGTATTAGCCGAGGGTGGGCCGGATTATATGGTGATCCGTTCCGATTCATTGACCCATCCCATCCATGTCAACCATGGTGCCTCGGTCGCGGATGGCGTGCATCTGACTGTTGCGCTGCGACCTGAGAAGATCTACTTCAGCAACGAGATCCCCAGCGACCACTTTAACTACGATGTGGGTGTGGTCGAGAACATTGCCTATATGGGCGATATCTCGATTTACCATGTCCGTTTGCCTAGTGGTCAAAAGGTGATAGCCACTCTGCCCAATGTGGATCGGTTCCGGAAGGGACAACCCACCTGGGACGATGAGGTCATCCTGCACTGGGAACCCGATTCTTGCGTCGTGTTGACTATCTAAGGGGTTAAGATGAAACGTTCTGCCCTGAGACACTGGCTCCCCCGCGGTCGGCATCTGGTAATTGCCTTTCCGTATGCCTGGATGGTGCTGTTTTTCCTGATCCCGTTTGCCATTATCCTGAAAATCAGCCTGGCAGAGACACAGGTCGCAATCCCGCCGTACACCTCGTTGGTGGAGTATGCAGAAGAGAAGCTGACCTTCGTCCTGAACTTGGGTAATTATCTCTATCTGCTGCAGGATGAGATGTACTTTGACTCCTATCTGCAATCGTTGCAGGTGGCGACCATATCGACCCTGTTGTGTCTGCTGATTGGCTATCCGATTGCCTGGTCGATTGTCCACTCCAGCCCCTCAATGCGTAATGTGCTGCTGATGCTGGTGGTCTTGCCCAGCTGGACATCCTTCCTGATCCGGGTCTATGCGTGGATTGGTATCCTCAAAAACAATGGGTTACTCAATAACTTCCTTATTTATCTCGGTGTTATTGATGAGCCCCTGCAGATGTTGCATACCGACTTTGCTGTGTATATCGGTATCGTCTATGCCTATCTGCCGTTTATGATTTTGCCACTGTATACCGCCTTGATGCGGATGGATTACTCCTTGATCGAGGCCGCTTCCGATCTGGGGGCCAAACCCTGGAAGACCTTCCTGACGGTGCTGTTGCCACTGACCAAGAGCGGTATCGTCGCGGGCTCCATGTTGGTGTTTATTCCTGCGGTGGGCGAGTTCGTGATCCCGGAATTGCTGGGTGGTCCGGATTCGCTGCTGATTGGTCGGGTGTTGTGGCAGGAATTCTTCAACAACCGCGACTGGCCCGTGGCTTCGGCTGTGGCGGTGGTGATGTTGACCTTGTTGATGATTCCCATCATCTGGTTCTACCGCTATCAACGCCGTGAAATGGAGGAGGGGAGAGCATGAGTACGCCGATTCCGCAGATCAAATCACCTTGGCGCACCCTGAGCCTGTTGCTGGGCTTTGGTTTCCTCTATGCGCCGATCCTGATCCTGATTATTTACTCCTTCAACGAGTCGCGTCTGGTGACGGTCTGGTCCCAGTTCTCGATCAAATGGTATTACGAGCTGTTTCAGGACAAGCAGATGATGGACGGTGTCGTGCTGTCACTGACCATCGCCTTTATGTCCGCCAGTATGTCCGTCGTGGTCGGCACTCTGGCGGCCTTCGTGTTGACCCGGGTGGGTAAATTCCGCGGCGAAACCGGCTTTGCTTTCCTGATCACGGCTCCCATGGTGATGCCGGAAGTGATCACCGGTCTGGCATTACTGCTGCTGTTTGTCTCGCTGTCGAACGTGTTCGGCTGGCCAGCACAGCGGGGAGCTATGACCATCTGGATTGCTCATGTCACCTTTACCGCGGCCTATGTCACCGTCATTATCCGTTCCCGCTTGCAGGAGCTGGATCAATCGGTGGAAGAAGCGGCTCAGGATCTGGGAGCGACTCCGTTCAAAGTTTTCTTCCTGATTACTCTGCCGTCGATTGCTCCGGCTATTGCTGCGGGCTGGCTACTGGGCTTTACCTTGTCGGTGGATGATTTGGTTATTACCAGTTTCGTCTCTGGTCCGAATGCGACTACCCTGCCGATGGTGGTGTTTTCCAGCGTTCGTCTGGGGGTTAGTCCCAAGATCAACGCCTTGGCGACCCTGATTATTCTGGTGGTCTCGGTTGCAACCTTTGTTGCTTGGTGGATGATGGCGAAGGCTGAGCGTCGTCGGCGTCAAGAGATGGCTATGGCGGCGCGAACGACCTGAGGCTGCGTCAGGAATATCCTGCTAAAAAGAGCGCTGCGGCGCTCTTTTTTCTTTCTGGAGCCAATTAGTTAGCGAGTTGATTGGAATTTCAGCATCTGGTCGTTGCAGTACTGCTATAAGGGAAAAAACACTTGCATTGACAAGGGCATTTCGGTAGATTCTCGCCCCGCAGACATCGGCGTGTAGCGCAGCTTGGTAGCGCACTTCGTTCGGGACGAAGGGGTCGGAGGTTCGAATCCTCTCACGCCGACCAGATTCTAAAAAGGCCACTCCAATGAGTGGCCTTTTGCTTTTTGGCGAACAAACAGTCGTTGAAATAAAAAACGAGACGCCGCTAGCGGCGTCTGCGGAGTTTAAGAAAATCCAGCATCAGCAATAACAATAGCAAGACCCCGGAAATGGCCGGGCCGTAATCGAGGTAGGCTTGCCCGTATCCTGCGGCAAACAGTGCAAGCGGTAACCCGATGACAAGCAATAAAACACTGGTCAATAAAAACAACATGATGAAAGCAGAATGGTTAAGGAATATGTCGCTGGGATGATTATAAAAATAAACTTTGTGATATAAAACCACTCCGAGCACTGTGGCCAGCCGTTAATAAGAATATTCTTATACGGCACCTGTTTACGCATCGATGAGATTATACACGCCATGCAGCTAACTCTGTTTACTGATTATGCCCTTCGTACCTTGACTTACCTGGCTCTGCAGCCGGATCGGCGTTTATCGACCATTACTGAGGTGGCCGCGAAGTTTGATATCTCTAGAAATCATGTGGTCAAGATCGTGCATCAGTTGGGGGTCCGAGGGTATATCGAAACAGTACGGGGCAAACACGGCGGCATCCGTTTGGCTCGGAACAGTGAGGAGATCAACCTGCGCGATGTGGTCTCGGATATGGAGAATGTCAGCTGTCTGCTGGACTGCCAGCGGGAAGGTTGTCTGTTAAGCTCGGGCTGTCGCTTTCAGGGCATATTGCGTAAAGCGATGCGTGCCTTTCTGGATGTGCTTGGCGAGTTTACCCTGGCCGATTTGGTCAAGGATCGGGATCGGATGTGTGGCCTGCTCGGACTCGGTATTCCGACCCAAACGCTCTAGCCCCAAATGTTTCGTTGAGTGGAGTTCACCATGCAGCTCACCCTGGTTCCGTGGCAGCTGGTGCTGTTGTTTGTCTGTGTATGTATCCCGCTGATACTGTTTTTTACTCGCTGGCGGCAATGGGAGTTACTGGCGCGGATCGCCCAGGCTCGGCAGGCGGATCTGGAGTCGCAGCTGACGATGCTGATGACGGAACGTCAACAACAGCAAGAAAAACAGGAACAACAGCAGTTGCTGATGGTCAAGCTCAATGGCCGTCTTAAAGAGTACGAAACCTTGCTCCATGCTGAACGAGCCGCCTCGGCGGATAAATCCAGGCAACAGCAAGAAGCTGAATCTCGTCTGGGTCAACAATTTGAAAATTTAGCTCACCGGCTCCTGGAACAAACCTCGCTCAGTTTCCGCGATCTCAACCAGCAGCATCTGGATGTACTCTTGTCCCCATTGCGCTCCCAACTGGAAAGCTTCCGTCAGCAGATCGGCGAAACTCATGCTGAAGAAAGCAAGCAACGACATAGTCTGCAGTTTGAATTACAACGGCTGGCTACTCTGAACCAACAAATCACCGCTGAAGCGGCGGCACTGACCAAGGCGCTAAAAGGCGATAGCAAGCAGCAAGGCAATTGGGGAGAAATTGTTCTCTCCCGCATTCTGAGTGAATCCGGATTGCGCGAAGGGCACGAATATGAAACCCAGATCCCGCTGAATGCCGAGGATGGTCGCCGCTATCAGCCTGATGTGTTGGTGCATCTTCCGGGTGACAAAGAGATCATCATCGATGCCAAGGTGTCATTGACGGCGTATGAGCGCTACTTTAATGCCGAGGATGGGTTGGCCCGCGATATAGCCCTCAAAGAGCATGTGGCATCGCTGCGCAATCATATCCGCGAGCTGGGACGTAAGGGCTATCAGCACCTCCCTGCCATCAAGACCCTGGATTACGTGCTGATGTTTGTCGCTGTCGAGCCGGCGTATCTGCTGGCGATGGAGGCCGATCCAGGCCTGACCAAATATGCACTAGACCATAATATTCTGCTGGTAAGTCCGACCAATTTGCTGGTGGCGTTGCGGACCATCGATAATTTATGGCGGCAGGAGCGTCAGCAGCAGAATGCTCGTCTGATTGCCGAGCGAGCCGGACGTCTGTATGAGAAGCTCCGGCTATTCGTCGAGGAGATGCAGGCCATTGGTCAGACACTGGGTAAAACCCATGAAAGCTATGAACGAGCGATGGGGCGTTTATGCAGTGGCCGTGGAAATCTCATTGCACAGGCCGAACAACTGCGCGAGCTGGGCGTTGAAGTCAATAAACCGCTACCTGATGCTATTTTGGCGCGAGCCACATTGGGCGATGAGAGCGCCGATTCTTAATTAAGATATCGACATAACAAAACGGCTGCCCTGGGCAGCCGTTTTGCGTTACGCATGGCACGTTAGTTTTTCCAGAACGAGGGGAAGAATAAGACGGCTACCGTCAGGATCTCCAGACGCCCCAACATCATATCGAATGACAGGATCCACTTCGCCGCATCCGGTAAGGTCGAGAAGTTGCCAAGCGGTCCTATCAGCGGGCCTAATCCTGGGCCGACATTGCTGATGGCGGTGATGCTACCGCTGATCGCCACCAGAGGTGACAGTCCTAACAATCCCAATAGAGCGGAACTGACGATGATCACGGCGATATAGCTCAACACGAAGGCCACAATCGAGCGGACGATATGATCGCTGACCGGACGGCCGTTGTATTTCTGCGGGAACACCCCCGAAGGATGCATCAGTTGGCGAGCCTGCTTTTGGAACAGCGCAGTCGCAACCTGGATCCGGAATAGCTTGATCCCGCCCGAAGTTGAACCCGAACAAGCGCCAAACATCATCAGGAAGATAAACAACACGGTCGTGAAGTGACTCCAGACGCCAAAGTCGGTGAGGCCATATCCGGTCGTCGTCAGCACTGACACGATATTGAACATACTGATGCGGATGGCATCCTGCAGCGGGAACACTCCCTGATGCCAGATCCAAAGGCTCATCAGGGTGGTCACCACCAGAACCAACCAGAAAAAACCACGAACCTGGGCATCACGGAACAACACCAGTTGCCGCCGCCGCAGAGTTTGCACATAGAGTAGGAAAGGCAGGCCACCCAGAAACATGAATGCTGTTGCTATCCATTGCGCAGAATTGGAAAAGTGCGACATGGAGGCATCCGAGGTAGAGAAGCCGCCGGTACTCAGAGTGGTCATGGCATGGTTGATCGCTTCGAAGATCGTCATGCCGGACAACCAGTAGGCAAGACCGCAGAGCAGGCTCAAGACTAGATAGACGATGACGATATTCTTGGCGACGGTCGCGGCGCGTGGGGTATCTTTTTCTGACTTATCCGAGGATTCGGTCTGGAACAGCTTCATCCCGCCGACGTTGAGTGCGGGTAGTACCGCAACGGCCAGCACGATGAAGCCGACGCCACCCAGCCACTGCAGCAAGGAGCGCCACAGCAGGATACTCGGCGCCATGGTATCCAATCCGGACAACACGGTTGAACCTGTGGTGGTCACCCCGGACATGGTTTCGAAATAGGCATCGGTGAAGCTGATCTGGTTGATAAAGACAAAAGGCAGGGCGCCGAAGATACAGGCGACGATCCAGACCGAACTGGTCAGGATGAACATATCGCGGACCCCGAGCCGGAATTGGGCCTTATGACCAATGTGCAGACAGAAAAAAGCCGCAATGTGAGTCAGGATCACCGCCGCCAGAAACTCGGCCAGCCCCGGCGTCCCGGTGAAGAATGCCAACAAGGTTGGCATCCACATGAAGAGGGCTAGTTTGGACAACGTCAGCCCGAGGGTGAAGAGGATCGGTTTGAAGTTAATCATGTCATAAGAAGAACGGGCTGGGTTGGAAGAGACGCTCGACTTCCTGGATGTGCTTCTTATCCACCAGGAACATCACCACATGATCATCCTGCTGGATGATGGTTGTATCGTGCGCGATCAGCACATCGTCGCCACGAACCACGGCACCTATGGTTGTGCCAGGCGGCAGCTTCAGATCGCCAATCGCACGACCGACCACCTTGGAGGTGCTTTCGTCGCCGTGGGCAATGGCTTCGATGGCTTCGGCTGCACCGCGTCGCAAGGAGTAGACATTGGCTATATCGGCGCGACGCACGTGGGTCAACAGGGCGGAAATGGTCGCCTGCTGCGGCGAGATCGCAATATCAATGGTGCCACCTTGTACCAGATCGACGTAGGCGGCGCGCTGGATCAGGACGATGGCCTTACGGGCGCCCAGCTTCTTCGCCAGCATGGCGGACATGATGTTGGCTTCATCGTCGTTGGTGACGGCGATGAAGACATCAATCTGATCGATATGCTCTTCCAGTAACAACTCCTGGTTGGCCGAGTCGCCGCAGAAGACGATGGTCTCTTCCAGAAATTCGGAAAGTTGTTCGGCTCGATCTGGATTCCGCTCGATGAGTTTGACGCTATAGCGCTTTTCCAGCTGACGTGCCAGGCCGGCACCGACATTACCGCCGCCGACGATCATGATGCGTCGATAGGGGTTTTCCAGGCGTTGTAGCTCGGACATGACGGCACGAATATGGCCGGCGGCGGCGACGAAAAATATTTCATCATCGGCTTCGATAATCGTCGTGCCCTGTGGCCGGATGGCTTTTCCCTGACGGAAGATGGCGGCAACCCGGGTTTCGACATTGGGCATGTGCTCTTTGAGGGTTGCCAGAGCATTCCCGACCAGTGGGCCACCATAGTAGGCTTTAACGGCGACCAGACCAACTCGTCCGCCAGCAAAATCAACTACTTGTAGTGCACCAGGATATTCAATCAACCGGCGGATGTAATCCGTGACCAACTGCTCCGGAGAAATAATATGGTCAACTTGTAAACCTTCGTCGCCGAATAGATTTTCTCGCTCCGAGAGGTAGGCTTGCGCCCGGATCCGGGCCACCTTGTTGGGGATATTGAACAAGGCCGCGGCAACCTGGCAGGCAATCATATTAGTTTCATCACTGTTGGTGACGGCGACCAGCATATCGGCATCGTCGGCTCCGGCTTCGCGTAGAATGCGCGGATGCGAGCCAGGACCGGTAATCACCCGTAAATCATATTTATCTTGCAGCTCACGCAACCGCTCGACATTGGTATCAATCAGCGTGATTTCGTTATTTTCGCCGACCAGATTTTCGGCCAGCGTGCCACCGACTTGCCCGGCACCAAGAATAATGATCTTCATTGTCCACTCACTGCTTGGTTAGTTTGGCGTAATAGAAACCATCCATGTTGCCATCGCCCGGAAACAGTTGTTGTCCCGGTGTTTGCTCAGTATCGCCAGCATGCAGAGGTACCAGTCGTGCGTCGGGGTGACTGCACAGGAACGCCCGGATCTGTTCGCAATTCTCTTCGGGTAAGACAGAACAAGTTGCGTACAGCAGGGTACCGCCCCGTTTCAATTTGCACCAGAGGGCCGACAGGATTTTGGCTTGTAGTGCCACCAGCTCGGCAATGTCTGCTGGGCGCCGCAGCCACTTGATATCGGGATGACGGCGGATCACGCCGGTTGCCGAGCAGGGGGCATCCAGCAGAATGCGATCAAACTCAGGACCTGACCACCAGGTATCTGGCTGAGAGGCATCGCCATGGAGTACCTGGGCCTGTAGTTTCAACCGTTGCAGGTTTTCGCTGACCCGGTGCAGGCGCTGGGCATCGGCATCGACGGCGATGACTCCGGCGAGCTGCGGTTCTTGCTCCAGCAAATGGGCCGTTTTCCCCCCCGGTGCGGCGCAGGCGTCGAGAATGAGATCGCCGGGCTGTGGGTTCAGTAACCAGGCGGCGCGTTGAGCTGCCGCATCTTGTACCGAACAATCGCCATCAACAAAGCCAGGAAGCTGCTCGACATCACAGGCCTGAAGCAAGCAGATACCGGACCCTGCCTCATCGACCTGCGCCACGGCAATTTGCGCTGCCTCCAGGCGTTGCAGATAGTGTTGACGATCCTGGTGACGGACATTCACGCGCAGCCACATGGGGGGACGCTGGTTATTTTGCTCGAGGATCTGTTGATAGTGGCGCGGGTAGGCAGCCTGTAATTTCTTGATCAACCATGCCGGATGGGCATAACGACTGGGATCCTGCTGGTCGACTTTCGACAGGAGTTCCTCCTGGCTACGTTGTACATTACGCAGTACCCCATTGAGCAGGCCGCGAAAGCTCTCGCCTTTCAACAGGCGGCAGGCGTTGACAGTTTCCGAGAGTGCGGCATGAGCGGGAACTCGGGTATAGAGCAACTGGTACAAACCGACCAGTAACAAGAAGTGCAGAGGACGCTGTTTGCCCTTCAGGGGGCGGCTCATTAACTGACCGGCGATGGCCTCAAGACGAGACAACCAGCGTAAGGTGCCAAAACACAATTCCTGAAGCAGGGCTCGATCCCGCACTGCCACTTGTTGTTGGGCAGTAGGTAATACGGTGGAGAGCGATTGCCCCTGATCCACAACCAGGAACAAAACCTGTGCGGCATTGGCTCGAGTTTTCATTGGATATTTCCTGACAAAACCGGGCCTAAGCCCGGTTGATTCATGAGAGTTGAGAGCCGATATGGAACCATTCCCGACGAGAGTTTAGCAGTTCGTGGGCCTGCATTGGCTTTTTACCGGGCGGTTGCAGGGTCAATAAGCGCAAGGTGCCATCAGCCGTCGCAACGTCGATCCCCTCTTTGTCCGCCCGCAGTAGAGTCCCTGGGGCGACAGGGTGTTGTTCTGCTAATGCCATCGCCGCCCATACCTTGATACTTTGCTCGGCAACCACCAAGTAACTGACAGGCCAAGGATTAAAAGCGCGCACCGAACGTGCCAGCTGAGCGGCGGGCTGCGTCCAGTCGAGACGAGCCTCTTCTTTGCTCAATTTCTGGGCGTAATTGGCCTGGCTATCGTCTTGGTGCTGGCTGGGCAAGGTCCCGGCGGCTAATTGCTCCAAGGCCTGCAGGAGCGCTTGTGGGCCAAGGGTCGCCAGTTTGCCGTACATGCTGGCCGAGGTATCGTCAGGCGTGATGGGACAGGAGACCTTGAGCAGCATAGGACCGGTATCCAGCCCTTCATCCATCTGCATGATGGTGACTCCGGTCTCGGCATCCCCGGCCCAGATGGCGCGTTGGATCGGAGCTGCACCGCGCCAGCGGGGCAACAGGGAGCCATGCACATTGATACAGCCCAGCCGCGGAGCATCCAGAACTACTTTGGGTAACAACAGTCCATAGGCCACGACGATCATCAGATCGGCTTGCAGGGCCTGAAGTTGTGCTTGCGCATCTGCGTGGCGCAAACTGACTGGTTGGATGACAGGCAATTGGTATTGTTCAGCCAATACCTTCACCGGGCTGGCGGTCAGCTTATTGCCGCGACCAGCCGGACGATCGGGCTGGGTATAAACGGCAACAATATTCAACCCAGCATCGATTAAAGCTTGCAGATGTTGGGCTGCAAAATCGGGTGTGCCAGCAAAGATAATCTTCAGGTTATGCAAGCGACGGCCTCTTACAGTGGATGGCGTTCAATTTTGTCCATTTTCAGCATCTTCTGACGAATACGCTGCCGCTTGAGGGGTGACAAATAATCGACGAACAGCTTTCCAATCAGATGATCCATCTCATGCTGAATACAAATAGCCAACAGGCCATCAGTTTCCAGCTCGAAGGATTCACCGTCCTGATTGCAGGCGCGAATTTTGACCCATTCAGCGCGAGGAACCAGCGCCCGACACTCGGGAACGGATAAACAACCCTCCTCGATACCTGTTGAACCTCTCTGTTCGAGAATCTCTGGGTTGATTAATACCAGACGTTCAGTACGATCTTCCGAGGTATCAATGACTATAATTTGCCGGTGAATGTTGACTTGTGTCGCAGCCAGGCCAATCCCCTCTTCTGCGTACATGGTTTCAAACATATCATCAATAATTTGGTGGATCGTGGAATCAAACGACACTACGCTGCGAGCAACTGTTCGCAGGCGTTCGTCGGGGAAACGTAATACTTCTAAAACCGCCATAATTCGCTTTACTTGATACAGTTAGACAGGGTACTGACGCAATTCTAATCATTTGCGTCGGCAATTAATAGTTTGATAGGTGGCGCGTGCAGGGACAGCTATGAGATATCGTCAGATTGGTTTTTTCTTCGCCAGTTGGTTGCTGATTTCAGCTGCTATGGCGGATGTATTGCAGCTCAAAGAGGGCCATCCCGAGAGTTACGTGGTTCAAAAAGGCGATACGCTGTGGGACATCTCGGGGCATTTTCTCAAGAGCCCGTGGCTATGGCCCCGCTTGTGGCAGGTCAATCCGCAAGTTAAGAATCCACACTGGATTTATCCTGGTGACGTTTTAAGTTTGACATGGGTCAATGGTGAGCCCCGCTTGACACAGAAACATACCATCAAGTTGTCACCTGCGGTGCGCATTGAGCCGAAACTGGAGCCAGTGCCGACTATCAAACTTTCAGCCATTTCAGCTTTTTTACGTAGCGACCACATCTTCCCTGCGGGTAGCCAGCTCGACGACATGCCGTATGTCCTCGGTAATAATCTCAACGATAAAGCACTGCTGGAAAAGCAGCGCTTGTTTGTCAAAGGTCAACTCGTTGAAGGGCGGCAGTATGGCGTGTACCGACCAGGTGCGATCTATAAAGATCCGCAGACTGGTGAGGTATTGGGGCAACGCGCTATCTTGGCAGGCATCGTCACGGCGGGTATTCGTCACCCAGATGATGTCGTAGAGGTCCTGTTATCCAAGAACGTGCGGGAGGTGTTACAAGGTGATCGTGTCTTGCCACTTCCGGACCAGGAACAACTGGATGCCTATTTTTCTTTGCAACCCGCCCAATTGACGGCTTCGGGAGCCATCATTGATACCGATAGCAATGCGTCAGTTGCCGGTAAATATGAAGTGGTCATGGTGAACAAGGGAGCAAAAGACGGGGTTCATGCTGGCGATGTTCTGGCTATTTTACGTCCTGGGGTGGAGGTGACAGGAAAGAGCGCAGAAAAGTTGGCTTATAAGTTAATCAGTACGGAAGGCCAGAAATTGATGGATAGTAATGCCCAGCGGTTACCCGAAGAGCAAGTGGGGCAAGCTATGGCGTTTAAGGTGTACGAACGAATCTCGCTGCTGTTGATTCTGAAAGCCAGCGATACGGTGCGGGTTGGTTTCTTGGTTGGCAACCCCTAACATGTTAACGGGAACCCTGGCTGAACTGACCGCATGGTTGTGTTTGGATGGGGTTCCCGGTATTGGCCCAGTCCGGGCACAGCGAATTCTCTCCCGCGTTTCCCCTCTTCAGCTTTCTCAACTGGACTTGCCATCGTTGCAGATGTTGGGCTTATCTCTTGCCCAGGCTGAGGCGTTGAAAAAACCTGATCAGCACCGGATTGAGCATGCTTTAACTTGGGCAGATCAGCCGGGACGGCACATTATCTCTCGGCTAAGTGAGTTCTACCCTCTCTGGTTACGCGAGATTAGCGCAGCCCCGACCTTACTGTTCGTCGAAGGGAATCTGGATCTGCTGGCTTCCGCGCAAATTGCGATGGTTGGCACACGTAATCCAACCTCCTCTGGCAGAAGCATGGCCACTGTGTTGACGAAGGATTTGGTGTCATCGGGGCTGACGATCACATCGGGTCTAGCACTGGGGATCGATGGTGTCTGTCACCAGACGGCATTGCAGTGCCAAGGACAAACCGTCGCGGTCCTGGGCTCAGGCCTTGACCACTATTATCCGCAACGGCATAGCTCTCTGGCGGCTGCAATTGTTGCGCAGGGAGGGGTTCTGCTGTCCGAACTGTGGCCTGATGTTCCACCTCGAGCCGAAAACTTTCCGCGCCGCAACCGGATCATCAGTGGGCTGTCGCTCGGAACTGTAGTTGTGGAAGCGGCGGCAAAGAGTGGTTCCCTGATTACGGCGCGCTATGCACTGGAGCAGGGACGGGAGGTGTTCGCCGTTCCTGGCGCCGTACAAAATCCAACTGCGACTGGATGTCTGCATTTAATTCAGCAAGGGGCAAAACTTGTTTGCAATGCGGCCGATATACTGGAAGAGATAGATGTGCATTTTGCTAATCCCAGATCGGTGTCACAAGAAACGTTATCTCTCGATGCGGGTTTGCCAAGTTCATCATTGTTGGATAACGTAGGTGACGAAACCACAGCAATAGATGTTGTAATCCAGCAAAGTGGTCAACCGGTTGCCAAGGTAATGGCAGAGTTGCTGGAGCTTGAGTTGGCGGGGTGGATTACATCTGTTCCCGGCGGCTACGTGAGGACGAGGAGGGACTGACGATGTTTGATGTACTGATGTACCTGTTCGAAACCTATGTCCAAAGTGATGCTGATCTTATGGTTGATCAGGACGAACTCGCTGAAGAGTTAAGCCGTGCCGGATTTCATCAGGATGAAATCTACAAGGCGCTGGATTGGCTCGAGCAATTAGCGGTATTGCATGATGATGAACGTGCTGCCCGTCCAGTCTGCGCTTCTGATTCGTTTCGTATCTACGCACCTCAAGAGATGGAGAAGCTGAGCTCCGAGTGTCGAGGCTTTCTACTGTTTCTCGAACAAATCAGTGTCTTGAATTGTGATACCCGAGAGATAGTCATTGAGCGCCTGATGGAGCTGGATACTCCAGAAATTGAGCTTGATGATCTGAAATGGGTGGTCCTGATGGTTCTGTTCAATGTGCCCGGCAGCGAAAATGCGTGTCATCAAATGGAAGAGTTACTCTACGACGAGCCCGAAGGGCTCATCCACTGACAGGGGACTGGCTCGCTGTTACACTCAACGTTGTTGATTGGAGGCGAGCATGTCCAAAATTGATCCAACGCTTTTTTCGGCCCATGAACACGCACTCGAACGAGAACATCATTTGTGCCCTCTTTGTGGCGGCAGCCTGAGTGTTCGCTATGGAAAACATGGTCCTTTTCTTGGTTGTTCAGCCTATCCCGCATGTGACTATATTCGTCCGCTAACATCACACAGTGTTGAGTTGCAAAAAGTGCTCGAGGGCTCGGCCTGTCCGGCTTGTGGGCAACTCTTGGCTATCAAGAAAGGGCGTTATGGGCTGTTCATTGGTTGTACCCAATATCCGCAGTGTTTGCATGTTGAATCGCAGGATGAGCAAGGTCCGAGTGATGTCCTTTGTCCTGCATGTGGCCGTGGGCATCTGGTAAGTCGAACTTCCCGTTACGGCAAGACCTTCTACGCCTGTGACGGCTTCCCGCACTGTAAGTATGTGGTCAACGATAAGCCGGTGGCGAAATCCTGTCCACAATGTGGCTGGCCCCTATTGATCGAGCGACAAACTCGGCAGGGCCATAAGCTCTGCTGTCCGCAAAAGTTGTGTGATTATCAAACTGACTTATAATGCCGGTGCCTCAGGGCTTTGACTTAAATCAAGTAAAGAGAAGGATGCCTTACCATGTCAAAACCATTTGTTGCCATTTTGATGGGCTCAGATTCTGATTTTCCAGTCATGCAGTCGACTCTGGAAGTTCTCAAAACATTCGGAATCACTGCCGAAGTAAAAGTGACATCCGCTCATCGGACGCCTGCGGCAACTCATGCCTATGTGAAGGATGCCGAATCCCGTGGTTGCAAGGTCTTCATCTGTGCTGCAGGTTTGGCTGCTCACCTGGCCGGTGCGGTCGCTGGCATCACGACTCGCCCGGTCATCGGCGTGCCGATCGATGGCGGCCCGCTTAAGGGGATGGACGCCTTGCTTTCAACCGTGCAGATGCCGGGTGGTGTTCCCGTGGCGACGGTGGCAATCGGTAAAGCGGGTGCTAAAAATGCCGGCTACCTGGCAGCGCAAATGTTGGCGGTTGCCGATGACGAACTTGCCGCGAAGGTGCTGAGTGAGCGTCAAAAAAACGCTGAAGAGGTTATGGCAAAAGACGCGGCATTGCAGGCCCAACTCAAGTAATCACTTTAGGCGGATTTTGGGATCCGCCTTCATCTCTATATTTAATACAGTCGGTTAACCAGATGATTTTATCTTCCCTTCCTGATGCTGTTCAGCAGCTGCGCACTGGACAGGTCATTGCCTATGCCACCGAGGCGGTGTTTGGATTAGGTTGTGACCCTGATAATGAACAAGCCGTGATGCGACTGCTGGATATTAAACAGCGTCCTATGGCCAAGGGACTGATTCTGGTGGCAGCCAATTGGCAGCAGTTACAGCCATATCTTGATACAACGCAGGTGCCTGCGGCCAATATGGCAATTGCTTTGGCGTCTTGGCCGGGTCCTTTCACCTGGGTGATGCCAGCGGCACGGCATACTCCACACTGGCTGACGGGACAGTTTGATTCGTTAGCGGTTCGCGTTTCGGCACATCCACAAGTTCAGGCTTTATGTCAGGCATTCGATAAGCCAATTGTTTCGACTAGTGCGAACCTGACAGGAGCGCCGCCGTGTCGTAACGCCCATGAGGTCGAGCAGCAGTTGAAGGATCTGGTCCCGTTTATTTTGGCTGGAACAGTCAGTGGCGCTACCAATCCTTCACAAATTCGAGATGTCATCACGGGTAACACCCTAAGACCAGGCTGAGCGCACGGCTTGGTTGTTAAACTTGTCGTCACCCGCTAAAAGGCGTTAAATCAATCTCAGTTGGGCGAGTCTGCAGGATTAAACATGGATCGTTATGCCGTTTTCGGGAACCCGGTTGCACACAGTAAATCCCCTTTTATTCATACGCTGTTTGCTCGACAGACACAGCAACCGCTAACCTACGAGCGTATTGAAGCGCCACTGGATGGGTTCGCCGCTGCAATTGCTGATTTCTTTGCTAATCAGGGTAAGGGTTGCAATGTAACAGTGCCGTTCAAAGAAGAGGCATTCCAACTGGCGCAGCAATTATCCCCTCGGGCAAAAATTGCCGGTGCAGTCAATACACTCAAAATGACTGATGATGGGGTATTGCTGGGGGACAATACGGATGGTGCCGGTCTGGTTCAGGACTTAAAGTTTCATGGCATGCAGCTACGAGAACGGCGGATCCTGCTGCTAGGCGCTGGTGGCGCCGCGCGCGGTGCCATTGGGCCTCTTCTCGATGAACATCCACTTGAGCTGACGATCGCCAATAGGACGGTAGAAAAAGCGGAACTTCTTGCGGGCATCTTTGCCTCTGCAGGGCCCATTCGTGCGATGGCATTCGGTGAGTTACAGGGGCCATTTGATCTCATCATTAATTCAACGTCCGCCAGCCTATCTGGAGCTATTCCAACGATATCTGCGGATCTTATTCATCCACATATTGCGGTTTACGACATGATGTATGGCCAAGGCGATACGCCGTTTAATGAGTGGGCTCGAAAGCTTGGTGCTCAAAAAATCATGGATGGATTGGGGATGTTAGTGGCGCAAGCCGCCGAAAGCTTCGCGATTTGGCGTGGCATACGCCCAGGAACCAAGCAGGTGATCTCGGAGTTGAGACGAAGTCTGGGGATGCGATGAACCAATCAATTCTGTTTAATGATGGGGTGGTGTGGCAAGAAACTCAGCAGCGTTTGATGTTTTCTGCCCAGATGATGGGAGCTACTGTACCGTGCTACATCAGCCGCCATTACCTGGAGCAATTGGCGGCCCGCCCTTTACTGCGCCCGGCTGATTTGCTGCAAACGTTTGAAGCGCTGCGCTTTGATATTGAAGAGTTGGCTGAACAGAAGATAGAAGAGCAAGAGTTTGCTGAAGATGGCTCTATATATTTGTATTGATGCTGTTGCTGTGCGACCAGATGAGTAAACCAATCATCCTTGACCGCTCTCGGCAAGGTATTCGTTCTTCAGGCGCACATAGTTGTCTGCCGACTGTGATAGGAAAGCTAGCTCTTCGGCGCGAAGCGGTCGAACTTTACGAGCAGGATTGCCTATATATAGGTAGCCTTGTTCCAGATGTTTGCCAGGGGAGACTAGACTTCCTGCTCCAATCATGACATCACTGTCAACCGAGGCGCCGTCAAGAATGATGGCGCCCATTCCGACCAAGACTCGATCTCCGATCTTGCAGCCATGTAGCATAGCCTTATGGCCAATAGTGACCTCATCACCAATCAACAAAGGGTAACCGTCCGGATTTGCCACCGATTTTCGGCTGACATGAAGCACGGATCCATCTTGCACATTGCTGCGAGCACCAATCACGATTCGATTTACATCACCACGGATAACTACCATAGGCCAAATTCCCACATCGCAGCCCAATGTGACATTGCCGATCACGCAGGCATGAGGGTCTATGTAAACACCTGCGGCTAATGATGGGACAATCCCTTGATACATACGTAATGACAACATGCTGACCTCCGGCGTTTTCACAGATTTTACCCCAGAGATGGGCTCGTGAAAGCCTCGAGTAGCAATAAGTTGTGGGTAAGCTGTTAACTAGGAATGAATAACAACGGTGACCGCGATTAAATGCGTTTTTTTGTAAAAAC
>NZ_JBVAYG010000010.1:0-138177 GCF_055413365.1 Pseudaeromonas sp. HNCC25DJ182 | reverse complement strand
CGATAAAGAAAACCCCGCTTCGGCGGGGTTTTTACTTTGGTCTTTTTCAAAAATAAGTCGTTGTTGTGAGAGTCACTCCGGCGGTCGTATCAGCCGATATGGTGCTCTTCTGTACGCATAAGTGTTTCATAGCGGCCCAGCAGGGGTTCATGATTCAAATACCGCCGTAGCATATCTTGTGCGGCAAAGGCGATGATGCCCTTTCTCAGGCTCGGATTCTGGATCCCCACCTTCAATGTCTGTGCCACTCCGGTTTTACCATCCCACAAGGCAATCGAAATTCCATGCGCAGTTTCAGAGCCGATGGCCATGGTAAGTTCTTGATTGTTAATGATATAAGTTAATAGTGACTCGGCGCTAGCGGGTAACCAACCCAGATGGCCTATCAGTTGTGGAATGGCCGCTGCGAGGGAGTGTAGCACCAAGCCTGCAGATCCGGACTCGTAGATGTGTAGTGACCGCCCAGCCAGTTTATCGGCTAACTCGCCAGGGAGATCCAATTCATCCCGAGCCACCATAAACGGAGAAATCACGGCGAGTAACTGTGCCTCTGCGGTTGCAAAGTCAGTCTGCTGCGACTGCTGGCTGATCAATTTGAGTTCAATGATCGGCATGGAAGAGCGATAGCCCAGATCGATGTGCTCTGGCCAAGTTTGGGTATCCAGTCGATCACTGAGCGAGGACTCGGAGACGCCAAAAGTGAAATAGCGGCGAACTTCGGTCGTGCCAGCAGCAAAATGGGTGCCCAGATCCGGCAATATTTGTTCATCGACCATCTGTTTGAATTCTGATGGCACTCCCGGGGTGAAATAGCAACGCGCTTTGCCAATGCGCAGATGAAAACCACAGGCAGTTCCAATCGGATTATGAATCAGTGTGGCACCAGTAGGTAGCATGGCCTGTTTGCGATTGCTCTCCGGCATGTCGCGTCCGCGCGAACTGTAACGTTCAATGAGCAATTGCAGCCATTCATCGCGGAGCTCAAGCTCCACTTCTGCGGCTAACGCAGCGGCTTCCGTGGTTTTATCATCCGAGGTTGGACCAAGACCGCCATTCACAATCAGGATGTCGGCGACCCGTCCCCGCTCCCGCAGGATTTCGACTAGGTCATCCATCCGATCGCCGACGGTTTGTCTGCGTCGCACTTGCCAGCCGTGATCGAGTAGTCGCTGGCATAGCCAGGCGGAGTTGGTATCTACGGTAAAGCCGGTGAGGACTTCATCACCGGTTGAAATAATTTCAATGATCATAGGTTACAAGATCCTCATGCAATCCACAGTGGCCTACTGGCTAGGCCATATGGTGAAAGGATGAGGGTATGTAATCTTGTGTCGGCTGGGAAGTGATTAATCCGTTGGGAGCCTAGTCTTGGTTTAGGCTCGGGTGGGAACATTGCTATGGTCGAAGTAAAAGCTAATCCGGGTTCGCGGATTCAGGTACTCAAACACCGGTGCCGGTAGGCGAGCTGGAGATATCACCTTGCCAATGGTCAGACCGACATCTTCCAGGTCGATGATCGGAGCCTCCTGACGGGGGATGGCCGGGTCATAGATTAGTACGCTGGGAAACAGTAACCGCTTCGGATTGACCGACATGACCAGACCAACCTGACCATTGGAGAGCTGTACCACGCTGCCGGGTGGGTAGATACCCAGTTGCTTGACCAGCAGGCCGATGTAATCCTTATTGAGCTGTTTGGTGCGGTTCTTGAACAAGAAAGAGAGCACCACATGGGGAACCTTGGCCTTGCTCTGATCCTGGGGATGACAGAGCTCATCATATTCATCGACCACGCTGACCATCTGGGTCAATTTATCCAGCTGCTCGGCTTTGAGACCCTCGGGGAAACCGGAACCATCCAGACGTTCATGGTGTCGGAGTACCACTTTTTTGGCGGTGTCGGGGCAGTCTTTGGTTAAATCGAGTAGCTCATGGCCATACCGGGTGTGCTGTTTTAACAAATTCAGTTCCGGCCGCGTCAGAGGTTCTGTCTTCCGCAGGATCTGGGTTGGAATGCGCAGCATACCGATGTCGTGGACCAGGGCGGCGAAGCCGACTTGCTTCATCTCTTCCTCGGTAAAGCCTGCCTCTTTGGCCAGTAGCATGCTGAGGATCGAGACGTTGAGCGAGTGATAATAGATGCTCTCGCCTTCTGGAGACTCCGACATCAGGTGCAACACCATTTCATCAGTGCTGAGAAGCTGGGCAACAATCCCATCGACCAATTCTTGTGCTTCCTTGATGGCCGTCAGTGGTCGAGTCTGCAGCTTGTTCATTAGATTCCGCAACTGGCTGAGCGAGCGCTCGAAGGCTTTTTCGCTACGTTGTAGATTGCGGCGGTACAGCTTGAGTTGTTCGATGCGACGCTCTTTCTCGGCTGCCAAAGCGGCTTCGATATCATCGAGTGTACTTTCAGCTGTGGTTTCGCTGGTCGGGGCCTCTATTTCCTGGACCGGTTTGGGAGGCATGGAGGATTTGTCGGGAAACATGATGACTTGCTTCAAGCCGAGCCGGCGGATCAGATCGATCTCCTCCTGACTTTTTATGGCGAAGCTGGAAAACAGAAAGGGGTGATCCTTCCAGTTGAGCGGGAGTTTGACATAGTTACCGATCTGCAATCGGTCGACAGAAATTTTTATACCAGTCATCTACTTAGAGTACACATAAAACCAGCGCCTATGCCAGGCAAAGGCAAAGAGGAGTCAGGAGTGCATTCTATCGATCTTGTCCCAAAATAGCTAAGAGGTGACAGCGTGCTATCGATTGGTGTAGATTTCTGGATGTCCAGACGTTTTTACTGATGTAGTACAGGAAGTGCACCATGCCTATCAAGATCCCTGACCGTTTGCCAGCTGCTGACGTGCTCGGCGCTGAGAACATCTTCGTCATGACCGAAAGTCGTGCCCTTCACCAGGATATTCGTCCGTTGCGTGTCCTGCTGTTGAATCTGATGCCAAAGAAGATCGAGACGGAAATCCAGCTGATGCGCATGTTGTCCAATTCGCCATTGCAAGTGCATGTCGATCTGTTACGCATCGATGATCGCGAATCCAAGAATACGCCTAAGGCGCATCTGGATACCTTTTATCACGACTTTGCCCAGGTGAAACACAACCGCTATGACGGTCTCATTATCACCGGTGCCCCCTTGGGGCTGACCCAGTTTGCCGATGTAGTCTACTGGGATACCCTGGTCGAAATCATCGAATGGTCGCGTCAGCATGTCACCTCAACCCTGTTCCTCTGCTGGGCGGCTCAAGCGGCGCTGAAGGTGATTTACGGTTTGGAAAAACAGACCCGTGCCGTGAAGCTCTCCGGCGTCTATGAGCATTGTCGGCTGGTTGCGCATGACCCATTAGTGCGTGGATTTGACGATCACTTCCTGGCACCGCATTCGCGTTATGCCAATTTTGATGGCGACTTTATCCGTAGCCACACCGATTTACAGGTCTTTGCCGAGTCCGAAGAGGCGGGTGTCTATCTGGCGGTCAGCCCTGATTGTCGCCAGGTCTATGTAACGGGGCATCCGGAATATGATGCCGATACGCTACATCAGGAGTTTGTACGGGATACCGGGGCTGGAATTGATCCACAGTTACCGAAAAATTATTACCGCAACGACGACCCGAATCAGCCACCGCGAGCGACCTGGCGCAGCCACGGACATTTGCTGTTTGCCAACTGGCTGAACTATTACGTGTACCAGAATACGCCGTTTGATTTGAACAACTTACCGTGAGGACTCACTCCCCCTGCCAGCCATACCGGTTCAAGTCGATCGGGGATGCGGGGTTGCAGGAGATCCCTTCTTGTTGCAGGCGAGCCTGCTGTCGATGGTAGTCCTCGTCGCGTAAGGAAAGTGTACCGAAACGATTGACCACCCGATGCCAGGGCAAGCGTGTATCCTCGGGGAGTCGACACAGGATACCGCCCACCTGGCGAGCCGCGCGAGGGGAGCCAGCCAGGCGAGCGACTGTGCCATAGGTCGCGACCCGGCCATACGGAATCGCCGCTATCACCTGATAGACGCGCTGGGTAAAATTGGTTGTGATCTCTTCCTCTCCGGGAGGAGTGAGGACAGATGAGTCGAGCATGGCGTTGGCCCTACAGTTTTTTGCCATACTGCCAGCCACTCCAGAACTCGTCCAGTCAACAGCCGGATGATGATTTCGCCTTTGGGGGCTCTGACCCGCAAGGGCCCAAGTAGTAATGAGGACAAGCCAGTGGCAGTACATGCGCAAGGAATGCCGATCCAATCCCGACTCACTGAATGTCTGCAGGAGCGTATCCTGCTGATTGATGGTGGCATGGGGACCATGATCCAGAGCTACGGGCTGAAGGAAGCGGATTATCGCGGTGAGCGTTTTGCTGCCTGGCCTAGCGATCTGAAGGGAAACAATGACCTGTTGGTGCTCTCAAAGCCCGAGGTGATCCGCGAGATCCATGAAGCCTATCTGGCTGCCGGTGCCGATATTCTCGAAACCAACAGTTTCAACGCCACCCGCATTGCGATGGCGGATTACCAGATGGAAGATCTCAGTGCCGAGATCAACCGCGAAGCGGCGCGCCTGGCTCGTCAGGCGGCCGATGCATGGACCGCCAAAGACCCGAGTAAGCCGCGCTTTGTTGCCGGTATTCTTGGCCCCACCAACCGGACCTGTTCCATTTCGCCGGATGTGAATGATCCCGGTGCCCGGAACGTCACCTACGACGAACTGGTTGCTGCCTATACCGAATCGACGCTGGCCCTCCTCGAGGGTGGCGCTCATATCATCATGATCGAGACCATCTTCGATACCCTGAATGCCAAGGCGGCGGTGTTTGCGGTGGAAGGGGTTTTTGACTCGCTGGGGTACCGTCTGCCGGTGATGATTTCCGGCACCATCACGGATGCCTCAGGACGCACGCTCTCCGGTCAGACGACAGAAGCCTTCTACAACTCACTGCGCCATGCCCGCCCACTGTCATTTGGTCTCAACTGTGCGTTGGGCCCCAAGGAGCTGCGGCAGTATGTGGAGGAGTTGGCACGCATCAGCGAAACCTATGTTTCGGTACACCCGAATGCCGGCTTACCCAATGCTTTCGGTGGTTACGATCTGGAAGCTGACGAGATGGCGGATCATATCCACGAGTGGGCCAAGTCCGGTTTCCTGAATCTGGTCGGCGGTTGCTGTGGCACGACGCCCGCTCATATTGCGGCCATGGCCAAGGCGGTGGACGGTTGCAAACCGCGAGCCTTGCCCGAGATCCCGGTGGCCTGCCGCCTGGCGGGTCTGGAGCCGGTCACCATCAGTGCCGATTCCATGTTCGTCAACGTGGGTGAGCGGACCAATGTCACCGGCTCGGCCAAGTTCAAGCGTCTGATCCGCGAAGAGAACTACGATGAGGCGCTGGATATCGCCCGTCAGCAGGTGGAAAGCGGCGCCCAAATCATCGACATCAATATGGACGAGGGGATGCTGGATGCCGAAGCCTGCATGTCGCGTTTCCTCAAACTCATCGCCTCCGAGCCGGATATCAGTCGGGTGCCGATCATGGTCGACTCCTCGAAGTGGGAGGTGATTGAAGCGGGCTTGAAGTGTATTCAAGGCAAGCCGGTGGTCAACTCCATCTCCATGAAGGAGGGGGTCGACAAGTTCATCGCTCAAGCCAAACTGGTCCGCCGCTATGGCGCGGCTGTGATTGTCATGGCGTTTGATGAGCAGGGACAAGCCGATACCCGGGCGCGCAAGTTCGAGATCTGCCAGCGTGCCTATCGCATCCTGGTCGACGAGGTGGGCTTCCCGCCGGAAGATATCATCTTCGATCCGAATATCTTTGCGGTGGCCACCGGGATCGATGAGCACAACAACTACGCCATGGATTTCATCGAAGCGGTGAAAGACATCAAGGATAACCTGCCTCATGCTATGATCTCCGGCGGTGTCTCCAACGTCTCCTTCTCCTTCCGTGGCAACGAGCCGGTGCGCGAGGCGATCCACTCGGTGTTCCTCTACTACGCCATCAAGAACGGCATGGACATGGGCATCGTCAACGCAGGTCAATTGGCCATCTATGAAGATATTCCGGCTGAGCTGAAAGCCGCAGTCGAGGATGTGGTGCGTAACACCCATCCGGGGGCTACCGAAGCGCTGTTGGCCATTGCCGAGAAGTACCGTGGCGGCGCTCAGCAGGTGGCGGACCCGCGGGATCAGGAGTGGCGCAGCTGGCCTGTCACCAAGCGGCTGGAGCATGCGTTGGTCAAGGGGATCACCGACTTTATTGATGAGGACACCGAGCTGGCTCGTCAGGAGTGTGCGCGCCCCATCGAGGTCATCGAAGGGCCACTGATGGCCGGGATGAACGTGGTCGGCGATCTGTTCGGTGCGGGCAAGATGTTCCTGCCTCAGGTGGTGAAGTCAGCGCGGGTGATGAAGCGGGCCGTGGCCTACCTGCAGCCTTATATCGAGGCTGAAAAAACCGGCAGCAGCAGTAACGGCAAGATTGTCATGGCGACCGTGAAGGGCGATGTCCATGACATCGGCAAGAATATTGTGGGTGTGGTGCTGCAGTGCAACAACTTCGAGATCATCGATCTCGGGGTCATGGTGCCCTGCGAGAAGATCCTGCAAACCGCTCGCGAGGTGAACGCCGACATGATCGGCCTCTCCGGTCTTATCACTCCGTCGCTGGACGAGATGGTGCATGTCGCCAAGGAGATGCAGCGCCAAGGCTTCACCATACCGCTGCTGATTGGCGGGGCGACCACCTCCAAGGCGCATACTGCGGTCAAAATCGAGCAAAATTACCAAGAGCCGGTGGTGTACGTCTCCAACGCCAGCCGAGCGGTCGGCGTGGCCCAGAGCCTACTGTCCGCTGAACTCAAACCGGCATTTGCAGCCCGACTGGCCAAGGAGTATGACGCCGCTCGCGAGCAGCATAATCGCAAGCAGCCACGCACCAAGGCGGTCTCGCTGGCAGAGGCGCGTGCCAATGCCTGGTCTTGCGATTGGAGCAGCTATCAGCCGCCAAAACCGGCCAAGCCGGGCATTCATGTGTTACGTAATGTGCCGATTGAAACACTGCGCCGCTATATCGACTGGACCCCGTTCTTCCTGAGCTGGGAGCTGGCAGGCAAGTATCCGCGCATCCTGGAGGATGAGGTGGTCGGTGAGGAGGCCAAGCGCCTGTTTGCCGATGCCCAGGCCATGCTGGATCGGTTGAGTGGCAGTGGTGAGGTGGAAGTGACGGGCATGCTGGGGCTGTTCCCGGCGAACAGTATTGGCGACGACATTGAAGTCTATACCGACGAGAGCCGTAGCCAGATCAAGACAGTACTGCGCGGATTGCGGCAGCAGACGGACAAGGCCAGCCAGGCGCGGGACGGCAATATCTTCCCCAATTACTGCCTCTCCGACTATGTGGCCCCCAAGGCCAGTGGCGTCGCCGACTGGGTCGGAGCCTTTGCGGTGAGTGGTGGCTTTGGCGAGTCGGGGCTGGCTGAAGGGTTCAAGGCAGCGGGGGATGACTATAACGCCATTCTGGTGCAAGCCGTGTGTGATCGTCTGGCGGAGGCTTTTGCCGAATACCTGCACGAACAGGTGCGCACCGAGTATTGGGGCTATGCGCCGGATGAGGCGCTCTCCAACGAGGATCTGATCCGCGAGAACTACCAGGGCATACGTCCGGCACCTGGCTATCCGGCCTGCCCCGAGCACACCGAGAAAGGCACCCTCTGGCAATTGCTTGGTGTTGAGGAGACGATTGGCATGCAGCTGACCGAATCCTATGCCATGTGGCCGGCTGCGGCGGTTTCCGGTTGGTACTTCAGTCATCCGGATGCCAAGTACTTTGCGGTGGCGGGGATCCAGCCTGACCAGGTCAAAGACTATGCCGAGCGCAAGGGCATGACCCTGGAAGAGGCCGAGCGCTGGTTGGGACCGAATCTGGGGTATCAACCGGAGTAATAGCCGAAAATCCGCAACTGGTTTTCGCCAGGCAGGGCACCTTCGGGTGCCCTGCGCCGTTAGAGGTAGTGGCATCTAAACAACTGGCAGAGTCACAGCGGCCCGGCTCGTACCGTGGCACAATAGCGTGAGAAGACAACAGGCAAGCATGGAAGAGGGATGGGGATGAGAGCTGTAATTGGCGCTGTAGCTTTGGCCGCTACGATATGGGGGGGCGTGGCTCAGGCTTCGTCGGGGGAAGATGCTCAAGGGCGTGCCTATCAGCAGTTGCTGACCGAGTTTATGACGTTGTCGCAGAGCGAATCGCCATTGGCCTATATCCGGCTGGTGGCTGAACCCGTGGTTCAGGATCCCAGCGATAAAAATTTCACCGATCTGGTCGCCCTGCTCAAGCCCCATGTGCAGCAAGAGCCGCGTGCCGCCCTGCTCTACGCGGCATTGCTCAGCGCTCAGGCTCACAAACCGTTACTCCGCACCCAGAGCGACAACGGGCAGATATCGTCCCAGCAGATCAGCCTGTGGCGGGCGCTGGACAAGGATCCCATGATGCAGCAGGCCAATGCCTTGCTGACCGGTCAGTGCCAGCAGCAAAACCTGCAAGCCTGTATGGCCTGGTTTTTCCAACTGGTGGATCTGGGCACCCCCATCATGATGGCCGGCTCCGAAACAGAACAGCAGCAACTGCTGGCCTCGCTGGTCGCGCCGGAGAATGAGGTGCGGCGGGTGGCGATCATGAACTATGCCCAGCAGCCTTCACCCGCGTTGGCCAGTCTGATCGCCAGTTTGTATAGCAAGGGGCTGGCCCCCATACCGCCTGAACAAGCTGCTGGATTGGGCTTTGTGCGGGATGCCGAGAAGGCGGCGCAGTGGCAGCAGAAGGCGCAGCCCTGAGCGAACATGGTGTGAACCTCCGGCAGCCATCGCTTGCTGTGACGGGGAGCCAGCGCGGATAATAGGGCCTCGGCATCATGCCGGGGTTTTTTTTGCGGATCTCGGTCGCTATTTCGCGATGGCGAGCGTCGTCATCCATCTGCCGGGCGTAACAGAGGGATCTTGATGGTTACCATGCAGGATGTGGCCGAAAAGGCCGGCGTCTCCAAATCCACCGTCTCACGGGTGCTCAGTGGCAAGGTATTGCTGAGTCAGGCCACCCGGGATCGCGTCAATGCCGCGATTGCCGAATTGGGATTTCGTCCCAACACCTTGGCCCAGGCTTTGGCCAATCAAACCTCCAATACTCTGGGGTTGGTGGTCTCGAATTTCGAAGGTCCCTATTTTGGTCGCCTGCTCAAAACCATGGCCCAGCAAGCGGAGCTGGCGGGTAAACAATTGATGGTCACCGATGGTCATGATGATCCGCTCAGGGAGCGAGCCGCCGTCGAGCTGCTGGTGGACCGCTGTTGTGATGCCATCATCCTCTACAGTCGCTATATGCCGGAAGCGGATCTGGTGCAGTTGGTCGAGACGCTTCCGGTGCCGCTGATGGTGATGAACCGTCCGGTACCCGGGTATCCGGAGCGGGCCGTGGTATTCGATCAGACTGGCAGCGTGACTGCCGCCATGGAGTACCTCTTGGCGCAGGGGCATAGACGCATCGCTTGCATCAGTGGTCCGCAACGGACGCTGACGGCCCGCGCGCGACTCATGGCCTGGCAGCAGAGCTTGCAAACGGCAGGCATTCAGGCTCCCGAGAGCTGGCTGGTCGAAGGCGATAATCTGGTGGAGGGAGGCTATCGGGCCTGTCAGCAGCTGTTGGCGCGTGGTATCGACTTCACGGCGCTGTTTGCCAGCAACGATGATATGGCCATCGGCGCCTTGCGCGCCTTGCGCGAGGCGGGGATCCAGGTCCCGGCACAGGTGTCGTTGTTTGGCTTCGATGATGAACCGGCAGCGGCTTACCTCTCCCCAGCCTTGAGTACCGTGCATATCCCAATTGAGCAGATGAGCGAGCTCGCGGTCCATCAGGCTCTGCGTCTGGCGTCCGGTCTGCCGGTGACGGCCCTGCCGCCGTTCTGTGGCCAGTTACGGCTGCGGGAGTCCTGCCAGCAGCTCCAGGATTAGCCGATGAAAGCACTAGCGGCTGATGCCAGCGTGTGGCTGGAGCAACAGCTCGGACATTTGCAAACGACGTCCCCTCTGCTGGGGCGTGGTTATCAATTGCGCCTGGCGACACCTGCCGATCGGGACGCGATCCTGCTCCTGGAGCGTTACTGTTTTTCTCCCTGGTTGGCGTTTGGTCGTCGCCATTGGCGGGAGCAGTTGCGGCGGCAGAGTCGCCGCGTCTGGTTGATTCTGGATGGCGAACAGGTGCTGGCCTATATGGCGTTGCTCCCGCACCGGGGTTGGCATCAGGTGTCGCTCACGGCATTGGCGGTGCACTGGCAGCATCGCGGCCGGGGTCTGGGCACACTCTTGCTGTCACTGGCCGAGCTGGAGGCTCGGGCCCATGGTTTACCGCGCCTGCGCCTGGAGGTGGATTGCGACAATCAGGGCGCCCTCGATCTCTATCAACGCCACGGATATGTCGCACTTCGCACCATCCCTGACTATTATGGCGTGGGCCGACCGGGTATCCGCCTGGAGAAACGGTTGCCAGAGAGCGCGTGAATCATAAGCGGCTCATACATCTTCGAGAGGATGGCGCTGCGGCGCCCCAATACGAGAATTCAGCAATGTTGAAAAATCTGCGTGCTATGACGTTCTGGAGCTGCTCCATGTTACTGGCTCTGCCGTGCGGAGCGGCGATTGCGGCCAAGGCTCCGGATCTGGCCTCGCAACTGGCCACCATGGATAAGGCAGCGATGACGTCGCTGGATAGCTGGGTCTATACCGTCGACGGCCTGGATGTGACCGCCTGGCTGGATACCACCCCGGTGATCATCAAGGTACCGATCCTCAATGAAAAGCGTGAATGGCAAGGCGACAGCCGTTACTACTTCAAACAGGGCAAGCTGTTTGCGGTTCAGATGCCCTATGGTCGTTATCAGTTTGATGGCAAGGGCGCCATGATCCTGTGGCAGGACGAAACCGGTACCCAGAGCGAGTTACCGGGTACTGCCGCCTGGAGTACCCGTCAGGAGTGGTTGAAGAAGCGGGCCCTGCAATTACAAAATGCGTTTGCTCCCAGCGCCTATGAACAGCGACTGAAGAAGCCGGGCAGCGATATTCAGCTGCAGGGGGCGGCACGAGTGGAGTATCTGTGCGTGGGTCAGCTCTACGCGTTGACCCGAGCGGAAAAATTAATCCATGAGGCCGGTGCTCTGACGGCAGCTGGTAACAAGTTATCGGGCGCAGCACAGGCGCGTTTCGCCACCGGTTGGCGCCCATTGGCCTTTACCTGCACCGTGGATGGGGCCGATCGGGTGAGTCATCTGACCTATCAATACACTGGGCCAGTGAAAACCGCGAACTGATGCCGGTTACCGGCTGAGCCATATAAAAACGCCATCCTGCTGGATGGCGTTTTTTATGGGTACTTGCCAGCGATACTAGCGGGGTTTGATCGGCGTCTGGATCAGCAGATCCCAGTAACCGTCGCGGTGGCCATCATTCAGATACTGCTCAAAGCAGGGCCCTTCGGCGGCCTGATAGCCACTACTGGGTAGCCAATCGCGGAACAGCGCATTCCAGGGCGTGGCGAAGTCATCGTTCTCTACTCGACAGCGGTAGCAGGCATAGGTACCGGCAGGCACAGTTTGCAACTGGACCTCCCCTTCGACCGGCGTTCCGGCCGGAACGCTCAGGGCGACATCCGCCTTTAACTCGTCAGGCGGGGTGATCTCCGGGTTATCCCAGTAGAGGGCCAACCAGTCGCCCGCCAGCAGGTTTCTGGGCTCAGCCCATGCCATCAGACGGTTGAAGCCATCGGGCATGGTCTCGTTGTAGGGGCCAATGACGCGAATATAGGCGACCAATTGCGGCTCGCGGTTGATGATCTGTACATCCATTAGGTGACTCCTTGTGGTTATCCCATGACGGCGATGCCGGGGTCTGGTGATGTTCCTCGTACAGCGAGACCATTTGGCACCGAGCTGTATTAATATACAGTTATTTCGGCTGAGTGGTGATTTTTTTTCCGGGAGCCCTACGATTTTGCGAGTTCGAGAGGATAATCGATCCAGCTTTTGACCTAGGTATGCATTTTTCCAAGTCTTTCATCGCACTAGCATCTATTTTTAGGAGCGTGCAGCCTACGAGTTATGGTGTCATAAGCCTTGAGTCCTCCACCGTTCTCATGGTTGTGGCATGACCGCTTTTTATGGAGAGCCTGGGTGTTGTTGATCACGACACTCAATTCCCGGTCAGGAAAGGCAGACTGATATGAGTGATATGGTTTTAATCTCGACCTTGGCGGATGGCATGCTCAGTGCCGCGTTACTGGTGCTGTGGCTGGTGCAGCGTGAGGAACGTCATGCCCTGTATTGGGGACTGGGGCAGTTGTCGTTGGGGATCCTGACGGTGATCTGGTATTGGCAGCAACAGGGTGTGGTTGCTCCCTGGATCCCCTGGAGCCTGCGCGTCTCCCTGAGTCTGGGGCTGTTGTTTTATATTCAGGGAACTCTGTACGCTACCGGCCGCTGGATGTCATGGCGCACGGTACGCTGGAGCTTTGTCGCTCTGTTGGCATTCTTCGCCATCGGTGCCCAGCTCATTCCCGGTACCATCCAGCTGGTTGCGGTCTTGATGCTGGCCAGTTGTTTGCTCTGGGCCGGTTACCAATTGGCACGAGGCCCTGGCACCTACCGCGTGGTCGGTGCCATGCTGGCGATCCGCGGTCTCTTGAACCTGGCATTCGCGTTCCGGTTGCAAGACCCCGACATCTTGCCGGCACTCTACGGGGTGGCCTTTGCGGTAAAAACCGCCTCCATGCTGGGCCTGCTCTATGTCGTGCAACACGAGGCACGGCAACGTTTCCCCAATGCCATGCGCTTTTTGGCCGAAGGGATCTGGGTTCACGATCGTCAGGGGCGGATCCTGTTTGCCAATCCGGCTTGTGCCTCCTTCTTCGGTTACGACTCGGTAGCCTGTTTCAAAAACCGGAGGGTGCAAGACTTCATGCCGTTTATTACCCAGGACGTGATGTCTCGCTACTACCTGAGGTTGAGTTCGGTGACGGAGCAATTTCCATTGCGCTTCGAACATATCTGCCGCAACCGGCTCGGGCAGAGCTTTCCGTTCGAGGCGCTGGTTAGCCCTTACTGGCAAGGTGGGCAACTGTTTTTCCTGTCGCAGTTGCGCAATATCGAAGAGCGCAAACGTCAGGAGCAGCTGCTGCAGCTGGCCGCCAATGTGGACGATGTGACCGAGTTGGCCAGCCGGTATGCCCTCAACGAGCAGCTGCGAACCTTGTTGCGCCATGATGCCGAGCCCGTGGCGTGCGCGCTGATCTTCATGGATTTGGACCATTTCAAACGCATCAACGACAGTCTGGGCCATATGCTGGGGGATCAGCTATTGCATGCGGTGGCCGAACGCCTGCGACAACTGGTGACCCCGGCCATTTGTGTGGCCCGCTTTGGTGGCGATGAGTTTGTTGTCATGTTGACGGATACCAGTGCCGAGCGGGCTCGCGAGGAGGGGCTGGTGCTGGCTGGACAGATCCATGAGGCGTTCCGTCGCCCCTTCTCGTTAGGTGCCATGGAGGTGGTGGTCACCATCAGCACCGGGATGGCGGTTTACCCGACTCAGGCGCAGGATGCCGACATGCTGCTGCGCTACGCCGATAGTGCCATGTATGCCGCCAAGCGAGCCGGGCGCAATCAGCATTGTTTGTTCGATGCCTCTCTGGCTCGTGCCGTGCAGGACAGCCTGAGCATCGATATGGCGTTGCGTCAGGCTCTGGACAGTAATGAGTTCTCTCTGGTCTATCAGCCGATCATCGATGTCTGGAGCGGGCAGTGGTGCAAGGTGGAGGCCCTGGTGCGCTGGCACAGTCCCAGTTTGGGATTGGTCTCTCCGGATCGCTTTATTCCGGTGGCAGAAGAGAGTGGTCTGATCGTGCCGCTGGGGCTCTGGATCCTGCGGGAAGCCTGCCGCCAACTCGGGGTCTGGCAGCGAGGGGCGGATGCCACGCTGGCCCAGGTCAGAATGAGCGTCAACGTGGCGGCCTGGCAGTTGGCGGATGGCAATTTTATCCGCGATGTGGAGCAAGCCCTGCAGGATGCCGGAATATCCGCCTCCAGTCTGGAGCTGGAGTTGACCGAACGGACCCTGATCGAGGAGGATCCGGTCATCAGTACCTCGCTCGAGGCATTGCGGCAGATGGGTGTCAAACTGGCGCTGGATGATTTCGGTACCGGCTACTCCTCCCTCAACTACTTAAGCCGCTTCCGGCTCGACGCCCTGAAAATCGACCGCTCCTTTATCATCGAACTGGAAACGAATCAGCGTTGCCGCGATTTGACGCGACATATCATCGGTATGGGCAAGACATTGGGACTGGTGCTGGTGGCCGAAGGGGTGGAAACCCAGGCGCAGGCCGATCTGCTGAGCCAGTTTGGTTGTGAGCAACTGCAGGGCTATCTCTTCTCCCGACCGCTGGCGGCAGCCGAGCTGGGACGGCAATTGGAGCTGAGTCACGGGTAAAGGGTGCTGGCCCCTTTACCCGGATGACGGCAATTATTTGCGGCGATTCTGTTTGGCCATCCGGCGCAGCAGGGCATCGGCGACATCGGCCGGATCCTCAATCACGCCAATGGCTTCCGGCAGTGGGAACACGGCTACCGCCAGTCCATCCTCTTCCATGCCCTTGACCCAGCGATCGAGCCAGGTCTTGAGAGGCACCGCATAGGGTTCACACTTGGACCACTCCTCCGCCGCCCAGGCTTGGGCATAATCCGGGTGTGACCATACCGGGATGCAATCTTCCTCATCGGCGGTCAGCAGCATGCAGCCCTGTTCATCCTTGAGGATCCACAACTCCCCCTGGGCGACAACCTGCTGGATGAAATGGTCATAGCGCTGGTCGGCATCCAGTGCCACCGTGCTCTGATACTGTTCCTGGGTTAACGGGTCACTCATAGGGGCCTCGCAGCTGTATGGAATCAAAAAAAGAGAGGGTTATGCCGGATCCTGGTCGAGCTGCTCGAGCTTTTCCACCAAGGTTTCTGCCAGTTCGCTGGCGTCTTCGACGATGCCGGTTTCATCGGGCAGGGGGAAGACGGCGACGGCAATATTATCCTGTTCCAGTCCTTCGGCCCAGCGCTCCAGAAACACCTCCAGGGTGATGGATTGCAGCTCGTAACTGGCCAGCTCATCCTTGATCCAGGTTTGAGCATACTCCGGATGGGGCCACAGTGGCAGACACACGTCGCCTTCACTCTCCAGCAGCAAGAGCCCTTTGTCGCCCTTTAGCACCCAAAGCAATTGGTGCTGGGCGACCTTGGCAATGAAGTGGTCATAGCGATAATCCGCATTGAGTTGCAAGGCGGCGTTGCGTTCGGTGTCGCTCAGTTCGTAGCTCATAAGGGCCCCATGGGTCGGCTAAAAGAAAAGCGCCTCGGTAGGGTCTGGCGCGAATGGCGGACATGATCCCATCTTGCGCCGCGCTTGTCCAAGTTTGGCGCGCGAAGCTTCTCTCATATCGGATGACGCATACCGTACCGGTGGCTAACTAGCCGATTCCAATGATGTGCCATCGACAAGGAAGCACAGGCTGATACGCCGTGAACTCCTCCATCGGGGGCTCACCACGGCAGCCCTGGTGCGGTGGGTCAACTTAGTGCTACCCCGTCGCTGCAGTGAGTGTTCGACTATTCGGAACAGCGAATTAGTTGAGTGCTTTTCGGAGACAGTGGCCCATGAATCAAGGTGACGCAAGAAGCTTCAAATGGAGTTTATTTTGTGTGTGGCCATGATGTTCAACACATATCCCATCTTAATTAATATATGTATCACTATGAAAAATATGTGTTTTATTGGCGGTGTATTCATTATTTAGCATTTAATTTTACAGGTCGGACCTGATTGGATTCATTTTTGGCGATGGATAGTATTGGATATATACAGGCCATGAATGCGGATGATAAATATATCCCCAAGATGTTGTTATGTTCTCGTTAATTTATTGATATAAAAAGGAAATTCTAATATTCTCCGTCTCCATCTAGAGCATATGTTCAGTGCTTACATTAAGTAACATTAATATTGTTTGCCAATGCCCAAGCTCATGATTAAAATCCGGCCGCTCAATTTTTGAGCGTACAAAATTTGTGGATATTAGAATGGATAGTGCAATGCTGTTGCCTGCGGAAAAAAATGGTCATGTGAATCCATCTCGGGTGGCTATATTGTTATCTCGTCTGAAGTTCGGGGCGAAGATGAATGTTTTGATGGGGCTTATGTTGTTGTTAAGTCTCGGCGGTGCATTATTCAATGCACTGTCAGCCAAGGATTCGGTGAGTGAGGCCCTGGAGTCGGGCCTGCAAAGTCAGGTGGAAAGTTATGCCGGGATCTTGGGCGATCTGAACAGCCGTATGGATGATCAGCAGTTCCAGCGCGAGGCTCGTGCCTTGCTGGGTAAGGCTCGCTGGGGCGAGGGCCAGAGTGGTTATCTTTTCCTGGCCGATA
Organism: Pseudaeromonas sp. HNCC25DJ182; assembly: GCF_055413365.1. Taxonomy (NCBI): domain Bacteria; kingdom Pseudomonadati; phylum Pseudomonadota; class Gammaproteobacteria; order Aeromonadales; family Aeromonadaceae; genus Pseudaeromonas; species Pseudaeromonas sp. HNCC25DJ182. Next base: position 121,663 of record NZ_JBVAYG010000010.1, on the reverse strand, counting down.
AGCAGGGGCGCATGGTGGTGTTTCCACCCAAGCCGGAAAATGAAGGTAAGCCGGTTGCTCCGACCCGGGTCAATGAAACCGGGCGCGATATTTCAGATTCCTTTATGGAGGTCATTCGTACTCAGCAGCCGACGTTTATCCACTATGACTTTCAAAAACCCGGCAGCAGCCAGGTGCAAGGCAAGTCGACCTACCTGGTGCCGGTTGGCGAGTATGTGCTGGGGTCTGGTATCTATCTGGACAGTGCCGATGCCGCCTTTTCCGCCTACATGTGGAATAGTACCGAATGCGTACTGTTCACCATGCTGGCCCTGGTGCTGGTGGTCAAGCTGATTGCCAATACCATCCGCCTGCAAGTTCGTCTCTCGCTGCAAGGGCTGCAACGCATCTCGGAACGGGTGCTGGATCGCCAGGTTCCAATCTGGGGACAAGATGAATTTGCATCGATCAATCGCGAGCTGGAACAGACGCGCACCAATCTGGCGGAGCTGCTGTTCCTGCAACGTGGCAGTGCGGAAACATTGGCTGCAGCCTCGATTCAGATGAACACGGGAGTGCAGCAAGTCTCCCAGGCGGTCCATGAGCAACACGGCCATTTGAACGAATTGGCTTCCGCCATGGAAGAGATGAGCGCCTCGATCCGTGATGTGGCCAGTCAGTCCCAGCACTGTGCGCTGGAGACCCGGGAAGCGGATCTCTGTGCCCGAAGCGGAGAGCAGGAGATCAACAAGGCGATTGGCTCGTTGCAGGAGTTGTGTCAGGAGCTGATTCACAGCGCCGATGTCATTGATGAGGTGGAGCAAAAGGTCCAGGTGATCAATCAGGTGGTCGATACCATCAATGGCATCTCGGATCAGACCAACCTGCTGGCGCTCAATGCGGCCATTGAGGCAGCCCGGGCGGGTAGCCATGGCCGTGGATTTGCTGTGGTGGCTGATGAAGTGCGGCAATTGGCGGGACGAACCCAACTGGCAACCAAAGAGATTGCCAGCATGATCGAGGCGCTGCGGCAGAACACCCAGCATGCGGTGTCGCGGATGGGGCGTTCGGTTACCCAGGCCGAGGCCGCGATGGCCGAGGCCCACAGCGCCGAAGCCGCTTTCTCTCGAATTGCCAGCCAGACCAACCAGCTGAGCGAGCGAACGGATATGATTGCGACCGCAGCCGAGCAGCAAAGCCAGGTTGCCCAGCAGGTGACGGGCGCCTTGATCCATATCCGGGAGGCCGTAGAAGAAACCGGACAAGTGCTGGGTGAACTGACGGTGGCTAGCCACTCACTCTCCAGCGAGGCCCATGGTTTGGAGCAGGAAGTGAACCGTTACCGCTTGCCGGCTTGAGCCGGAAGCGAATCATAAATGCAAAAACGCGCCGAATGGCGCGTTTTTATTAGGATGCGTCTCCCGATCCCCATTGGGTTTCGCTTGTCGGTCAGATGGCCGGAGCCTCGGTCAAGTCGATGACTTGTGGGTTGGCGACCGCCGGATCGACGCTGATCCCCAGCTGGCTGCTGCCGATGGTCGGGATGAAATCGCTGCTACCGCTGTCGACCACTTCGTCTTCGCCGGCGTTGCAGACCAGTTGCAGGTCATAATGCCCAGCGTTGACGTAGTCGAGGCGATAACTGGCCGGGGTGGTGTCGGTGGCGGGTTGCAGCAGACTGGTGAGCACGGGGCCACCGCTGGCGACCTCGCTGTTGAGTCCCAGGTAGGCAAGATCACTGCCGTCCCGGGCGGGATAGAGATAGACCCCGGCATGGTCGAGGTTACCATCGCACAGGCTGGCGCTGACCTGGCCCTGCAGGGTGGTCAGAGTCGCGACTTCCAGCAAGCTGACACCATTGGGTTTGAGCTTGTAGTAGTTGCCATGGCCGGGTAATACCATGGCGTGGCGCAGATTGAACTCCAGCTGGAAGCTGGCCACCCCATCGGCTGGCGCATTGAAACCGTGTAGTTTCAGCTCACTACTGGGGACTTCCAGCGGTAGGGTGTTGCCTGCATCGTCCAGCACATAGGAGCTGGGATGGGAGGCAGGGCCATCCAGCGTCTCGCTGCGACCATCTTCCACCTGCAGCCGTAACTGCTGGTAATCCCCGGCGCTGATGCTCTGGTTACTCAACAGGGCGAAGCTGTCACCGCTTTGATAGTGCAGCAGATCCAGATAGAGAAAACGCGGGTTGCCATCGCTGTCGGTGGGGATGCTGTAACCGGTCGGCAAGCAGCCATCATCCTTGTCTGTGGGTAGCAGGTCGAGGGGTGACCAGCTGGCCAGCGCGCTGTCATTGCTACCGTTCAGTTGAAGTCCGGCGATGGCGATACAGACTTTCTGTGCGCTATCGACCGGAGCGTCTGAAATTTGTAACGAGAAACTGCTGCTGCCATCCTGGCTACTGTCGCTGCCACCGCAGGCGGCCAGCAGGGACAGTAGGGCAGCACAGGCTAGTTGTTGCTGAGCCATGATCGTTCTCCGTAATGAGTCGGCTGTTTAAGTCTAGCCGACTCTGGAGATTAATCGCCGCGACCGACCACCGGCCGCTTGGGATCGCCGCCCCATTCGCTCCAGGAGCCGTCATACACCGTCAGCTCCTGATAACCGGCGAGCTCTGCGCCCAGCGCCAGAATGCAGGCGGTGACACCGGAGCCGCAACTGAAGATCGGCGCTTGCTGCGCGCCCAATACGGGGGCAAATTCGGCCTGCAACTCGGCGACCGGCTTCATCTTGCCACCCTGCTGCAGTTGACCGAACGGCAGGTTCAAGGCTCCGGGCATATGTCCGGCGCGTAATCCGGGGCGCGGCTCGGGCTCTAAACCGGTGAAGCGGGCGGCACTTCGGGCATCCAGGACCGGCCGACGGCCACTACTCAATTCGGCGGCCACGGTATCGGCATCGCAGAACAGACCGGGTTGCAGCCGGGCAACAAAATTACCACGTGCACCGGCATAGGCCGTTTCCGGCTCCACGCTCAGGCCCGCCGCTTGCCAGGCGGGCAGGCCGCCATCCAGCACCGCGACCCGGGTATGGCCCATGGCGCGGAACATCCACCAGGCACGGGGTGCCGAGAAGATACCGAGCCGGTCATAGACCACGATGAGGCTGCTGGCCTGGATGCCCAAAGCCTGTACCTCGCGGCTGAACAGCTCGGGGCTGGGCAGCATGTGGGGCAGGTCGGTATCGGGGGCACAGATTTTTTTGTCGAAATCGAAGCGGCGGGCACCCGGGATCTGCACCACGGGCGCAGTACTGGCCGGTGCCGAAGGCGGTTGCATATGGGCGTCCAGCACCACCAGATCCGGGTGGCCGAGGTGTGCCGCCAGCCACTCCACAGCGACCAGCGGGGTTGGCAATATCACATCCGTCATCAGAGACTCCTTGTCATGGGGTTGCGGTTCAATGGCCACGTTCCAGCAGCGGCTTGAGGAAACGGGCGGTGTGGGAGGCTTCGCACTGGGCGATCTCCTCGGGGGTGCCGGTGACCAGGATCTGGCCGCCACCGGAGCCGCCCTCCGGCCCCAGGTCCACCACCCAGTCGGCGGTTTTCACCACATCCAGATTGTGCTCTATGATGACGATGGTGTTGCCGTTATCCCGCAGCTGGTGCAGTACCTTTAGCAGTTGCTGGATGTCGTGGAAGTGCAGGCCCGTGGTCGGTTCATCCAGAATATAGAGCGTCTGGCCGGTGTCGCGACGGGAGAGCTCGCGGGAGAGCTTGACCCGCTGCGCCTCGCCGCCGGAGAGGGTGGTCGCCGACTGGCCCAGCGTAATGTAGGAGAGGCCGACATCGATCAGCGTTTGCAGCTTGCGCGCCAGCGCCGGTACGGCATCGAAGAAGGCGCGGGCCTCTTCGACCGTCATCTCCAGCACCTCGTGGATGCTCTTGCCCTTGTATTTCACCTCCAGCGTCTCGCGGTTATAGCGCTTGCCCTTGCAGACATCGCAAGGCACATAGACATCGGGCAGGAAGTGCATCTCGACCTTGATCACGCCGTCGCCCTGACAGGCTTCGCAGCGGCCGCCCTTGACGTTGAAGGAGAAACGGCCCGGCTGGTAGCCCCGGGAGCGAGCCTCCTGGGTGCCGGAAAACAGCTCACGGATCGGCGTAAACAGCCCGGTGTAGGTGGCCGGGTTGGAGCGCGGCGTGCGGCCGATGGGGCTCTGGTCGATATCCACCACCTTGTCCAGATGCTCCAGCCCCTCGATATCCAGATAGGGAGCTGGATGCTCGACCGTGGCACCGTTGAGCTCGCGATGGGCGATGCGGAACAGGGTGTCATTGATCAGGGTCGACTTGCCGGAGCCGGAAACCCCGGTCACACAGCTCATGACGCCAATCGGCAGTGACAGATTAACCTTTTTCAGGTTATTGCCGCTGGCGCCGGTGAGTTTGAGCCACTTGCCGGTCAGCGGGGTGCGCTGGGCCGGAATGGCGATCTGCTTGCGGCCGGAGAGGTAGTCGCCGGTCAGCGAGTTCTCGTTGGCCATGATCTCGCTGGGGGTGCCTTGCGCGACTATGTGACCGCCGTGCACCCCGGCTCCCGGACCTATATCCAGCACATGGTCGGCCATGCGGATGGCGTCTTCGTCGTGCTCCACAACGATGACGGTGTTGCCCAGATCCCGCAGGTGGAACAGGGTCTTGAGCAGTCGCTCGTTGTCACGCTGGTGCAGACCGATACTCGGTTCATCCAGCACATACATGACGCCGACCAGACCGGCGCCGATTTGGCTAGCCAGCCGGATGCGCTGGGCCTCGCCGCCGGAGAGGGTTTCTGCCGAACGGGAGAGGGAGAGATAGTTCAGACCCACGTTGACCAAAAAGCCCAGGCGTTCGTTGATCTCCTTGAGAATTTTCTCGGCGATCTGCGCCTTCTGGCCGGTGAGGGCCAACTGCTGGAAGAAGCTCAGGGCATCGGCGATCGACTTCTCGGCAATCGCCGGCAGATTGGTGCCCTCGATAAAGACGTTGCGCGCCTCCTGTTTCAGGCGGCTGCCCTTGCAGCTGGGGCAGGACTGGTTGGCGATGTATTTGGCCAGCTCTTCGCGCACGCTGTTGGATTCGGTCTCCTTGTAGCGGCGCTCCATATTCGGGATCACCCCCTCGAAGGGATGACGGCGTACCACCACATCGCCGCGATCGTTCATGTAGCGGAATTCGATATCGGTCTGACCGGTGCCATACAGGATGGCGCGTTGCTGATCCTTGGTCAGCTCGGCGAAGGGCGCTTCCAGATCGAAGCCATAATGGTCGCCCACCGCCTTGAGCATCTGGAAGTAATAGAAGCTGCGTTTGTCCCAGCCGCGGATCGCGCCGCCGGCCAGGGACAGCTCGCTATTGCCGACCACCTTCTGCGGATCGAAATATTGCTGCACCCCCAAACCATCGCAGGTCGGGCAGGCCCCGGCCGGATTGTTGAACGAGAAAATGCGCGGCTCCAGCTCGCTGATGGAGTAGCCGCACTCGGGGCAGGCGAAGTTGGCGGAGAACACCATGGGGCTGGCGGCGTCGTTGTCCATCTCCAGCACCGAGACCAGACCGCCGGAGAGGGTCAGCGCGGTCTCGAAGGATTCGGCCAGGCGCAGTTGCAGGTCATCCCGCACCTTGAAGCGATCCACTACCACTTCGATGGTGTGCTTCTTGTGCAGCTCCAGGGACGGCGGATCCGACAGGTCACACACCTCGCCATCGATACGGGCGCGGATATACCCCTGGGCGGCCAGGTTTTCCAGCAGCTGCTTGTGTTCGCCCTTACGGTTGCGCACCACGGGCGCCAGCATCATCATCTTCTGCCCTTCGGGCAGGGCCAGCACCTGATCCACCATCTGGCTGACGGTCTGGGCCGCCAACGGTATATCGTGGTCAGGACAGCGCGGTTCACCGACCCGGGCAAATAGCAGCCGCAGGTAATCGTAGATTTCGGTGATGGTGCCCACGGTCGAACGCGGGTTATGGGATGTCGATTTCTGCTCGATGGAGATGGCGGGAGACAAGCCCTCGATGTGGTCGACATCGGGCTTTTCCATCAAGGAGAGGAACTGGCGCGCGTAGGCGGAGAGGGACTCCACGTAGCGACGCTGGCCTTCGGCATACAGGGTATCGAACGCCAGAGAAGATTTGCCGGAGCCGGAGAGGCCGGTGACGACAATCAACCGATCGCGGGGTAGCGTCAGGCTGATGTTCTTCAGGTTATGGGTGCGAGCACCGCGAACTTCGATCTTGTCCATGGCTGACCTGATAGTAAAACAAGCAATAAACGCCAGTATGGCACAGCAGGCACTGGATGAATAGACAGTTATCGGGCTATTATCCACGAAGCCGATGACTGGAAATCGTGACGGTTGACCATGAACGGAAGTGTGTCACCGGTCGTCAATCCACGATTGGCCGGATGCGAAATCGGGGGCGGGCTGGTAAGATGCGTGCCTATTAACTGGAACGCCAGGTTCAGCCTGGCCATCAATGAATGCGGAGTGAAACTATGGCCAGTCGCGGCGTCAATAAAGTCATCCTGATCGGTAATCTGGGCCAGGACCCGGAAGTGCGTTATATGCCGAACGGCAAGGCGGTGGCCAATATCACGGTTGCTACCTCCGAATCCTGGAAGGATCAGCAAGGCCAGCTGCAAGAGCGTACCGAATGGCACCGTTGCGCCATGTATGCCCGTCTGGCGGAGATTGCCGGTGAATACCTGAAGAAGGGCTCCAAGGTCTATCTGGAAGGTCGCCTGCAGACTCGCGAATGGCAGGATCAGCAAGGCCAGAAGCGCTACACCACCGAAATCATCGTCAATGAAATGCAGATGCTCGATGGTCGCAACGCCGGCGGTGCTGCCAGCATGGGCGCACCAAGCCAGCCACAGGGCCAGCAAGGCAACTGGGGTCGTCCGCAGCAACAGCCTGCCGCCCCAGCTCCGCAAGGTGGTTACGCGCCGCAAGCCGCACCGGCCATGCCAGCGGCGGCCCCTCAAGGCGGTTACCAGCCCCAGAACAACTTCAACCAGGCTCCGACCCAGCCGATGTACAACGAGCCGCCGATGGACTTCGACGACGATATTCCCTTCTGAAGATGACCTAAATATCGCTCTGATCGTGAAAACACCCTGCCTGGCAGGGTGTTTTTGTATGAGTGTTTGCAAACCCAAGCCTAGACGCGGAAACGGTGGGCCAAGTCGCTGAGACGGTGTGCTAGCGCGTTTAGCTCCTTGCAGGCACTGGCGGTCTGGTGGGTTCCTTCCGCCAGTTCGGCGCAGGCGGTATTGATATTGATGATGTTGCGGTTGAGATCTTCGGCCACCGAGTTCTGCTCTTCGGTGGCGGTGGCGATATGGGTATTCATATCGGAAATATCGGCGACCGAGGTGGCGATGAGTTCGATGCTGTGGCCTGCTTGCTCGGCGCGCTGCACGCACAACCCGACCATTTGTTGTCCGGCCTGCGTCGCTTGTACGGCCTCTTTACCCCGTTGTTGCAGGGTGCCGATGATGCTGTTGATCTCCTGAGTCGATTGTTGGGTCCGTTTGGCCAGCGTTCGCACCTCATCGGCGACAACGGCAAAACCACGCCCCTGTTCACCGGCTCGAGCCGCCTCGATGGCGGCGTTGAGGGCCAGCAGGTTGGTCTGATCGGCGATACCGCGGATCACTTCCAAGACCACGCCAATCCGGCTGCTGTCCTGATCCAGCTCCTGCACTACCCGCGTGACCAGCTCTACTTCATTGGCGACCCGCTGGATGGCTTGCAAGGTTTCATTCACCACTCCGCCGCCGGCCACCGCTTCGTGGTTGGCTTGTTGTGCCGCGGTCGCTGCCTGGGTGGTGCTGCGCGCGACTTCATTCACCGTGCTGCTCATCTCGTTCATGGCGGTGGCCAGGTAGGTGATTTCACTCTGCTGGCGTTGCTGACCTTGTGACGATTGTTCGGCGATGGTGCTGACTTCCTCGGCGGCACTGCTGAGCTGTGCGACCGCCGAGGTTAATTCCTGAACCAGGGTGCGCAGATTCTGCTGCATACGGCCAAATGCCCGGGCCAGGGTGCCAATCTCGTCCTCCGAGAAACGGTTGTAGTCCAGATGGCTGGTGAGATCGCCATTGGCGACCAGCTCGGCTTGCTGTAACAACCGTTGCAGCGGGGAGCGGATCAAATTGCCGAGCCCCCAGGCGCAGAAGGCGACCAGCAGCAGCGACGCGCCAATCAGACTCCAGATTAAATAGAGTGCGTTCGCGTAGAGACGGTCCCCTTCGGCGCTGGCGGCATTGGAGTCTTGCTGATAGCCTTCGGCGAGTTGTGCGATGGTTTCTTTCAGGGTCCTGAACTGCTGATCACCAGGGCCGTTCAGTAACTCGGCGGCGGTGGTCAGATCGGCTTGCTGCACCAGGGTGCTCATCTGTTGCTGCTGGGCGACATAGGCTTGCCATTGGTTGGTGAGGGTACTGATCAGCGGGCGCTGTTCCGAGTCCTGATCCTGGTTCTGCAGGGCGTCGACGCTCTTTTCGAGCGCGGCCTGATCCTGTTGCAGTCGCTCGGCATATTTCTGGGTCTCTGCCGCGCTGTGCTGCTCCAGCATGCGCAACTGACGACGGCGAAAATCCGAGAGTTTGACATCGATGCTGTTGACCAGCATCAGACGGGGCAGATGTTTCTCGACGATGACGGTGCTGCTGAAGTTGACCAGATCCAGCTGCTTGATGCTGAACAGCCCCAGCACCAGCACGACCAGAGCCATCAGACTAAAGGTGGCGAGCAATTTTTTGCCAATCGGCAGATTCAGAAAAAATGACATGGTGTTTCCCTACACGGAGTGATGGACCCACTGAGCATAGATCTACCCTGGCCATCAGACGGGGATCCCGCGTAGATTTTGTGGTCAGTCCAAGGTTTTTCGGAAGCGACTGAGGCCGATCAACATCATCACCCCGGTGAATAGCAGCAACGGCCATAGGTCCGGCCAGATATCGCTGAAGCCGTTGCCGCGCAGCATGATGCCGCGGGTGATGCGGATGAAGTGGGTGATGGGCAGCAATTCGCCAATCCATTGCGCCCACTGCGGCATGCCGCGAAATGGAAACATAAAGCCGGAGAGAATGATGGAGGGCAGGAAGAAGAAGAAGGTCATCTGCATGGCCTGGGTCTGGTTGCGGGCCTGGCTGGAGATGGTGATGCCGACCACCAGATTGGCGGCGATGAACAGCATGATGATGAGCAACAGCAGGGGCAGGCTGCCGACGAAGGGCACGGTGAAGAGCCAGTAGGTGGCGCAGAGGATAATGGTCACCTGCAGCAGGCCAATCAGCAGGTAGGGCGCTATCTTGCCTATCATCACCTCCAGCGGGCGGATCGGGGTTGCCAGCAGGTTCTCCATGGTGCCGCGCTCCACCTCGCGGGTGATGCCGAGGGCCGTCATCATGATCATGGTCATGGTGAGAATGACCCCCATCAGCCCCGGAACCGTGTTGTACTGGGTGATGCCTTCCGGATTGTAGCGGCGATGGATGCGCAGCTCGAAGGGGGCGGGTGTCGCGGCCAGACTGGCCAGCGGCCCTTGCAGATCATGCTGCAGTGCGGTTTGACTCAGCAACTGCATGGCATTGATGGCATTGGCGGTGGCGCTGGGATCGGTGGCATCCGCCTCCAGCAGCAGAGTGGGTTCCTGCCCCCGTTGCAGGGCGCGAGAAAAATCGGGCGGTATGGTGATGACGAACTGGGTCTGCCCGCGCGCCAGGCGCTGGCTGGCTTGAGCCGACCCCAGCTCGGTGCTGTCGATGGCAAAGTAATCGGAGAGCCGCAGCGCTGACACCAAGGAGCGGCTGAAGGGACTCTCGTCCTGCACCACCACCAGGGTCGGCAGATGTTTGGGGTCACCATTGATGGCAAAGCCGAACAGCGTCAGTTGCAGCAAGGGAATACCAATCATCATGGCGAAGGTCAGGCGATCCCGCCGCAGCTGGATAAACTCCTTATGGATCATCGCCAACAGGCGCTGAGCGCTGAAGCGAATGTTCATGGCGTGCCTGCCTGGGCAAAATTATCGCTGGCACTCTGCATCAACTGGATAAACAGGTCTTCCAGTTGGGGCGGTATGGGCTGCCACTGGGTATCGGGCTGTTGTTGCCAGGGGGCTATGGCCCGGGCGAGCAGGGCCGGATCTCGGCCACTCAGGTGCAGGGTGTTGCCGAAACGGGTGATGAGCTCGATCCCCGGCTGACCATTCAAGGCCGCAAACAGCGGTTGGGTGGCGCCACTGACCTGCCAGGTGTGCAGACCACTGTTGGCCACTAATTCGTGGGGCGTCCCGCTGGCCAGCAGACGCCCATAGGCGATGTAGCCCAAGCGATGGCAGCGTTCGGCTTCATCCATATAGTGGGTCGAGACCAGCACCGTCATGCCCTCGGCGGCCAGATTATGGATCTCCTCCCAGAAGTCGCGGCGGGCCTTGGGGTCGACACCCGCCGTCGGCTCATCCAGCAACAGCAAGCGGGGTTGGTGCAACATGCAGGCCGCCAGCGCCAGACGCTGTTTCCAGCCGCCGGAGAGACTGCCCGCCAGTTGCTTCTGCCGCGCTGCCAGCCCGAGCCGCTCCAGGGTCTGGCTGACTCGCTGCGGGATGCGGTCCATGCCGTAGATGCGGGCTACAAACTCCAGATTCTCGCGCAGGCTCAGATCCTCGTAGAGGCCGAAGCGTTGGGTCATATAGCCAACCTGCGCCTTGATGGCGGCGCTGTCCCGCACTATGTCATGGCCCAGGGTGCGGCCCGAACCGGCATCTGGAGTCAGCAGACCGCACATCATGCGGATCGAGGTGGTCTTGCCGCTGCCATTGGGACCGAGAAAACCGTAGATCTCGCCCCGCTGCACCTGCATGGAGAGATCATTGACCACGGTTCGCTCGCCATAGCGCTTGGTCAGCCCCTGAACGTCGATGACCGCGGCTTCGCTCATGGTTGTGCTCCGATCGCCACTTCCAGCGGTTGGCCGGGATGCAAGAGCCCGGGGTGGTCCGGTTCGGGGCGAGCCTCCACCAGGAATACCAGCCGGGCCCGGTTTTCCTGGCTGTAGATCACCGGCGGGGTAAATTCGACCTGATTGGCGATATAGCTGACCCGGGCCGGGATCGGCTGTTTGCAGCCATCGCAATACAGGGTGACCGTTTGGCCAACCTGCAGTTGCGGGCGGCTGGCTTCCGGTAGATAGAAGCGCGCTTTGACGCCGTGCTCCGGCAGCAGGCTGAGTACCGGAGCTCCGGCCGGGACCCATTCGCCTGGGCGATAGAGGATCTGCTCCACCCGGGCACTTTGCTGGCTGCGTTGTTGTTTCTGCTGCAGTTGCCAGCGTTGCTGATCCAGCTCGGCTTGCGCGGCGGCGACCGCTTGTTGCGCCGCCTGGCGCTGATCGTCCCGGGCGGCCAGCCGCGCGACGCGCAATTGCGCATCCAGCGCCTGCCGATTGCCCTGTTCGAGCTGCCAGCGGGCGCGATAACTATCCAGAGTCGCCACGCTGACCACGCCCTGCCGGGCCAGCTGTTGTTGCCGCAGCAGGTCTCGGTGGGCCAAGGCTTCGCTGGCGCGGGTGGCGGCCAGTTGGGCTTCGAGCACCGCCAGCTCATCCCGGCGCTGGCCCTTATCCAGGTCGGCTAGTTGCGCCTGACTCTGTTGCAGCCGCGCGCTGGCAGCCTCAACCGCGGCTTGCTCCGGCTCGGACTCCAGGGTGAAGAGTAAGGCTCCGGCGGTGAGCCGATCCCCTTCTCGTACCGGCAAGGCTTGCAGTCGCCCGCCCGAGGGTGCCGCGACGCGCACATACTCTCCCTCGACATAACCGGGCAGGCGGCCGTTTTCGGCGTCGCAGCCACCGAGCAGCACCGTCAGAATGGGCAGGATCAGGATTGCGGGGCGCATGCGCTGGACTCCTCATGATGCTGACGCAGGGCCTGCAAACCGGCCCAGCTGAATTCGGTGATATGGTCGGCAATCTGCTGCAGTCCGGCCTCGTCCAGGCTGCGCTCCGGCGTCAGGCGGGCAATCATGGGTCGTCCGGTCATGTAGAAAATGCACTGGCCAAACAGGCTGTACAGACTCATGGCCACCACAGGCGCCGGCACCTGAGGGCCTAATAGTCGCGTCAGTACCTCCAGGCCGAGTTGAAACTGGGTGGAGGCAAAGCGGGTAAACATCAGCTCGAAAGCGGCGGTGGGAGCCATCATTTCGCGCAGTAACAAGGGGCCGATCCGGCTGGGATTTTCCGGATCCACCATCCGGTGCAACAGGGCATTGACGAGCCACCGCAGTTGCGCCTGAGGAGGGAGGTCCGACGGCCCCTGCAGCGGTTGGCGGGCAATGGCCAGTTCGGCATGTTGGCTGAGCACCGCCTGATAGAGCCCCTCCTTGCTGCCAAAGTGGTAGTTGATGGCAGAAAGACCCAGTCCGGCGTTGCGGGTGATGGTCTGGACTCGGGCGGCTTGAAATCCCATGGCCAGAAACTCCTCGGTGGCGGCTTGCAGCAGGGCCTGGCGACTCTCTTCACCATTGCTGTTCTTGTTGGGGACCAGAGGGCGATCAAACATGGGATGTTGCCGAGGCAATGGGTTATGGAAATAGTTTATGAAAAACATTTTCCATAAACAACCCGATGAGCGAAAATTGAGCCGTTAGGTGTGATGCTGTTGGGGCTAAAGCATACACCGAGACGGATCTGCTGGCGCGGCGGTCGTCGATGCAGCGTTTCTGCCACGGTATCGGCTCTGCCGATGCGATGTCACTGAACTCTGGCGCTACCGCTGATAGAATGACCGATGAATGGATCCAGGTTAGGGATGACCGATGCGATTGACCAATCAGATAGTGGCGCTTCTGTGCCTGTGCGTTATTGGCACCGTGCTATTGGTGCTGACAGCGGCGGGTATGGGCTTCCATGGCTTGACCGAGCGTTTTCAGCGCGATGAACTGCGCGCCGTGGTCGATATCTTCGAGGAGGAAGTGCTGTCACAGCCGGACGCGCCGCGTCTGCAAGGCTGGTTGCCGCCACTGCTGCGCGCCAACGATGTGAAGGGGCTGACGGTCACCCTGGATGATGGCTTGTTATTCGAGTATCAGGAGCCCACTCTGGATCAGCAGCGTCATCGCCTGGAAGAGGTCCATCTGGCGGGCAAGCGCTTCCCGACCTTGCATATGGATTTTTGGGTGGCCTCCAGCTTCAGCCAGCTGGATCGGCTGTATGCGCCCTTGGCCAGTCTGGCCACCGGATTGGTCGTTATCAGTCTGGGCCTCTGGTTGGCACTGCTTTGGTTACGGCGGCAACTCAAGGGGGTGGAGCTGTTGGCGCGGCGCGGCCAGCATATTCTCAGTGGTAATCCGGGCAAGTTACGGCATGAGGTGGCCCTCGAGTGGCCGGTCAGCGTCAGTCAGGCGCTCACCTTCCTGCAAACTGAGCTGGCCGATGCCAAGAAGGAGCGCAGCCGGTTCGACACCTTCATCCGTCGCAACGTGTTCATCGACAAACAGCTGGGCGTTGGCAACCGCATCTTCTTTGATAATCGCCTGGAAGCGGCAATGAGCGATGCCGATTACAGCGTCGGCTCTGTCTTGCTGCTGGAAATCGATGCGCTGGATGCCGTGATGCGGCACGACGGAGAGGAGCGGGCGATCGAAGGGTTGCAAGAGTGCAGCGCCTTGGTCGGCCATTTTCTGCAGCGTTATAACGGAGCCATTCAGGGGCGCTATGCGGGTAATGTGCTGGCGATCCTGCTGCCGGGGCTATCGAAGCAGGAGACGCTCACCGCCGCCGATCAACTGCTCAAACGCCTGGAGCATCTGAGCTGGCCGGATTATGTCGATGCGGATCGCGCCCTGTATATCGGTGCCGTCTGCTATCAACCCGGTGAGCTGATTGTACAGGTCGAAGAAGAGGCGGAACTGGCGTTGCGTGGCGCCCGTCTGCAGCAAGAGAGTGGTTACTTCCTGTATGACAAACCGCTGCGGGTCGATGCCTCGGACAAGGGGACTGTCCGCTGGCGAACCTTGCTGGAGCGGCAGTTTAGTCGCCAGCAACTCACCTACCGCTTGCAGAGTGCCTACAGCGGCAAACCCCTGGTACCGCAACTCCATGAGATGCTGGCGCGTTTGCCCGATGGCAAGGGCAAGCTGTTACCGGCCGCCGGGTTTGTCGCCATGGTGGAAAAAGTGGGCATGCAGCTGCCATTTGATCGTCAGATGAGCCAATTAGCCCTATTACTGCTGCCTCGTGAAGAGGGTGTTCCACTGGCGTTGAACTTGCATCCGTTAAGCTTGCTGGATCCCGAGTATCGGCACTGGCTGTGGATGGCGCTGTTGCGGCTCGGGCGACGCCGCTCCGCCATGCTGGTGGTGGAGTTGAACGAGGCTCATGTTGGTCGTTATCAGGAGGCGTTGCGAACACCGCTGCGGGAGCTGCGACTGCTGGGATGTCGATTATCGGTGGACCACGCCGGCCAGGATGTGGTGAGTATTCACTACATCAAGGAGTTCGAATTGAGCTTTTTGAAGATCCACCCCAGTCTGGTCCGCGACATCCAGCACAGACCGCTGAACCAGATGGCGGTACGCTCTCTGGTTGGTGGTTGTGCCAACAGCCAGACTCAGGTGATCGCGGTCGGCGTCGAAAGCGAGGCCGAGTGGCGCGTTCTCCAATCGCTGGGGGTGGTCGCAGGCCAAGGACACTGGTTTGATGGACAAAATAAGGCTTAAATGGAGCTTAATTGCGGCCAGCTGAGACTTGGCAATCTGATCTGCGGTGAAAAACCGCACCAGGGTTCAGATTTAATCAGCGATGGCCTATGATGGTCATCTAATTGATAAGTGAGGGCTTTCTGTTTTGATCCGCACAATCAGCAAGTGGTTTCAGCGCGAGGGGAGTCGGCCTGCAGTAGCGCTTGGTTTTGGCCAAGAACGCATCCTGCTGGTGCGCGGACAACCAGAGCCACTGTTTGAACAGGAAGCTTGCAATGGTCAGGCGGATTGGCCGCGGGCCGTGCAGAGCCTGCTGACCCGAACGCAACTCAGTGGCAGCCCGGTGAAGGCGCTGCTGCCCGCCACTCTGTTTCAGCAGGTACAGATCGAACGACCCGATGTCCCGGAGGAAGAATTGGCGGGAGCCTTGCCATGGGCGGTCAAAGACTTCGTCAATGAGTCGGTGCTGCAGTTGAGCTTTGACTATTACGATCTACCCACCAACCCGGCGGCGCGCCCCCGGCTGGCGGTGGTTTGCGTGCCGAAAAACCGGATGCAGCTGATCGCGCAAGGCGTCAATGCGGTGGCCTCCTTGCAATCCGTGACCACCGAGGAGCTGGGGTTGGCCGATCTACTGGGACACAAGGAGCAGATGCAACTGCTGTTGTACCAGGTACCGGGTCAGGATGTGGCGATACTGGCGGTGTATCGAGGTCAGCTCTGTTTCAGCCGCCAATTGCGCGGTTTTGCCCAGTTGGCAGAGCATGCCGTGGGGAATCTCAATCCGGATCTGCTGGATAACCTGTCGCTGGAAATTCAACGCTCGCTGGATTACCTGGTCGCCCAACTGAAGTTACCGGAAGCCGCTCACCTCCATGTGGCGATCGCGGCCCCGGATCTGGGTGGCTTGGTGCGCCATTTAGCGGGGAACTTTTCCATGCCGGTCAGAGCACTGGCTAATCCGGCGATTGTCGCCGGCATCGAATACTTGCCGCTCTACGGATTACTGCAGGCGGAGGCCACGGCATGAAGCTTCGCATCAATCTGTATGGCGATGAATATCGTCCCCGCAAGCAGTGGGCAACACTGCCGCAGATGGCTGGCTGCTGGTTGTTGGTGCTGCTGCTGATTGCAGGCTCTGTTCTGGGATTGAAGCAACTGCAGGCTGGACAACAGGCGGCCAATCAGCAACAGGAACTGGCACTCAATGCCCTGCGACAGGAAGGGGAGCGGCTGGTGGCCGAGCTAGCCCGCCATAAGCCGGATACGGAGTTGCATCGCCAGAATGCACAGTTGCAACATCAAGTGCAGATCAAGCAACTGCTGCTCCATAGCCTGGCCGCACGCGCCATGCTCAAGAGCAGCGGTTTTGCGGTGTTGCTCAATGATCTGGCTCGTATCCGCAGCCCGGGTATTGCCTTGCAGCATATCCAGTTGGATGAGGGGCGTGTCCAGCTCGCCGGCCTGGCGGCTAGTAGCCAGGATGTGCCAGCCTGGGTCAATCGCTTTACCGAGGCTGAGTCCCTGACCGGCAAGGAGTTTTCCGAGTTGCAGATCTCCCGCGATGCCCAGGGGCAACTCTCGTTTCGCCTGAGCAGCCCGCAGCCCGCCAGCCCGGCCACGGCGGCCAATACCGGCAAGGGAGGCAATAAGTCATGAAGCAGCAGTGGCAACAACTTTCGACGCGCGTGCTGACCATGAGTCTTCGTGAGCGCTGGTTGATCTTGCTCGCCGGTGCCGCCCTGCTCCTGATGCCGGCCTATAGCCTGCTGCTGGAGCCGACGTGGCTGGCTTACCAGAGCCAAATTACGCGGAGTCAGGAGCTGGCGACGACCATAGCTCAATTGCAATTGGAGAATCAGAGTCGTCAGCAGGCTCTTCTGCTAGATCCCAACCAGCCGGTGCGGGAACAACAACTTAAATTGACACAGCAACTGGCCCAACTGGATGCACAACTCAAGGATCAGACACTGGATCTGATCCCGGCGGAGCGTATGCCGGGCTTGCTGGAGCAGATGCTGGCCAGTTCGGGCCGTCTGCGGCTGCTCTCTCTGACTTCGCTGCCACCCAAGCCGTTGCTGGATGATCCCGAACAGAACCTGCTATTTCAGCATGGGATCCAGTTACGCCTGCAAGGCAGCTACTTCGATATCTTTCAATATCTGCGTGCCCTCGAAGGATTACCGGAACATTTTTACTGGCGCCGCCTGAATTATCAGGTTGAGCAGTATCCACAGGCCAGTATCGAGCTGGAGCTCTACACCCTGAGTAGCAGCAAGGAGTTTATTCGTGGCTAAATGGTGGTTGATGCTAATGCTGCCCTGTTCGTTGGCGCAGGCGGCAGTCGAGACGCTCCAGGATCCGACCCAGCCGCTGACCGACTCGGTACAGGGCCAAGCGGCGCAACATGCTGAGGCATTGCCCAGCCTGCAAGGATTGCTGCTGGGACGGGGTCCGCGGCAGGCCATTCTCGATGGCGAGAGTTATCGCCTGGGGCAGATAGTCGCGGGCTACCGCGTGGTCACGATTGGTCAGGATGGCGTGGTTCTGGAGCGCAATGGTCAGCGTCATACGCTTCCTCTTTATTCAAGCAAGGTCAAAATTCAATGAACAAGATGCCGTTTTCGTTCTCTCTGGTTGCTCTGGCCTTGCTGTTGGGCGGTTGCGTGACCTATCAGCATCCTGATCCCGTCGAGTCCAAAGAGGCTTTGAAGCAAGCCAAGCAGCAGGCCGGTGCCTTGACCGTGCCGGATTCGGTTCAGGCGGAACTGTTGCCGAAGAGCCCCATCCAGCCGGTAGCCAGCGCGTATGTCAATGAGCGGCGCTTCCGGGTAGCGGCCAAAGATGTGGCGGCCAGCGAGTTTTTTGCCTCCCTGATGAAGGATGGTCGTTACAGTGTTGCCGTGCATCCCGGAGTCGAGGGACGGATTAATCTGGATCTGCGTGAGGTCACGCTGCCAGAGGTGCTGGATACGGTGGCGGATATGTACGGTTATGACATTCGCCGAACTGGCACCGTCTACCACATCTATCCGGCCGGACTCAGATCCGAGAGCTTTCCGGTGAATTATCTGATGCTGACGCGGCAGGGACTCTCCCGTACCAGCATTACCTCCGGGGGGGTGACCGATCAGTCCAACAACAATAACTCGACTTCGACCGGCAGCAGTTCCAGTTCCGATAACAACAATAACAACAACTCCAACAACTCGAACGGCAGCAGCACCAACGGCACCGTGATCGAAACCGGTAGCCAGAGTAATTTCTGGAAAGATCTGGAAACCGCACTGCAACATCTGATCGGCAGTGGCCAGGGCCGGGCCGTGATTCTGAATCCGCAGGCCGGTCTGGTGACGGTGCGAGGCATGGCCGAGGATATCAAGGCGGTGCGCGAGTTTTTGGGGCAGTCCGAGCGCCAGCTCAAACGACAGGTGATCCTGGAAACCAAGATCATGGAAGTGCGGCTGAGTGAAGGCTATCAGCAGGGGATTCAATGGAATAATCTCAGCGCCCAATGGGATCAGGGCCAGGGAATCACCAATGCCGGTTCGCTGGTCGGTCTGCCGGCGGTCACCAACTCGGTGGCAACCCTGCTTGGCGGTGGTGCCGGATTGCAATTCTCCGATGGCAACTTCGAGGCCGTAGTCAATCTGCTGAAGACCCAGGGCGATGTGAATACCCTGTCCAGCCCACGGGTGACGGCAACCAATAATCAGAAGGCGGTCATCAAGGTCGGCAGTGACGAGTACTTTGTCACTGGCATCTCCAGCAACACGGTGGCCACATCCTCGGACCCCATAGTTTCGCCCAATATCGAGCTTACGCCGTTCTTCTCCGGGGTCGCGCTGGATGTGATGCCGCAGATCGATGAGCAGGGCAATGTGCTGATGCATATTCATCCCTCGGTGATCGATGTGACCGAACAGAAGAAAACCATCGACTTGGGTTCACTCTCCGGCTCTGGGACCTCGACCACCTACAACCTGCCCATGGCGTACAGCAATATCCGCGAGTCGGATACAGTGGTGCAGGCTAAATCCGGCGATGTGATCGTTATCGGTGGTCTGATGCGCATCAACAAGGAAGAAAAAGTGAGCAAGGTGCCTTGGATTGGCGATATTCCCTGGGTCGGTGAGGCTTTTACCAATCGCGCGGATAGCACCTACAAGACTGAACTGGTCATCATGCTGAAGCCGCAAGTGATCGAAGGTGATACTTGGCAGCGCGAGCTGCAGCGTTCCAGCGAATTGCTGGACAAATGGTATCCGGAGGGGCGCTAAAGCCGTGTATCAAGCCCATTTCGGCCTGCAGGAGCCGCCGTTCAGCCTGACTCCGAATACCGGTCTTTACTACGGGTTACCGCCCCATGAAGAGGCGCTGCAGGTGTTGCGGATCGCACTGGCCAGCGGCGAAGGGTTCATCAAGGTGACCGGTGAAGTGGGAACCGGCAAGACTCTGCTGCTGCGCAAGCTGATGGGGGAACTGTCGCCGACCCAGCAGGTGGCCTATCTGCCCAATCCCTATCTGGCTCCCGACGAATTGCGCCAGGCGCTGGCGTTGGAGCTGGGAGTGACCGCCGAGGGCGGGGCGCTGGCGGTGACCGATGCCATTCATCGTCGCCTGGTGGAGCTCAAGCGCGAGGGGCGAGGTGTGGTGGTGCTGCTCGATGAGGCCCAGGCCTTGCCGGACGCCAGTCTGGAAGCCATCCGTCTGTTCGGCAATCTGGAAACCGAATCCAGCAAACTACTGCAGGTGGTGCTGTTCGGTCAGCCGGAGCTGGATGTGCGTCTGCAGGCCGATCAGTTGCGGCAGTTGCGGCAACGCATCACCTTTTCCTATCGCTTGCGTCCCTTGCTGCGCGATGAAACCCGGGCCTATCTGGAGTATCGACTGATGGCTTCTGGGTATCGGAGCGCCCCTCTATTTGCCCCCGCAGCAGTACGGTTGCTGTGGCGCGCCAGTCGCGGCATCCCGCGGCTGATCAATATTTTGGCACACAAGAGTCTGATGGTGGCCTATGGCCAGGGGCTATCCCAGATCCGGCCGCGCCATGTCAAGGCGGCGATCCGTGATACCGAGGATGCGACCCTGCCTGTCAATCTGTGGTGGTGGAGCAGTTGGATATTGGTCGGTCTCATCTCGGCCTGGTTGTTGCGAGGAGCGTTATGAGCGTTATCAATACCATGCTGAAAGATCTGGAGCAGCGCGAAGGACAAACCCTGTCCGGCCGTTATCAGCCTCCTTCACCCTCTCGGTGGCGTTTGGCGGTGATCGCCTGGCTGTTGGCGCTGCTGTGTGTTCCGGCATTGGCTTACGCGGTCTGGCATCTGTGGCTGGATCAACCGGCGCATGTTCCGGCTCCGCCCGCCGAGGTTGCCGCTGCTCGTCCTGCTGCGGCAACTCCGGTGGCAAATGCCGCAGAGTCGGCGCCATCGCACGCTGTGGTGACGACTCAGCCTGTGGCCCCGGTCGTTCAACCCGCGACAGCCGCGGTTGCCTCTGCTGCCGTCGCAGAGAATCCGCAACACCAAGTTGCATCTGTGACTAGCATTGCGTCAGAGACCGAAACTTCGTTGCCAGCGCAGGGTACTCGAGCTCCGACTCCTGGGGAGCCAGCGAGTCAGGAGAATGGGCTGGAAGAAACCCTACTGGGTCCGGATGAAGGACCGCAGCCGACCGAAGCGGCGTTGCAGGCCGATGAGAGCACCACAACCATGACCGATGAGTACTCGGCGGAACCGCAAGGTTCGCTGGAGATCGCCGAGGAGCATCTGAGCCCGCAACAAGAGGCGGCTCTGGATCGACGCAAGGGGTTGCAAGCCCTGACGAAAGGACAACTGGATGTGGCGCGGGACTCCTTCTCTCGAGTGCTGGCCAATGATCCGCTGGATCACCAGATCCGCGAACGATTGGCTGGACTCTTGTATGGCGATGGCCGCATCCCTGAAGCGCAACAGTTGTTGGATGAAGGCATTCGCCTGGCGCCGAGCCGTGCCGATTTTCGTCTGATGCAGGCCCGGTTGGCGTTGGCAACCGGCAATAAGGCAGCCGCCTTGCAGAGCTTGAGCGGCTGGGAGCCTCCGGTCAGTGCAAATCTGGATTACTACGCCACCCGTGCCGCGCTGGCTCAGGAGCTGTCGCAACCGGGCGTGGCCGCCAGCAGCTATCAGCAGTTGACGGTGGCGCAACCGGCCGAGCCGCGCTGGTGGTTGGGGCTTGGCATAGCACTGGATAAACAGGGGCGGCCATTGGCGGCGCTGGATGCGTACCGCAAAGCATTGAGCCTGCCGTTGAGCGCCGGCTCCCGGCAATTTGTGCAACAGCGGATCGAGCAACTGGAGTAAGAGCATGGCGCAACCACGACTGAAGATGCGACTGGGCGACCTCCTGGTGGCCGAAAGCATCATCTCCGATGACCAGTTACAGATGGCGCTGCAGCAGCAGCGTCAAACCGGGCGCAAACTGGGGACCACGCTGGTGGATCTGGGCTTCATCGGTGAAGAACAACTGCTCAAATTTCTCGCCCAACAGCTGAATGTTCCGTTTTTCGATCTCTCCAAGCTCAGTATCCAGACCCAGGCGGTGCAACTGATCCCTGAAGTGCATGCCCGTCGTTATCGGGCGCTGGCGGTGAATCAGAGTGGGGATGAGGTCACAGTGGTGATGTCAGACCCGGCCGATCTGGCGGCACTGGATGCGCTGGCGGCTATGCTGAGCCCGCGGGAGTTGAAGCTGGCGGTCGCCCGGGAAGCCCAGTTACTGCAGTATTTCGATCAGCTCTACCGTCGGACCAAAGAGATCGAGAGCTTCGCCGAGCAGTTGCAGGAAGAGTATCAGGCGACTGGTTTTGATCTGGGCATGGCCGATACCGCCGGGAACGAGAGCGAAGCGACCGTGGTCAAGCTGCTGCGGTCGGTGTTCGAAGATGCGGTCCAGGTCCATGCCTCGGATATCCATATCGAGCCGGATGAGAAGGTGTTACGCATTCGTCAGCGCATCGATGGTGTGCTCCATGAAAGTGTGTTGAATGAAGTGCGGATCGCGCCAGCCTTGGTTTTGCGCCTCAAGCTGGTGGCCGGGCTGGATATCTCCGAGAAGCGTCTGCCGCAAGATGGCCGCTTCAATATGCGGGTCCGGGGGCACGAGATCGATGTGCGGATTTCCACCATGCCGGTGCAACACGGTGAGTCTGTGGTCATGCGTCTGCTGGATCAATCGGCGGGTCTGCTCTCCCTGCACGATACCGGGATGCCGGAGCAGATCCTGCAGCGTTTCCGGCGTCAGCTGCGGCGCCCCCATGGCATGATCGTTGTCACCGGGCCAACCGGGAGCGGCAAGACCACCACCCTGTACGGCGCCTTGTCCGAACTCAATCAACCGGGAAACAAGATCATCACGGTCGAAGATCCGGTGGAATACCGCTTACCGCGCATCAACCAGGTCCAGGTCAATCCGAAGATCGGCCTCGATTTTTCCAATGTGCTGCGGGCCACCCTGCGTCAGGATCCGGATATCCTGCTGGTCGGGGAGATGCGGGATCAGGAAACCGTGGAGATCGGTTTGCGCGGTGCCATGACTGGTCACCTGGTACTGACCACGCTGCATACCAATGACGCCATCTCCAGCGCCCTGCGCTTGATGGATATGGGGGCTCAGGGCTATCTGGTGGCCAGTGCCCTGCGTGCCATCGTGGCCCAACGACTGGTGCGACGCATTTGCCGTTATTGCCATGAAGTGCATGAGGTCGATGCGGGAGATCGGATCTGGCTGGTTAACCTGTTTGGTGAGGGAGTACACCAGCAGCAGTTCCAGCGTGGGCGGGGTTGTCAGAGCTGTAACTTCACCGGCTACGCGGGCCGCATCGGGGTATTTGAATTGCTGGAGCTGGATCTGCCGATGATGGACGCTTTGCGTCGGGGTGATCCAGAGGCCTTTGCCCGCGCGGCGCGCGAGCATGTGGAATACCGGCCGTTGGTTGACATGGCTTTTGAATACGCCACCCAGGGGATCACCACAGTCGATGAGGTGTTACGTCTGGCCGAGGTGGTGAGCTGATGCCATTTTTTGCCTATCAGGGACGGGATGCCAAGGGCCAGGCGGTGAGTGGCCAGCTCGAAGCGGCCACTGAACTGGCGGCGGCAGAGCAACTGATGCGTCGAGGTATCATGCCGACCGGATTGCGCGCTGGCCGATCGCCGCGCAAGGGCATCGCCTGGCGCGATCTGCTGGAGAGTCAGGTCGGGCTGGAGGAGCTGGTGATTTTCACCCGCCAGATGTATGCCCTGACCAAGGCGGGCATTCCGATCATGCGGGCCATCCATGGTCTGAGCGATTCCGCCCATGGCAAACCCTTGCGGCGTGCCCTGCAGGCACTGGAGACTGAATTGGGCAACGGTCGCCCCTTGTCAGCCGCCATGCAGGGACATCCCAAGGTGTTCAATACCCTGTTTATTGCCATTGTGAGTGTCGGTGAAAATACCGGTCAGCTCGAAGAGTCGTTCCTGCAGCTGTCCAACTATTTCGCCCTCGAACTCGAGACGCGAAAGCGCATCAAGACCGCCCTGCGCTATCCCATGCTGGTGCTGTGGTTTATCGTCGCGGCCATGTTTATTCTGAATATTTTTGTCATCCCGACCTTTGCCAACATGTTTGCCAAATTCGGCGTCGAACTGCCGTTGGCCACCCGCATCCTGCTGGCGACCTCGCACTTCTTCGTGCAATGGTGGTGGTTGCTGCTGCTGGCGGGTGCTACGGCCACCGTGGGCTGGCTGGAATGGGTCAAGACGCCGATGGGAAAACTGAAGTGGAGCCAATGGCAGCTGCATATTCCGCTGGTGGGCAGCATCATCAATCGCTCCTTGCTGGCCCGCTTTGCCCGTAGCTTTGCCATGATGCTGCGTGCTGGTGTGCCGTTGAACCATGCCCTGAGCATGGTGGCCGAGGCGGTCGACAACACCTTCGTCGGGGATCGTATCCGCGAGATGCGGGCCGGGGTCGAGCGCGGCGAGAGTCTGATGCGCACGGCTGCGGCCAGTAAGCTCTTTACTCCTCTGGTCATGCAGATGTTTGCGGTCGGTGAAGAGACGGGGCAGGTGGATGAGTTGATGCAGGAGGCGGCTGAATTTTACGAGCGGGAAGTGGATTATGACCTGCGGACTCTGACGGCGCGGATCGAACCCATACTGTTAGTCGTCGTGGCCTGTATGGTGCTGATTCTGGCGCTGGGGATCTTCACCCCGATGTGGGACATGATGCGTGCGGTTCGGGGCCACTGACGGTGTCTCAGCAGAGCGAGGCCGATGTACAAATTTTAGGCGTGTTCAGGTTCGGTTTGAGCATTAGCCTGGTGTTGCTGTTAGTGTGGGGCCTTGCCAGTCAGTATCAAAGCCAGCGTTATCAAGCCCAGATCACATCGATGCGGGCTCTGGCTGCTCTCTTTGCTGAACGGGCAGCCTTGGTACATGGTCTGTGGTTAAGCCAGAATCGTCCCGGCGTGATCTATGAAGTCGGCCGAGCCTTTCAGCTGCCGTCTGCTGCTCCATCGGAGGCCGCGGTGAATGCCCGTTATGTGATGAGCGCTAACGGCTGGCCGCAGGGATCGGCGCACCATCAGGAGCCCGAGGTGGCGTGTCGGCAGCTCTGGCTGCAGTTGCTGTCGACACCGCTGATGCTGGATGGCGAGCCGGTGGTGGTATCGCCGCTCATCACCAGCCCGGGCTGTGAATTTCGAATCGGCGAAGCTGGGTTTTCGTATCGCTTCGCCGATGGTTCTGTGACGACGCGCGGTAGCTGAGTGCTCACTGGGTATTTAGTTGTTCAGCATTTAACCCTATAATTTATCGGGAAAAAGGGAATACAAGCATGAAACAGCAAACCGGCTTTTCATTGATCGAACTGGTGATTGTCATCGTGGTGCTGGGCATTCTTGCCGTCACGGCACTGCCGCGCTTTCTGGATGTCACCGAAGAGGCGAAAAACGCCAGCGTCGAAGGTGTCTCCGGTGGTTTTGCCACCGGGGTGTTGCTGGTCCGCGCCCAATGGGAAGCCAAGGGGCGTAGCAAAGAGGGGGGCATCAATACCATTCTGTATGATGGCAACCGCTTCTACCTGACGACACCGACCGATGCGGAAGTGGAAGCTGGGCTCATTTCACCGGGTTACCCGATCGATACCAGCTCCAGTGGTTCAGTGGATGTTTCTCCGGGCAGTCTGACGTCAGAGCGTTGTCTGTATATCTGGAATGGTCTGCTGCAGAATCCGCCCAAGGCGACCAACGATTTTAATTCGGTGGAGACTAGCAAAAATGATTTGAAGTACTATGTCTCCGTGGATGGTTCGGGTAATGATGCGGTATGTCGTTACTATCTGGTCAATGCCTTGAACAAGACCAGTAGCGGTGGTTACGAGGATCCGAACAACCAGACCAACAAGTTCAAGAGTTTCAGTTATCGCCCGGCCTCAGGCCAGGTCGTGACTTATATCAATGATTAAAGACACATCGAAATCCGTAACGTGACGTAAACAGATATCAACTTAAACCGAGACCTTAAAGGAAATTGTTATGAAGCGTAGTGCTGGTTTTACACTGATCGAGCTGGTGATTGTTATTATTATTCTGGGCATTCTGGCAGTGACTGCCGCACCTAAGTTTTTGAATTTACAAAAAGATGCTCGAGAGTCCACGTTGAAAGGCATGAAGGCGGCTATGGAAAGCTCTGCTTCCATCGTCTATTCCAAGGCTGTTATTAAAGGATTGGAGACCTCGGCTGCCAGTTCTGTGGATGATATCTCTATTGTGTATGGCTACCCGAATGCAACTTCAGCAGGCATTGGTGCAGCTCTGGATCTGAGTTCAGGTGACTGGGAGGTTCCTAGCGGGGCTGCTAGCTCAGGTTATGTATTGAAGCCTACTGGTGCAGCCGACACTTGTACCGTTACCTATACACTCGGCACCTCACCGGCTAGACCAACAGTCAGCACCGATACAAGCGGTTGCTAATTTAATACGCAGTTATTGGTTCGCAAGTGAAGCGGGGTGCTGGCGGTAAGCCGCACCCCGTTTTATTTAGGCTATTCCATGGTTGGGATAAATAGGATGGTATGAGAAAACCGGATGGCTTTACCCTGATTGAGCTGGTGGTGGTGATCCTGCTGCTGGGCATCCTGGCGACCTTTGCCTTGCCAAAATGGCTGGGCAAAGGTGGCTTTGAGGTGCAAACCGCGCGCGATGAGCTGGTGGCGCGCCTGCGGCTGATACAGATGCACAATATGAATGAGCCCGCCGATCGGTGCAGCTGGTGGGTGGGCGAGAGCAGCCGCTTCGGCCATATCAGCATGATGCCCTGTGTGGCCCCGCCCGCTATCGGCAGTTGGAGCAGTGCCCAGCTGAGTCGGGGCCGTGTGGTCACCTTGAGTAGCGGCTTGGCGCTGACAGCAACTGCGGGTTTAAGCTTGCGCTTTGATCGTATGGGCCGTCCGCTTGGCGCTTGCGCCAGTGGCTGTCAGTTGAGTGTCAGTGATGGTGGAGAGACGGCGCGAATCCAGATCAATGCTCAGGGGTATGTCTATGGGATCGACTAGTAGACGGCGCAGCGCCGGCTTTACCCTGATCGAACTGGTGATGGGGATCGTGCTGATCGCCATCGCTCTGGGCGGCATGTTGGGCCTGCTCATCAACCAGTCGGCGGAGAGTACCGAGCCGGTGCAGCAGGTGCGGGCGGCACAACTGGCCCAGCGACTGCTGAATGATATCAGCGCCCGCTCCTTCGATCAGAACTCGGATCATAACGGCAGCCATTGGCGTTGTGGGGAAACGGTCAACGGCATCACCTATGCGACCTGTACCTTGCCGACCGGCTATGGGCCTGAGTCGGGCGAGACCAAGCCGTATCTGTTCAACGATGTGGATGACTACCATACCCCGGCGATCTGCAGCCAAAATCTGACTCCCTGCAGCAACAGCTCCTGGGTTGCGGCCAGCTATTTCACCGACAACAGTGTGGCGACGCAGAATGATTACCCCAACTACCGGATGCAAGTTCTCATCTCTCCGGGTTCCGGTTGTAGTGCCACCCTCTGCACCACTTTCAAGCTCATTACGGTGACGGTGCAGCTGCCGGATGGTAGCCAGTTGCCGTTTGCCCTGTTACGGGGGAACTACTGATGCAGCAACCCCGCGGCTTTACCCTGATTGAATTAGCGATGGGGCGATCCTGTGGCTTCACTCTGATTGAACCAACAATAGAGCGATCCCGTGGTTTTACACTGATTGAACTGGTGGTGGTGATTCTGCTGCTCGGCGTGATGGTGACTTTCAGCAGCCAGTTTATCGGCAGCAGCACCCAGCTGTATGCCGATGCCAGTGCCCGGGAACAGCTGATGAGCGATGTGCGTTTCGGCGTCGAGCGTCTGAATCGGGAGTTGCGCGATGCGGTGCCAGGCACCCTGGTGGTGAGCACCGATCAGCAGTGCATCAGTTTCTGGCCCCTGGCGGCCGTGAGTCGCTATATCTCATTGCCGACGACCTCGAGCGGTACTCTGACCTTTCTGGCGCCCTTAAGTGGCAGCATCAAGACGGGGGATTATGCCATTGTCTATCCGGTGGGCTTGAGTACCGCGTCCCCCTATGGGTGTAGTGCTGGCGTCTGCGTGGCGCAAGTTGCCAGCGCACCCGTGGCGGTCAATGGTGATGCGGATCTGCTGACCGCCAGCCTGAGCCAGATCCCGTCTGGAACTTTCACGGGGTTTGCTGCGCCTTCTCCAGGACAGCGTATTTTTTTCGCTCGCGAGCAGGTCTCGTTTTGCCGGAATAGTCAGAATCAACTGGTGCGCCAGGCGACCGTGCTAGCGAGCGGTAGCCGCAGTAGTGCTCTGATGGCGGAACATCTGGACAGTGCCCGCTTCTTCCAGGATCCCCAAGCCTTCAATCGCAGTGGTGAGGTAAGCCTGAATTTGAGCTTCACCCAGCGCGGTGAAACCGTGCTGTTTAGCCATCAGGTGGAGGTCAACAATGTGCCCTGAGCGAATGTCCGCCGGTTACTCACAGCGAGGCAGCACCATCATGGTAGCGCTGTTTGTCATCGTTATTGTTGGTTTGCTGGCCGCGGCGCTGGGGCGTTTGCTGCTGGATAGTGGTGAAAAAGTGACGGTAGAAGTCCTGGGCGTGCGAGCATTGATGGCGGCGCAGAGTGGCGTGGAGCAGGGGCTCTATCAGTTATATCCGAACGGGGTCTGGCAGGCCGCGACGGCGGATGCCAATGGCAAAACCGGCTGCGATAAGGTGACCAGCAGCCTGAGTTTCAGCACCGATGGCTTGCGGGGTTGTTCCGCCGCAATTGTTTGCACCACCTTGTCGGTGACCAGCGGGGCTGTGACCAGCTACCGGCTCGCCAGTACCGGACGCTGCGATGGCGGCGGCTCCCTGGCCGCCAGTGGCGATAATAATCCGGATTTTACCGTCAGCCGGACGATTCAGGCCGAAGCGTTTGATGGGGGGATACAATAATGGTGCGTTATTGGGTGCTTGGCTTGCTCGCTGGCCTGTGCTGGTTCAGCCAGCCGCTCTTCGCTCTGACGATAGACTACAGTACTGTGTTTCCAACTGTGATACAGGGGCAGACTGCAAATATGAATTCGGACTGTAACTCCAATAATGCATCCACTTTGGAGATTACCAATAGTTCCCGAATCAAGGGAGGGACTAGTCCCTCACTGAATCTATGTAAGATTAACGTGCAGAGCAACAATGGTAACTGCATCAACAGCGCGGGTAATGTGGTGTTCTGCTCTGCGAACGGTACCCAGATTCCGGTGCTGGTACTGGATCCATTTATGAGCTCCAGTATTACCAGCAATACGACCTACAACAATAATCAAGTGGTGACACTGGGGGCGGGTGGGGATACTGAATACGGGAATCTCATGGTTGATAATGCGGTTCTTAAATTCAGCAATGTTAACACTACCTATAAAATCAAGAGCCTGACAGTGAGAAATGGGCAGGCTGCGCTCTATTTGGCTCCCGGTGATTATTGGATTGATACATTGGATCTGGATGGGAGGCCGCTAATTCTCAGTGATCCAGGTACTACGCGGATTTTCGTAAAAAATGATCTGTCGGTAAAAAACCAGGCGACGTTGAACTCCGACCGCATGGGGAGTTTGGTGGTCATTGGGTACAACAATATCGAACTGCTAGGTGGTACTCATAACGGCTATTTCTATGCCAATGATAATTTCATTGTGCGTAATCAGGGCACCGTAAATGGACGAATTACGGCGCGACATATCTATATTTATGATTCCTATGTTAATGATGATTCGGCTACACCACTTCCTCCTTTAGGTTGCGTTAGCGACGATTTTAGCCAACCCCCATTAAGTGTTAATTGGGTGGCGGCCAAGAGTGGTGGTTCCTTTACGCCGAGCATTTATGATGGCCGTTTGCGACTAACTCAATCGAGCACCTATCAAGCCACCTCGGTGACTTATCAGCGGTTATTCCCGGCTGTCGGTAATCTGGTTACCATTGAATTCGATCAGGCGGCCTATGGTGGTAGTGCTGCCGATGGCATTGCTATGGTGTTATCGGATGCAACTGTGACCCCGCAACCAGGTAGTTCCGGCGGGCCTCTGGGTTATGGGTATAAGACCAATGCCCCCGGTTTTGCGGGCGGCTGGCTCGGCGTCGGTATTGACGAGTATGGTAATTTTAGAGCCGAAGGCGGGGCGAATAATCAGAACAGCAAAGCCAATACAGTGTCAATCCGTGGCTCTGGCTCAGCCTATTCAGGGTACCGCTACCTTTTTGGTACTGACACTCTGAGTCCAACGATTCATAGCGGAAACTCATATCCTTCGCCCCCACATCGTTACCGCCTGACAGTCGATTCGCGCAAATCTGGGCAGGCACTCGTAACCATACAGCGGAATACCGGTTCTGGTTACGTCACCTTGATCCCGACTTTTAACGCCACTGTACAAACAGATCAGGCGGCACTCCCGGCCAATTTTTATCTCTCGTTTACCGGGTCGACTGGTGCTGCGACTAACATCCATGAGCTGGATAATGTGCGTATTTGCGCCATCACCTCCAATCCGGTTGGTAAGCAGATTGATCACTTCGAGTTTGACCACAGTGGCCAAGCGCTGACCTGTAATCCAGAGAATATGACCATTCGTGCTTGTGCCGATGCCAGCTGTTCTTCCTTAATCACGGATAGTGTTACTGCAGTACTCAGCCCGGACTCGCTCAGTGATGGCGGCTGGGTGGGCGGCAATAGCATCACCTTTTCGGGTGGCTCGACAACCGTGTCGTTTCGCAAGGGCACGGCAGGCACCACCACGATTGGCGTCACCAGTTCAATACCATCAACCAAACCCCTGAGCAAGACACTCTGCCGGGCAGGAAGCGGTGCCCTGAGTGAAGCCAGCTGCACCCTGACTTTTGCCGACAGCGGCTTTATTTTCGATGTGCCGGATATTATCGCCAACAAGGCCGCCAGCAATGTGCTCCTTAAGGCGGTGAAGAAAGACGACAGCACCAAACAGTGTGTCCCCGGTTTTGCCAGTGTCAGCCGGACGCTGAATTTCTGGAGTGATTACATAGATCCTGTGGCAGCTGGGCGCCCTGTGAGTCGGCAAGTGTCAGTGAATGGTACGGCCATAGGCCTGACCTCGACAGCGGCAACCCCGCTGACGCTGGCGTTTGATGCCCAGGGGCAGGCGACGCTTGCCAGTGTTAACTACACCGACGCGGGTAAGATGCAGCTGAATGCCAGTTATACCGGCTCGACGACGAACGGAGATGCCGGGCTGGTAATGACCGGTAGCGATCAGTTTATCAGCCGCCCGGTTGGCCTCTGTATTCAGCCACAAACCGTCTGTGCGGTAGGTAACAGCAGTTGTCCTTACTTCCGGCGGGCCGGAGAGACCTTCCCCTTGACCATAACGGCCAAAGCGTGGGAGTCGGATAGCGATACGGATCTGTGCACCAATAATCTCTCTACACCGAACTTTGTGTTGAACAGCATCCCGTTGGGTAGTGAGCGGGTGGCCCCGAGTGCGGGCGTCAATGGTAGTGTGGGTCTGAACCAGTACAGTCACATCGCCAGTAGCGGAGGGCAAATGAGCCTGTCCCAGTCGGTGAGTGAGGTAGGGGTGTTCCGATTCACCGCCACGCCGCCTCTGTATATGGGTTATGCACTGCCGGTTGCCAAGAGTGCCCCGGTAGGGCGCTTTACCCCTTACGACTTTGCTCTCAGCAATGGCAGCATTACCCCTGGCTGTGGCAGTTTCAGCTATATGGATCAGCCCATGCCGACCAGCTTTACCGTGAACGCTCGTAACCTGAGCGGTGGCACTACCAGCAATTACCGGGATGAGTTTGCCACTGCGACCTTGGGACTGGTGGCTGAGAATGGTGATAATGGCGTGCCGTTGAGCTCGCGTTTGAGTGGTCTGGGAAGTTTGGGGTGGCAAGCCGGGCTGTTTACGGCGAACCTGCACCCCGAGACCTTCACCCGGAATGCGCCGCCCGATGGCCCGTTCAGCCAGTTGGCAATTGGGCTGCAATTGTTCGATAACGAGTCAGCCATCGATCTGCCGCTCAAAGACACCAATATGAATGCCACGACCAGTGGCGCCTGTGGCTCCAATTGCACAGCGGTGCGGCTTTCCACCCAGGATCTGCGTCATGGTCGTCTGAGCGTGAGTTCCGGACGCGCCGCCGTGGATAGCGCCCTGGCCTTGCCTTTGACCCTGGAGAGCTATACCGGCAGTGGCTGGCAACGCAATGCCGATGATGGCTGTACCCAGCTCGACTTACAGGCCAGTGGCGGCTTTGTATTTGATCGCGGCTATGATGCCAGCAAGTCACAACTGACGCTGATTGATAACAGTGCGACCTCGCGGTTAGCGCTGACGACCAGCCGCGATACGCCGGCAGGACAACCGACTAGCGCCACGGCCCAGGCGGGTTATATCTGGCTGCATTTTACCGCCCCGGGGATCAGCGATCGGGTCAATTACCAGCTGGATCTGAGCAAACAACCCAAGCAACCGACTTGGCTGAGTTTTGACTGGAACGGGGATGGTGTCACGACCGTCTCGGATATGGGCGGGTGGGCATTCTTCAATCAATGGCGCAGCAGCGATCGAGTGATCTACCGGCGTGAGGTCCTGAATTGATCCAGATCTTCCGATTGAATCTCTAATTGCCAGTTTTAGGATTCTATCGAATACCATTCGGGCCAGCTTTCAACGCTGGCCCGACATTTTTGATAGCTTCATCATTTATGCGCCGCAACAGGCTTCCGGCCGGATGTTTACTTGCCCAATCAGCCCCGGGTTGGTAAAGTTAGCCGGTTTTTACCCAGTCTCAACTTCCAGGATCCCCCGCTACCATGTTCAAGAATCTCAGAGGCTTGTTTTCCAACGATCTGTCGATCGATTTGGGTACTGCCAACACGCTGATCTACGTTAAAGGCAAAGGCATAGTGCTGAATGAGCCGTCTGTGGTTGCCATTCGTCAGGAACGTGGCGGCAACGCCAAGTCTGTGGCGGCGGTTGGCCATGCGGCCAAACTGATGCTGGGTCGTACTCCGGGCAATATCGCCGCCATTCGTCCGATGAAGGATGGGGTGATAGCCGATTTCTACGTCACCGAGAAGATGCTGCAGCACTTCATCAAGCAGGTGCATGACAACAACTTCCTGCGTCCGAGTCCGCGTGTGCTGGTTTGCGTACCCTGTGGCTCCACCCAGGTTGAACGCCGAGCCATCAAGGAATCGGCCCAAGGCGCCGGGGCGCGTGAAGTCTATCTGATCGACGAGCCGATGGCCGCGGCCATCGGCGCCGGTCTGCCGGTCTCTGAAGCGACCGGCTCCATGGTGGTGGATATCGGTGGTGGTACCACCGAGGTGGCCATCATCTCCCTGAATGGTGTGGTCTACTCCTCCTCCGTCCGTATCGGTGGTGACAAGTTCGATGAAGCCATCATCAGCTATGTGCGCCGGAATTACGGTAGCCTGATTGGTGAAGCCACGGCCGAGCGTATCAAGCACGAGATCGGCTCTGCCTATCCAGGCGATGAAGTGCGCGAAATCGAAGTTCGCGGCCGGAATCTGGCCGAAGGGGTACCGCGCAGCTTTACCCTGAACTCCAACGAGATCCTCGAAGCGCTGCAAGAGCCGCTGACCGGGATCGTCAGTGCCGTTATGGTGGCGCTGGAGCAATCGCCGCCCGAACTGGCTTCCGATATCTCCGAGAGGGGCATGGTATTGACCGGTGGTGGCGCCCTGTTGCGGGATCTGGATCGTCTGTTGATGGAAGAGACTGGCATCCCTGTGGTGGTGGCGGAAGATCCGCTGACCTGCGTGGCCCGCGGTGGTGGCCGAGCGCTCGAGCTCATCGGCATGCACGGCGGCGACCTGTTCCACTACGAATAATCTTGAAGCCGGCCCCTTGCGGGCCGGTTTCGTATGACGGACAGCATGAATCCAATTTTTGGCCGGGGCCTCTCCCTGCAACTCCGACTCTTTCTGGCTGTGCTGCTCTCGGTAGCGGGCATAGTGGCGGATGCCCGTTTCCATTTGTTCAATGGCGTGCGCATCTATATGGATTCGGTGGTCAGCCCGCTGATCTATCTGGCGGATACGCCGCGGCAATTGGCCGATGGGGTCAACGAGCAGTTGCAGTCGCGCAGCCAGCTGCAGGAGTCCAACCAGAAGCTGGAGGAGCAACTGTTTTTGTTGCGCAGTGATTTGTTGCGTCTGAATCAGCTGACCCAGGAAAACGAGCGGTTGCGAGGCTTGTTGGGATCGCCGATTCAGGCCGATTCCCGCAAGATGGTGGCCGAGATCCTGGCGGTCGATTCGGATCCCTTCGTGCATAAGGTGATCATCGATCGGGGTGAACGCAACGGCGTGTTTGAAGGTCAACCCGTGGTCAATGACCAGGGGGTGGTGGGGCAGGTGGTCAGTGTGGCCAAGACCACCAGCCGGGTTTTGCTGATCACCGATCTGAGTCATGCCTTGCCGGTGCGGGTGATGCGCAATGATATCCGCGCCATTGCCAGTGGTTCTGGCAGTCTGGATGAGCTGAACTTGAAGAATATTCCGCGCAGTGCTGATCTGCAGCAGGGGGATCTGCTGGTGACCTCCGGTCTGGGCGGGCGTTTTCCGATGGGCTATCCGGTGGCCAAGATCACCCGCTTCTCCTATGAAGAGGGCAAGCCCTTTGCCGAGGTAAAGGCGGAGCCTCTTGCTGCGCTGGATCGCTTGCGTTACCTGTTGCTGTTGTGGCCGGCGCCGATCAGCGATGCCGCATCGGCAGCCGCTGTGTTGCCGCCCGCGGCTAGCGGGGCCGCCACCACCACAGGGCAAGCCGTGACCAAGCCGAATGCCGTCCCATCGACTCGTAAGGCCGGACCTGGCGCTGCCAGAACGACTCCGCGTCCGTCGCCCCAGCCTGCCCGTGGAGGCGCAGTAACCCGATGAATCTGACTGGACATGGCATTGGTTCTATCTATCTGACGATTTTGCTGGCGCTGTTGCTATCAATTCTGCCGATGCCGGCGGTGCTGGACACCTATCGTCCGGATTGGGTGGCGCTGGTGGTGCTCTACTGGGTGATCGCCCTACCCCATCGCGTCAATATCGGCACCGCCTGGGTGGCGGGCTTGCTGCTGGATATCCTGCTGGGCTCCACGCTGGGGGTGCGGGCGTTGTCGATGGCTATCATGGCCTACGTGGCGGCGATGCAATTCCAGAAAATCCGCAACTTCTCGGTCTGGCAGCAGGCGATGGTGATTGGCTGCATCAGTCTGCTGGGGCAGTTGTCGGTGTTTTGGGCTGAACATCTGTTTGGCGTGGCGTCACTCAACTACCGGTTGTTCTGGGCCTCATTGAGTACTACCTTGCTCTGGCCCTGGACCTTTCTCTCCTTGCGCAAACTGCGCCGTAAATTCCGTATCCGCTGATGACTCCTGCCTCTGCTCCCCGTCTCTATCTAGCCTCGGCCTCTCCCCGGCGGCGTGAGCTGCTGGCGCAGCTGGGATATCCATTCGATGTGCTGACCCTGGATGTCCCCGAGGAAAAATCACCGGGCGAAAGCGCGGCCGACTATGCCCGACGACTGGCCCAAGCCAAGGCTCTGGCCGGTTGGCACAGCTGCGGTGGGCGTTTGCCGGTGCTGGGTGCCGATACCATAGTGGTGCTGGATGAGCAGGTGCTGGAAAAACCCCGTGATCAACAAGATGCCGAACGCATGCTGATGGCGCTTTCCGGGCGTCAGCATCAGGTCATGACGGCGGTGGCGGTTGCAGGCGCGACTGGGGTTTCCGTCACCTTGGTGACCACGGATGTCACGTTCCGGGTATTATCTGCCAACGAGATCACCGAATACTGGCACACTGGGGAGCCGGCCGATAAGGCGGGTTCATATGGCATTCAGGGCCTGGCGGGGAAATTTGTCAGTCGCATCGAAGGCAGTTACACAGCCGTGGTGGGCTTGCCGTTGTTGGAAACTGATCTGCTGCTACAACAATACCTATAAGCAGGCAAGGAGACCCAAAGTGTCAACCGAACTTCTGGTAAACGTGACGCCGTCGGAGACTCGGGTTGCCCTGGTCGAGCACGGTATTCTGCAAGAGGTGCATATTGAACGTCAGGCCAAGCGCGGGCTGGTGGGCAATATCTATAAAGGCAAGATCAGTCGGGTTCTGCCCGGCATGCAGGCGGCATTCGTTGATATCGGCATGGAGAAGGCTGCTTTTTTGCACGCCTCGGACATAGTGCCTCATACCGAATGTGTCGATGTGCGGGAGAAAGAGCACTTTCAGGTCGGTAACATTGCCGAGCTGGTACGCCAGGGCCAGGACATCATGGTCCAGGTGGTCAAAGATCCGATCAGTACCAAGGGCGCGCGTCTGACCACGGATATCACGCTTCCCTCCCGTTATCTGGTCTTCATGCCCGGTAGTTCCCATGTCGGGGTTTCGCAACGCATCGAGAGCGAAACGGAGCGGGAACGATTGAAAAATATCGTCTCCCGGCAGGTGGATCATCTGGGTGGCTTTATCGTCCGTACTGCCGCCGAAGGGGTGGGCGAGCGAGAGCTGGAGCAGGATACCCAGTTTCTCAAACGGCTGTGGAGCAAGGTGCTGGAGCGCCGCTTGCGCAACAAACCCTGCAGCATGTTGTATGAGGATCTGAGCCTGGCTTTCCGCATCCTGCGCGATTTTGTCGGTACCGAGCTGGACAAGATCCGCGTCGACTCCCGCCAGACGTTCGAGCAGTTGAAGCTTTTTACCGAAGAGTTTGTTCCCGAGATGGTCAACAAGCTGGAGTACTACTCCGGTGATTCGCCGATCTTCGATCTCTACGATGTGGAAAATGAGATCCAGCGGGCGCTGGAGCGCAAGGTCGAACTCAAGTCCGGTGGCTACCTCATCATCGATCAGACCGAGGCGATGACCACCATCGACATCAATACCGGCGCCTTTGTCGGCCATCGCAATCTGGAAGAGACCATCTTCAATACCAATGTTGAGGCCACGGCGGCGATCGCCCGACAGCTGCGGCTGCGCAATCTCGGTGGCATCATCATCATCGATTTCATCGACATGCAGTCCGAGGATCATCGTCGTCGCGTGCTGCAGAGCCTGGAGCAGGCGCTGTCGCGGGATAGAGCCAAGACCGGCGTGAACGGTTTCTCCCATCTGGGACTGGTGGAGATGACCCGCAAACGCACCCGCGAGAGCCTGGAACATGTGCTCTGCTCCGAATGTCCCGAGTGCAAGGGCCGGGGGCGGGTCAAGACGGTGGAGTCGGTATGTTACGAAATCCTGCGCGAGATCCTGCGTGTGAACCGCGCCTACGATGCCGATCAGTTTGTGGTCTATGCCGCCTTACAGGTAGCGGAAGCCCTGCATGTCGAAGAGTCCCATAGCCTGGCCGAGTTGGAAGTGTTCATCGGCAAACAGGTCAAGGTGCATGCGGAGCCGCTCTACAGTCAGGAACAATTTGATGTGGTGATGATGTAAGTGCTGCGGCGCACCCTGTTCCATACCTGGCGCCTGGCCGCCCTGCTGCTGTTACTGCTCGCCTTGCTGGTCAGCGGCGCGCGCTTCGGGGTGCCCTGGTTGCAGGCGCAACGTCAGGCGTTGCTCGATTGGCTGGTGGCCGATCCGGCTCTGAGCAGCCAGGTTGCCAGTTTAGGTGCGCGGTGGACCGACTTTGGTCCGGCGATCACCCTGCAGGGGCTTGAGTTGCGACAGAAACGCGATGAGCCATGGCAGCTAACCGTCGCTGAAGCCACCCTGCAACTGGATCTGTGGCAGAGCCTCAGCCAGCAGCAGTGGGTGATTGGCGAGCTGCAATTCCAGGGCGTGGAGATGATCCTGCCCCGGCGCCTGTTGAGCGCCCAGGGCGAGAGCGCGAGCTCGGCCCATGACTGGCAGCCCCTGAGTCGCCTGTTGCTGGGCGGGCTCAAGCAATTTGAGTTGCGCGATAGTCATCTGGTGGTGCGTTCCTCGCTCGGCGATTTGGGGTCATTGAATATCAGTCGCCTGCGTTGGCAGAACCAGGGGACGCGGCATCGTGGCGATGGCGAGCTGGTATTTCAACACAATGGCCTGACACACCAGATCCGCCTGATCGCCGATTTTCGTGGTCCCGCCGATACCCCTGCAGCCCTCAATGGCCAGCTCTATCTGGCCAGTAACAGTCAGCGCCAGGTTTCTGCCGGTAGCGATCGTCGGAATGCCGCCTGGAGTGGTCAGCTGGGTTTCGAGTTCTGGCTGGAGCGGCAAGCCAATGACTGGCAGTTGGGACTGCTAAAGCTGGCGGATAATCAACTGCAGTGGCAACAGGGCAACCGCCGCCATCAGATTGGCTTGCGCGGTGGCGTGGTGCAATGGCAACGTTTGGGCCAGGGGTGGCAGTTGGCCAGCCATGAAGTGCAGGTGCAGGGGGATGGCGCCGACTGGGGGCCCTGGCGCATGCAGCTGGATTCCCAAGCCGGCATCCTGAGTGGCCGGATTGATCCTGTCAGCTTGCCCGGGATCACCCCGGTACTGGCATTACTGGCGGGTGAGCGCAGTGTCGCCGGGGAAGCCCTGAGCAGCATGAAACCGACGGGCACCCTGCAACAGCTGGCGTTCGAGCGCCGGGAGCAGGATGGTGAATGGCAATTATCCGGACACCTGCAGGCGCTGGGGTGGCAACGCTGGGAGATGGTTCCCGGGCTGCAGGATGTGAACGGCGACTTTACGCTGGATGCGCAAGGCGGCAGGGTGAATGTGCAGCTGGGCGAGCAAACGGTTCAGGCGGGTCCCTACTTTCCGGCAGATATTCCATTAACCAGCCTGAACGGTCAGCTGCAGTGGCAGCAAACCGCCGATGGTTGGCAAGTGGCAGGGCAACAGCTGCATCTGGTGACTCCGGCGCTGCAAGCCGATACGGATTTTCGTCTCGAGCTCCCCCATGCCGCCACTCCCTATCTGGCGCTGTTGACCCGAGTCGACCTGGACGATGCATCCCAGGCCTGGCGCTATTACCCCCGACTGGCGATGGGTGAGGGCCTGACTAACTATCTGCGGGCTGCTCTGCAAGGTGGTAAGGCTCTGGGGGCGACCGTGTTGTGGGATGGCCCGCTGGCCGAGTTCCCCTATCATCAGGGGAGTGGCATCTTTCAGGCCTGGGTGCCGCTGCGCCACACCACCTTCCAGTTTGATCCCGCCTGGCAGCCGCTCAAGGAGATGTCGCTGGATCTCCTGTTCCAGAACGACACCCTGGAGATGCGCAGTAACGCGGCGCGCCTGGGTGCCGCTCGCTCGAATCATATTCATGCCTGGTTTCCGACGTTGGAGCCTCATAGCCGGCTCTATATCAATGCCGATATTCAGGGCGAGGCCAAGGCGGTCAGTGCCTATCTGCAGCAGTCCGGGGTCAAGGATTCGGTGGGCGCGGCATTACAACAGTTACAACTCAGCAAACCGCTGACTGGCGATCTGCAACTGGTGATCCCGGTGGATGGCGATCCGGTCCAGGTGCTGGGACATGTGCAATTTGCGGGCAATGCAGTGAAGGTGGTGCCACTGGATTTTGCGCTGACTCAGCTAGATGGCGAACTGTTCTTTACCGAGGCGGAGACCCGCTTTGACGGTTTGAAGGCCGAGCTGTGGGGACAACCCATGCGCATCGATTACCAGGGTGCACTGCAGGATACCAGCTACCAGGTGCAACTCGGGTTGCAGGGAAGCTGGAGTCAAGCCCGGGCGCAAGGTTTGTCGGCGGGCTGGCAACGGACCTTCAAGGGGCAGACCCAGTGGCAAGGTTCGGTTGCTTTGCAGCTGCATCCGGATAGTCGCTATGACTATCAGACTCAATGGCAGAGTGACCTTAAAGGACTGGGATTGGCCTGGCCTGCCCCCTACACCAAGAGTGCCAACCAATCGCTACCGCTCCGGGTTACGGCGCGCGGCAATCAGAGCGCCTCGACATTGCGCGCCGACTGGCAAAATGGTTTGCAGTTTGTGGGGCAACTGGATCACCGCAAACATCAATTCAGTCGTTTCTGGATCAGCAATCAATCGACGCTCGATACCCTGACCCCTCCAGCACCTGTGAGTCTGGATTTGAAATTCGAGCAGCTGGATGCCGACGCCTGGCAAACGTGGTGGCAACAGTTGGGACAGCCGGTGGATGGTGCCACCTTGAATCATGCCGGGAGCTGGTTGCCGCCGACGCAGAGCGTCCAGGTTCAGAGTCAGCAGCTGATGCTGGCATCCCAACCCTGGGATAAGTTCAGCCTGCAGATGACCCGGGATGAGAAGGGGGTTCAGGGCAACGTGTTGGCCAATCAGCTCGCAGGTGAGGTGCGCTGGCAACCGGAGCAGCCGCTGAACGTCGAGCTGGCGTATCTGCACTGGCGCAACCCGGACTATAACCCGGATGACCCTGCTGGGGATGCAGAGGCGGAAACCGAGCAGAAGGAGGAGCCGCCCGAAGTGATTCCACCGATCCCCTCGCTGGCCGAGCAGCGCGGCCAGATGGCCCTTTGGCCGGATCTGGATTTCCACTGCCAGCGTTGCCAGCTGGATCATGCCCTGTTGGGAGATGTGCGTGTTGAGGGGCGCCGGGCACCGGATGCGTATCTATTGTCGGCCTTCTCCTTGAAGAATGGTGGCCATAGCGTGCAGGGGCGAGGGAGTTGGCGGCTCAAGCCACCGCTGGGGCAAAGCGATCTGCATCTGACCTTAAAGGCCAGCAGCCTGGAGCAGATGGCCAAGGATTGGAATTACGGTGCGGGTTTTGGTGGAACACCCGCAACGGCGGAGTTGGACGTGAGCTGGCAAGGTCCCGTATCTCAGCCCCATAAGCCGAGTATGAGCGGCAGTTTTAAGCTGGAAACCGGGGAAGGTTTATTGCGCAAGCTGGATTCTACCAGTACCCGTCTGCTCTCCATGTTGTCACTGAATAGTTTGATGCGCCGCCTGAGTCTTGATTTTGGCGATGCTTTTGAAAAAGGCTTCTTCTTCAAGTCGATCACGGCCAGCGGCAGCATCCGCCAGGGGATGTTGCACAACGAAGATTTCGCCTTACTGGGCGATGCCGGAGATATCGCCGGGCGTGGCAAGCTGGATCTGGTCGGCAAAAAGTTGGATTATCAATTCACCTTTACCCCGCACTTTACCAACGGGGTGTCGCTGGCCACCGCTTTTGCCGTGACACCAGTGACGGGTATCTATGTTCTGGCGGCTTCCACCTTGCTTTCCCCGGTGATCGATGGCATCACCCGCATCAGCTTTCATCTGGAAGGTCCGCTGGCCTCTCCCCAGGTGACCGAGATCGGGCGGGAGCACGGGCAGTTGCAGAATATCCCGGCAGATTACAAAAAGGCGTTGTCCCGATGAAGCTAGTGGCAATCCAACTCAATGCTCAGGCCGACTGGTTGCTCAATCGCCAGCAGATCGCCGACCTGCTGGCGCGGTTGCCGAACGAGCGTCCCTGTTTGGTGTTGTTACCGGAGAATTTTGCCTGCCTGGGAACGACAGCGGAGTACCAGCAGATAGCAGAACCGCTCGGTGCAGGACCCATTCAGCAGCAGTTGGCGGATTGGGCCCGGCAGTGGGGGATCTGGCTGGTGGCCGGTTCCCTGCCGACCCGTGTCGCCGATGAGGCCCGGCTGCACACCAGTTCGCTGGTCTATGCGCCGGACGGAACCCTCCAGGGCCACTATCACAAGTTGCATCTGTTCGATGTGGATGTGGCGGATGGCTATGGTCAGTACCGGGAGTCCGCCAGTTTTGCCCCTGGCCAGAGATGGCAAGTGGTGGCGTCACCTTTTGGTGGCCTCGGGCTCTCCATCTGCTACGATGTGCGCTTTCCCGAACTGTATCGCCAGTTGCGTGTGGCGGGTGCCGAGGTGTTGCTGGTACCTGCGGCCTTTACCCATGTGACCGGTCAGGCCCATTGGCTGGCCTTGCTTCGTGCCCGGGCCATTGAAAACCAGTGTTATGTCCTGGCCGCCAATCAGTGCGGGGTCCATGGTGGTGGCCGCCAGACGTGGGGACATTCGGTGATTATCGATCCCTGGGGACAGGTACTGGCGGAAGCCGGACACGAGAGCGGCCTGATCCATGCCGAGTTGGATCCTCAATTTCTGAACAAGATCCGTGGTGATATGCCGGTGCTCAATCACGCCCGGTTGCGCGATGGATGGAGAGAACCCGAGTGATGTTGTTGAAGCAAGTTTCCGAACGTCTGTTGTTACCCCATGAACTGGATGAAGCCATGCTGGCGCGTATGTTGCGCCAGCTGATGAGCCATAAGGTCGATTTCGGCGATCTCTATTTCCAGAGCAGTTATCACGAATCCTGGGTGCTGGAAGATGGCATCGTCAAGGACGGTAGCTACAACATCGATCAGGGGGTGGGTGTCCGCGCCATCAGTGGTGAAAAGACCGGTTTTGCCTACTCCGATGAAATCAGCATTCATGCCCTGAGCCAGGCGGTGATCGCCGCCCGAGGTATTGCCCACAGCGGTGGCGATGGTGAGATCAAGATCTGGCAGCCGGGGAATGCGCCGGCCCTGTATGCGCCGATTGATCCGCTGGGGACTCTGGATAAACAGCAAAAGATCAGTCTGCTGGAGCAGATGGATCGTTTCGCCCGTACTCTGGATCCGGCTGTTACTCAGGTGATCGCCTCCCTCTCCGGTGTCTATGAAGAGGTGCTGGTAGCGGCGACCGATGGCACCCTGAGTGCCGATATCCGCCCCCTGGTGCGCCTGAACTGTAGCGTGCTGGTGGAGCGCAATGGCCGTCGGGAACGGGGTAGCTCAGGTGGCGGTGGTCGCTTCGGTTATGACTACTTCTTCGATCCGGTCGCTGGCGAGATGCGAGCCTTGGGTTATGTCCGCGAGGCGGTGCGGCAGGCGCTGGTCAATATCGAAGCGGTCGATGCTCCGGCAGGGACCATGCCGGTGGTATTGGGTCCGGGCTGGCCGGGCGTCCTGCTCCATGAAGCGGTCGGCCACGGTCTGGAAGGGGATTTCAACCGCAAGGGCTCCTCGGCGTTTGCCGGCAAGATTGGCCAGCGAGTGGCTTCCGAGCACTGTACCATTGTCGATGACGGCACCCTGCCGGGGCGTCGCGGCTCGGTCAGCATCGATGATGAAGGCACTCCCGGCCAATACAATGTGCTGATTGAAAACGGCATCCTCAAGGGCTACATCCAGGATAAGATGAATGCCCGCCTGATGGGGGTGGCGCCGACTGGTAATGGTCGTCGCGAATCCTATGCCCATCTGCCGATGCCGCGGATGACCAATACCTACATGCTGGCCGGCCAGTACGATCCGGCCGAAATCATTGCCTCGGTGAAGAAAGGCATCTATGCCCCCAATTTCGGTGGCGGTCAGGTGGATATCACTTCGGGCAAATTTGTGTTCTCGGCCTCCGAAGCCTATCTGATTGAGGATGGCAAGATCACCGCGCCGCTCAAGGGCACGACGCTGATCGGCAATGGGCCGGAAGCCATGCAGCAAGTCTCCATGGTGGGTCGGGATCTGGCACTGGATGCCGGCGTCGGCGTCTGTGGTAAGGATGGACAAAGTGTGCCGGTAGGTGTCGGGCAACCGACCTTGAAGCTGGACCTGATGACGGTCGGCGGCACCCGGTAACGTTTCACTGCCGGTCTGTGGATAACAAACATGAAGAGGGCGGATAAAATCCGCCCTCTTTTTTGCATGGCATCCCTTGATGCTGAAGCCCGTTAGATAATGGCTTCCAGTTCGTTGCGCAGATACTGGAACAGCTCGCGGTACGCGGCTGGCGGCTTGTTATCCTGACGCTCTTTCTTGGCCTGGCGAACCAGCTGACGCAGCTTCTGCCGATCCAGTTCATGAAACTTGCCCAGCAGTTCGTTGATGGCGTCATCGCCTTGTTCGATCAGGCGTTCGCGCAGCTGTTCCAGCTTGTGCATGCGCGCATTGCCGATGACATGGCGGCTACGGATCACATCCAGCGCCTGTTCGATTTCGGTGGTATCACGGCTGCGCATCAGGCGACCGATAAACTGCATGTGACGACGCCAGGCTTCCCGTTTCCCCTTGAGGCGGTGGGCCAAGGCGATGGCTTCTTGCAAGGATTCATCGAGCGGAACCTTGGCCAGCTCGGTCGGTTTCAGATTGACCAGCTCCTCGCCCAAGGCTTGCAGAGCCTCCGAATCTCGCTTCATCTGGGTCTTGCTTGGGCCTTCATATTCCCACTCGTCATCGTGGGTTCCATCAAATTGATTCTGCATGGCGATTCTATTTCCAGTTCACATATTGAATATGTTACCAGCTTCTCCCGTTGATTGCTGGGCTGTGATAGGCTGGGCCGCTAACGAAGATGAGACAATATGACTATGGATCTGCAGCAGCAAGTACGCCAGGAACAGACACGGCTGGAGGCGGTGGTCGCTGACGCGCTGGCCATTGCCCGGCAGCTGGGCGCCGACAGTGCCGAAGTATCAATCAGCAAACAGACCGGCCTCTCGGTGAATACCCGGGGTGGCGAGGTCGAGAGCATCGAATTCAATAAAGATGGCGCGCTGGGCATCGCTGTCTACCGGGATGGTCGCAAGGGGTCCTCGTCGACCACGGATCTGGGACCGGAGGCGGTGCGTAGCGCCGTGGAAGCGGCACTGGAAATCTCCCGGCATACTGCGGCCGATCCCTATGCGGGACTGGCAGATGCCGAATGGCTGGCCTGGGATGTTCCCGATCTGGACTTGTTACACCCCATTGAGCCGGATCCGGACTATGGCCTGGAGTTGGCGCGGCGCTGTGAATTACATGCTCTGGGGCTGGATCCGCGAATCAAGCAGTCCGATGGTGCCGGATTCAGCAGTCATCATGGCATCAAGGTGTATGGCAATAGTCATGGCTTCGTCAAAGGCTATGCTGGCTCCCGTCATTCGCTGAGCTGTGTGCTGATCGGTGAACAGGATGGCGAGATGCAACGGGATTATGGTTACTCCTCCTGTCGCGCCATCCATGACTTGTGGAGCCCGGAACGTATCGCCGAAGAGGCTGTCGAGCGGACCGTTTCCCGTCTCGGGGCGCGCAAGATAGGCACTGCAACCCTGCCGGTGCTGTTCAATGCCGATACCGCTTCCGGGCTCTTTGGCCACCTGGTCTCGGCCATCGGTGGCGGCAACCTGTACCGCAAATCCTCCTTCTTGCTGGACTCCTTGGGACAGCAAATTTTCCCGGATTGGCTGCGGATTGACGAACAGGCGTTGCTGCCCTGCGGTCTGGCCAGTGCCCCCTTTGATGCCGAAGGGGTTCGGACCCGGGATCAAGCGATCAT
Organism: Pseudaeromonas sp. HNCC25DJ182; assembly: GCF_055413365.1. Lineage (NCBI taxonomy): Bacteria > Pseudomonadati > Pseudomonadota > Gammaproteobacteria > Aeromonadales > Aeromonadaceae > Pseudaeromonas > Pseudaeromonas sp. HNCC25DJ182. The sequence continues at coordinate 77,120 of NZ_JBVAYG010000010.1, read as the reverse complement.
CGATGCCGGTCGTCTGCAGACCTATCTGCTGACCACCTACTCGGGTCGTAAACTGGGAATGGCTTCAACCGGTCACGCGGGCGGGATCCACAACTGGCTGGTGACAGGGCAAGGTCAGAGCCAGCAGGAATTGCTGCGGCAGATGGGGACCGGCCTGCTTGTCACCGAGTTGATGGGGCAGGGGGTCAATGTGGTCACCGGTGATTACTCTCGGGGTGCGGCTGGTTTTTGGGTCGAGAATGGCGAAATTGCCTATCCGGTGGAAGAGATCACCATCGCCGGTAATCTTAAAGATATGTTCCGGAATATGCTGGCGGTCGGTCGTGATTGGGACAGCCGCTCCAGCCTGCGCACCGGCTCCATCCTGCTCGAGCAGATGAAGATTGCCGGCAACTAGTTGCCACGGATCCCGAAGAGAGGAAGCGATCGATGAAACTGTTGAATCATTTGTTTGCCCAAAACCGGACCTGGGCAGAAAAGATCAAGGCGGAAGACCCTCGTTTCTTTGAGAAACTCAGCGCCCAGCAGGCGCCTGAGTATCTCTGGATCGGGTGCTCCGACAGCCGGGTGCCGGCCAACGAACTGCTGGGCTTGCTGCCGGGCGATGTATTTGTGCATCGCAATGTGGCCAATCTGGTGATCCATACCGACTTCAATTGTTTGTCCGTGATCCAGTACGCCATTGACGTGCTGAAGGTCAAACACATCATCGTCTGTGGTCACTATCGCTGTGGCGGTGTGATTGCAGCCATGGGCAATGCCGAACAGGGGTTGATCGATAACTGGCTGCGCAATATCAAGGATATCCGCTTCAAATATCAGGAGCAGCTGGAAGCCATGGGGTCGCTGGAAGAGCAGCAAGACTTCATGTGTGAACTGAACGTGCTGGAACAGGTGGCCAACGTCTGTTACACGACGATTGTGCAGAATGCCTGGAAGCGTGGTCAGGAGCTGGCGGTACACGGCTGGATCTATGGCTTGCGGGATGGCTTGTTGCGGGATCTCGGCGTCACGGTGAGCGCCATCGATCAGGTGCCGGATGTTTATCGCTCCTCCCGGGAGATCGCCACCCAGTATCACAATCAGGAGCAGGGCAAGGATTAATCGTTCAATTGGTCTGTTATCTGAAATGAGAAGAGGCGCCGCGAGGCGCCTCTTTTGATTGGCTCTGTGGTTGCGACTTAGAAGTCGTAACGGGCGGCCAGTTGGTAGTCGTTTTCGACCGCTTCGGCTTTGGTATCGCTCTTGGCGTCCAGACCCTGAATGCGGTATTCACCGATGACACGCAGTGACTTGTTGAACTTGTACTGGGCACCCAAGGTGTAGTAATCGACAGTGTCGGTCTTGGTGCCAGTGGTCTTGGATTCTTGCTTGTCGTAGACAGCCATCAGACCGAAGCCGTTCACAAAGTTATAGCCCAGAGCGGCTTCGATACCGGTGTGGTCGGTGCCCGTAGCCAGGAAGTCAGTACCGTCGGCATAGTTCAACGCCGCATAGAGGGACTTGTTGTCGAACATCACACCGACAATCGCCAGCTTGGCATCCTCTTCACCCGCCTTGTCGCGAGTACCGACGTTGTAGCCGGCACCCAGACCCAGACCATTGCTTAAGTAGTAAGCAGCTGACAGGCCGTAGGCACCATCAGCGGAGGCGCTGGTCTTTTCTTCCGTGGTGTTGCCATCAAACTTGTAGCTGAGATCCAGTTGAGCGCCCTGGCTTGATTTGCCGCTTTTCAGGTCACCAAACTTGGCCGAATACTTCAGCAAGTCGGAGGAGCGACCGGTACCGAACTTGTCTGCACCATGACCGAGAGCGTCGGCACCGTAACCGTCAGCCAACGCGACGTCGGTCCAGTCAGCAACTTGAGAAACCGCGCCTTTTTGACGACCGAAAGTGACTTGACCCCAATTGTCAGACTTCACACCGGCAAACGCCAGACGGGTACGGATCTTGTCATCGGTACAGGTGGTGGTGTGGGTGCCGTCGGTAGCCTCGGTGGTGGCACAAGAGACGTTATTGATCTTCTCGCTGTCACCGATGTTGAACTGGGCTTCATATTGGCCCACTGCTTTCATGGTGCCAGTGATGGCGCTGTCCGCCTTGACGCCAAAACGGATAAATTGGTTGGCTCCCACCTTGGCGCTGTAGTCTTCGGTGCCGCTCTTCTTTTCGCCGAAGAACTGGCCCGCGTAGATGCGGCCATACATATCCAGAGACATCTGTTCGTTCTTGTATACATCGGCAGCCTGAGCGGCAGAAGTGGCGGCCAGCAGGGCTACAGCAACAGCAGTCAACTTTTTCATCAATCATTCCTTGTATCGGGCAATTTTTTGTTTTGCGAGGGTGGTCAACGAGGGCCATGCTAGGAGTCGGACGTGACGGTTTGGTTACTCTTGGATGAAGTTTTTATGTTGGCGGAACTTTGTGGTGATCCTGAAAGACCTGACGATCTGCGCCATATGGTGATTCCTGCAGGCAAAGGTTTTTCTGTGGTGGTAAAATGCCGCCGTTTTGACGAATTCCCCGGACAATCCACAGGTAAATGCAGCTATGAGACGTGAACTGGCGATCGAATTTTCCCGAGTAACAGAGGCGGCCGCGCTGGCAGGCTACAAATGGCTTGGCCGTGGTGACAAGAATGTGGCCGATGGCGCTGCCGTCGAGGCGATGCGGCTGGTCCTGAACCAGGTAGAAATCGATGGCGAGATTGTGATTGGTGAAGGCGAGATCGACGAAGCACCGATGCTCTATATCGGTGAGAAAGTCGGTTGTGGCGGCGATGCCGTGGATATTGCCGTTGATCCGATCGATGGTACCCGCATGACGGCCATGGGTCAGGCCAATGCCGTGGCGGTATTGGCGGCGGCGGACAAAGGGGGCTTCATGTGTTCCCCTGACATGTACATGGAAAAACTGATCGTCGGCTACAAGGCCAAGGGCGCCATCGATCTGAACAAGCCGCTGGTCGACAACATTCATGCCGTGGCGGCGGCGCTGGACAAGCCGATAAGCCGGCTCACGGTGATCACCCTGGCCAAGCCTCGCCATGACGAAGCGATTCGTCAGATGCAGGAGATGGGGGTGCGGGTGTTTGCCATTCCCGATGGCGATGTTGCCGCGTCCGTGTTGACCTGCCTGCCCGATAATGAAGTCGATATGCTGTATTGCATCGGCGGAGCTCCGGAAGGTGTGGTCTCTGCCGCCGTGGTGCGGGCGCTGGATGGTGACATGCAGGGGCGGTTGTTGCCCCGTCACAAGGTGAAAGGGAATACCGAAGAAAACCGCATCCTGGGTGCCGATGAACTGGCGCGCTGCGCCAAGATGGGCATTGAGGCTGAAGTAGTGCTCAAGCTGGAAGATATGGTGCGTACCGATAACGTCATCATTTCGGTCACCGGCATCACCAAGGGTGACTTGCTGGAGGGGATTACCAGTGATGGTACTCTGGCGACCACCGAGACCCTGTTGATCCGTGGCAAGTCGCGGACCATCCGCCGTATCAGTTCCACCCATTATCTCGATCGCAAGGATCAGCGCCTGCGCGATATTATTCTGTAAGCTAGCTGTACAAGCCGGATGCCGCTCCACTGGGAGCGGCATTTTTTTGGGCGCGCTCCATTCGTATCCCCGGCAATCACTCCGGAGCGGATGGCGCGCTGCGCGTCATAAGTTCCCTGGCGCAGAATCATCTTCTTACTGTCATAGTCGCGTCATCTAGGTCTCCTAGCATGTTCACTGTTGCACACATGTGCAACGTGGTTGCTGGAGAGATATCTGTTGTGAATAGCCTGACTCTGGACCCTCATGCGTCACGGTGGCGTCGCCCATTACTGGCTATGCGCTACCGTTGGCTCGGCTTGATGCAGTCTCCGACCTCGATGCTCGGGGTATTGTTGGCTCTGTTGTTTATTTATCTGATAGCGATCCCCGTCGGTTCCCTGCTGCTGGATGGAGTCCAGGTCCAGTTTGGCGATGAACGCCGTATCGGGACATTGACCGGTGACTGGACCTATTACTATCTGCTCCGCACCTTGAGTTCGCCCATCGCCGATACCATGTTCTGGCAACCGCTCTGGCACACCTTGCGGGTGGCCTCAGGGGTTATTTTGTTGTCGTTGACGCTGGGAGGCTTCCTAGCCTGGCTGGTGACGCGCAGTAATCTCCGGGGACGAGCCTGGTTTGCTACGGCGCTGATTGTCCCTTACATGTTGCCCGCCTGGACCTTCGCCATGGCGTGGACCACGCTGTTTCGCAACCGCAGCATTGGTGGGCAGCAAGGCTGGCTGGAAGCTATGGGGATGTCGCCACCGGACTGGCTGGCCTATGGCGAGCTACCCATCATCCTGATCCTGACACTGAACTATATCCCGTTCGTGATCCTGTTATTTGGCAATGCGTTACGCCGATTCGATGCGCAGCTGGAAGATTCGGCCCGTATTCTGGGTGCCAGCTCCCTGACGGTGGTATGCCGTATCCTGTTGCCCCTGATGCTGCCGTCCCTTCTGTCCGCCTGTGTACTGATATTCGCCAAGGTCCTGGGGGAATTTGGTGTTTCTTATCTGCTCGGGCTACCGGTCAACTACACGGTTCTATCGACCTCGCTGTTCCGTAGCATAGAGCTACGACAGACAGGAGTGGCGGCCGTAGTGGCCTGCGCCATCATGCTGTTGGGGGTGTTGTCCTTGCTACTGGATGCCACCTTGCTCAAGGAGGCTCGCAAGTTTGTGACGGTGAGTGGCAAGGGCGGCCTGCTGCGTCAGCAGGATCTTGGTCGCTGGCAGTGGCCCGCATTTGGGCTGGTCAGCTGGGTGTTCATTGTTTCGGTGCTGTTGCCACTGTGCGTCTTGCTGCTGTCGACTCTGATGCGGGTGCCGGGGGATTTCTCGGTGGCGAATTTCACTCTCGACTTCTGGATTGGCGATCACCTCGGTACGGTTGCTGAAAACCGGGGCATTCTGCTGAGTCCAAACCTCTGGCGAGCAGCCTGGAATACGCTCTGGATCGTCGGCATTGCGGCGATCAGTGCTGGCGTGCTCGGGCTGCTGGTCGGTTATGTGGTGGTGCGTACGCCTGTGAGTTGGCTAGCCCTGTTGCTGCGACAAGTGACCTTTTTCCCCTATCTGGTACCCGGTATCGCCTTTGCGGCGGCTTATCTGTCGCTGTTTGCCGAGCCGAGAGGACCGCTGCCAGCACTGTACGGCACTGTCACCTTGCTGATACTGGCATTGATTGCGGACGAGATGCCCTACGCCTCCCGCGCCGGTATCTCGTCCATGATGCAATTGGGCAAGGAGCCGGAAGAGGCGGCGCAGATGGCGGGCGCTGGCTGGTGGCGTCGGCTGTTATGCATTGTCATGCCGATCCAGAAAGGTGCTCTGGTGACGGGCATCCTGCTGCCTTTTATCTCGGGTATCAATGGGTTGAGTCTGTTTGTGATGCTGGCGGTTCCGTCCACCGATGTGCTGACCACCTATGCCCTGCGGCTCATTGATTACAACTATCTGCAAGCGGCGAATGCCGTGGTGTTGCTGGTTTGTCTGCTGGCGTTCATCGGCACCCTGCTGGCCCAACAATTGACCCGGACCAATCTGGCACAAGGAGTCGGAAACTGATGCCGAATATTCAACTTTCCCATGTCTGCAAGCGTTACGACCCAGGTACCCAGTTTGCGGTCAAGGCGCTGGATCTGACCATAGCAGCCGGTGAGTTCATGTGTCTGTTGGGGCCATCCGGGTGTGGCAAGAGCACCACTTTACGGATGATTGCCGGGCTTGAGCATGCCAGTGGCGGCGAAATCCGCCTCGGTGAGCGCATTGTCGATTCGGCGCAAGCGGGGATATTTATCGCCGCGGAACAGCGCAATCTGGGATTGGTGTTCCAAAGCTATGCCCTCTGGCCGCATCTGACGGTGGCGCAGAACATCGAGTTTGGCCTCAAGCTACGCAAGATCCCCCGGGCGGAGCGCGAGCAGATCCTGCTGTCGGTCATGACCACCCTCGGTATTGCTGCCTATCACGATCGCTATCCTTCCCAATTATCGGGCGGTCAGCAGCAACGGGTTGCTCTGGCCCGGACTCTGGCCGTCAATCCGCAGATCCTGCTGCTGGATGAGCCGCTCTCCAACCTGGATGCCCGCCTGCGCCTGGAGATGAGAACCGAACTTAAGCGGATCCATCAGCAGTATGGGACAACCATGCTGTTTGTTACCCATGACCAATGGGAGGCGATGGCGCTAGCGACACGGATTGCCGTGATGAAGGACGGAGAGTTGCAGCAGGTCGGTACCCCTCACGAAATCTATGCTCGTCCAGCTAACCGTTTCGTGGCCGAATTTGTCGGCACACCGCCAATCAACATCATCGAGCTGGCTCAGCATTCTCTGGTAACCGAACTCTTGTTCCCTTACCTGCGTAGTCTGGGGGGCGATATGGCGCAAATTGCGGCCGTCGGCATTCGTCCGGAACGCATTCAGGTTGGCACAGCCCACTCGGCGAACGAACCCCGGCCCTTGCAGCTCAAGGCCCGACTCGAGAGCGTGTTACCCACCGGGGGGAGCTGGATCCTCGAGGTCAGCGTTGCGGGTCAACGCCTGCTGCTGAACACCCAGAATGCACCCGAATACCGCGATGGTGATCTCCTGAGCTTGATGGTTGCCGCGGATGATCTGCATCTGTTTGATTCCCGAGGGGAGCGCCGGGAGTTGCCGGCTTCTGGAGATACCACCCATACCCTTGCCCACAACCCGTTCCGTTATCAGGAGTGAATCCGCAATGAAACCCCGTGTTCCCATGTTGCTGGCAACCCTGCTGGTTGCCCACCAGAGCGTTGCTGCCGAGTCGTTTGACCTGCAGGCATTAATCACCGCAGCGCGCCAGGAAGCAGCTATCACCATTTATGCACCTTCGGGCAAGATTGTTGATACGGCTGCCGCCTTTAGCCAGAAGTACGGTGTGAAAGCGGAGGGCATCAAGATCAACGGCGCTGCCCAGTTGGAGAAGATGACTCGGGAATTTCGCGCCGGCAATGTGCGCGGCGATGTGGTGCTGACCGGCGATCCGGCTGCTGCCTTGGCACAACTACTGCCGCTGGGGATCGTCGAAAGCTGGACTCCGCCGGATTTGGTCGCGGATATCCCGTCGGCGAACCGAGATCCACTGTTGGTATATGGCGATCCCGTGGTCTGGAGCTACAACAGCGAGGCCTATGCTAAGTGCCCGGTGGACAACATCTGGGCGCTGACCGATGCCCAATGGCGACGCAAAATCACGCTGCAGGATCCACTGACCAAGGCCAGTTATCTGGACTGGTTCAATCAATTGGAACAGCACGAGGATGCGCGGATGGCTGCAGCCTATCAGGCCTACTACGGCAAGCCTTTCGACCTGAGCCAGGGGTCGGCCACCGAGGCCTGGGTTAAAGCATTTGCCAAGAATGGCCCCTTACCTACCGATTCGGATGGTCCGGCCAGCGAAGCGGTTGGCGCTCCGGGACAGAAAGAGCCATTCATGGGACTGATTTCTACCGCCAAGTATCGGGATGTGGCGAAGGGTAAGTTGCACATGGCGATTTGCACCGGCATGCAGCCATTTGTCGGTTTATCAACCCCGGCCTTCGGCCTGATCTCGACCAAGACCAAGAGCCCGAATGCGGCCCGTCTGTTGATCCACTACCTGATGACCGAAGAGGGGATATCCAATCAGACGGTCGATGGCAAGGTCTCCGGGAATGGCTCGATTCCACCCCACGCCAAAGAGGCATCCGGGGTGCATGGGGTTTGGGAGCAGGTATTGCAGTATCAATCCACCTCGGCATTGCCGGATTACGATGCTCGCCAACGCTGGTCTGATATCTGGCGTCTGAATTTTACCCGCTAACGCAAAGGAGGGCGCCCGCTGAGGCTGTGGCGCTGTAGTACCTGATGACATCACGCTGTATTCGTTATGAGGACGCGCTCACGGCCCGTCTGGAGGCCGGGATCGCCATGGTGCGCGAAGCGGGTCAGTTAGCCCGCCAGGCATTTGCGACCATGACGCCCGAACAAATTGGTTACAAGGGGCCGCAGGATTTCCTGACAGCCACAGATCTGGCGATCGAACGCTTGCTACGCGAATCGATTACTCGCCAGTTCCCGGATGATGCGCTGCTGGGGGAGGAGCAGGGTGGCAGCATCGGGGATGACACCTGGGTGATGGACCCAATCGATGGCACTGCCAATTTTGCGCGTGGAATTCCTCATTTTTGTGTGGTGCTGGCTTTTGTCAGCCAGCAGCAGACCCGGTTTGGCATCATTTATGATCCTATCCATGATGAGCTATTCGTGGCTCGCCAGGGGTTGGGGGCGACGTTGAATGGCGTACCACTCCGGGTGGCGACGACGGCCGATTTCAGCGTTGCCAATCTGGAACTGGGCTGGAATGCGCGGCGCCCGACTTCACTCTACCTGCAGACGCTCAGTGAGCTGCTGGACTTGGGCGGTAATGTGCGTCGTTCCGCCTGTGGCGCTCTGGCGCTGGCCTATGTCGCCTGTGGTCGTACCGATGGCTATATCGAATTGCACATGAATCCCTGGGATTGCCTCGCAGGCTTGCTGTTGGTACGCGAAGCGGGTGGTGTGACGACGGATCTCACCGCGAAGGCCGATTGGCCTCTGGGCGGGACCGTGCTGGCAGCTGTCCCTGTCTTTGCTGAAATGATGTCCGCAGCTGCCGGGCTGACGCTGGAACAACCTGAATTAACAAGGAAAGCGGTATGAGTTCGGTTCCTGAATATCCTCGCGCAGCCTTGCATCGCATCGCTGACGCTATCGGCCCTGAAGGGCAACACCTCTACCTGGGTGGTGATGAAGCCGCTCGCGATCTGGGGTTGCTACGCAATTTGGGCATCACTGCCGTTGTCAATTGTGCTGTCAATCTGGATATCAATTATGTCCGTGAGCCTTATCTGCCGCTGGAGGGGGAGAAGTTGGCCGGAGGTCACGGTGCGATTCGTTGCTACAAGATGGGGTTGGTGGATGGCCCGGGGAATCCACACCATATGGCGCTAGCGGGTTACTATCTGCTGGATGGCGCCTTTCGTCAGCAGTTGCCGGAAAAGCCGAGTTATCCCAGCCGTGAACGCGGCCATGTGCTGATCCATTGCCGGGCGGGTCGTAGCCGCTCGGTGGCCATCGCCGCCCTCTATTTGCATCGTCAACAGCCGAAGCTCTATCCCAGCCTGCAGGCGGCCATCGATGTGATCCGCGAGCGACGCGAACTGCAACCGGAGGAGTGGTTCGAAACGCCAAAACCGAGCCTGCTCGAGGCGATCGCCAAGGCCAATCGCATGCTGGATCTGTTGGCGCGGGAAGGGCTGGCTTAAAACCTTGCCCGACGGTTCAGCGCGTGGTGCTGCGCCAGACGGTCTCGAGCGGACAGGTATAGTCGTTGTCAAAGGCCCCGAAAGGGGTCTGTAACCGGGCAATAATGTGCTGCACCATCTGCTGCTGGGGTTGGCGGAAGGTCGTCAGCTGGTACGCATGCCAGTGGGCCTGCTCGATGTCATCGAAGCCGATCAGCACCATATCTTCTGGCACGCGCACGCCGCGTCGTCGTACTTCATCGAGAAATCCGCAGGCCAGTAGGTCGGTCACGCAGAACACCCCATCCGGCATCCGTCGGAGTGATGCGGCCATGGTGACGCCGGAGGCATAAGAGGTGTCGCCATAGCGCAGCACTTCCACCTCCAGCCCAGCCGCTTGTGCTGCCACAACAAAGCCGCGTTCGCGTGCTTCCAATCCGACTGAGCCAACATCGGAGGTGACCACAGCAACGCGCTGGCACCCCTGGCGCAGCAGGATTGCCAGCGCCTCGTGCGCTGTGCCCTCGTTGTCGATGCGGATATTCTCGGCGTGAGGATGGTCATAGTCGCGGTTGACCAGAATGACGCGCTGGCCATTGGTCAGACACTTGTCGATCAGCTCCTTTTGCGGCTGGCCGGAGAGGATGATCGACGCTTCGGCACGGAAGCTCAGGGTTTGTGATAAGGCGGCAGCCACGCTCTGGGCATCGCCCTTGGTGTTGATCACCATGGCCACCTTGTCGATCTGCTGCAGGGCGCGGGTGAGTTGATCGAGGAAGTTGGCCTGAAATGGGGTACTGATATCGGTGGTGATCAGGCTGACGATGCGGCTGGTATCGTGCAGACAGCGCGCCAGATGATTGACCTGATATCCCAGTTGCTGTGCCGCCGCCAGGACTTTGGCCCGGGTGTGGGGCGACACGCTGGCTCCTGCCGTGAAGGTCCGGGACACCGCCGAGCGTGATACGCCGGCCAGCTCAGCAACCTGTACGGCACTGATAAATCGTTTCTCGAGTGGCGAAGGGGAGAGACCCATGGCAGGCAGCGTTCCTTGTGCAGTCGACAGATAATGGCCGACGCCAGTATAGAGCAACCACTGGACAGAAATATGACAAGCAGGCGACTCAACCGCTGTCTGTTGCCGAGGTTTGGCACACTGCTCTGGCTCGTCGATGGGGATGTTTCGGCCCTGCGGTCGAAAGAAAAATGCCATGCCTTGGTCGGGCATGGCATAAACACCGGAGTTCGGGTTCTTGATACCGGCGAAGAGCTCTAGTGATTGAGGGTCAGCAGGTAGCGTTCGCCATTGCGAGTAAAGCCGTTGTGCAGCAAGAAGGCAGATAATGCATGGTGCTCTTCAGGGCGGGCGGCATGGGTGGAGAGCATGGCTTGGCTACACCCTTGGGACTGCATCCAGCTGAGTGTCTCGCTGAGCAGATACTGGCCGACACCACGGCGTCGCGTGGCGTCACGAACGGCAAAGTAGATGATCTCTTCATCCTTGGTCACTGCCAGGCCGACGACCCGATCATTGAAGGTGGCAACGTGCCAGTGACCGGCATGCAGTAATTTGTCGCGATTCAGCGCATCAGCGCTCAGTAGTTTGTTCAGGCTATCCAGCCAGTAAGGCAGCAGCTCGGCGCTGTGGTGTACCGTCAATCGCATGATGACTCCTTGACCGCTTGGTTGGCCCTGTCTGTCGGGGCGCGCGGAAAATAGGGGCTGAGTGAGCCCTGTCCATGGGTAATCCAAGTTTAACACGGCCGACGTGTTCCGGCTGGCCCGGAGAGGGGATTGGGGAATAGTTTGTGACTCACCCGCTGATAGGCTCTAGAATAGGCGGACTTTTCATCAGAGGTCTGGACATGCAGTGTCGTCTCGGTTGCGGGGCCTGCTGTATTGCTCCCAGTATCAGTTCACCGATTCCCGGAATGCCAGATGGCAAACCGGCAGGAATTCGTTGTATCCAGCTCGACGAGCAGAACCTGTGTCTGTTATTCGGTTTGAGTAGCCGTCCGGCGGTTTGTCTGGGCTTTCGGGCCATGGTCGACGTATGCGGAAACAGTCAGGATGAGGCGCTGTGGTTGATCGGTGAACTCGAGATGCAAACTCGTTAGGTCAGCGACCCAGCCAACTGGTGGGATTAACCGGTTTCCCTTGCCAGCGGATTTCAAAATAGAGCCCAGTCTGGGGCTGACCGCCACTGTTGCCAACCCGGGCCACGGATTCGCCTCGTCGGACCGTATCTCCGCTGGCTTTGAGCAGCGTTGAGTTATTGCCATACAGGCTCAGATAGCCGCTGCCATGATCGATCACCAGAACGTTGCCAAATCCTTCCAGCCAATCGGCAAACACCACGTCGCCATCGGCAATGGCACTGACTGGCACGCCTTCACTACCACCGATCAGAATGCCTTTCCAGGTGACTTCCCCGCTACGATGCTCACCAAAACGGCGGATTTGCGGACCTTGTAGTGGCCAAGGTAAATGGCCTCGCTCCTTGCCCAACCCTTTGTGATCTCCTTGGGCTATGGCAGCGGAGGCCTGTTCCTCGGCGACGGCTTCGGAGCGCCCCTGCTCCCGAGCTTTGGCGCGGGCGCGGGCAACAGCCTCGGCCTTTTTGCGTTTGCGTTCAGCGATCAGGCGCTTGCGTGCTTCTTCAATTTTACGCTGCATGCGCTGTTCGGCGGCGCGCAGTTTGGCTAATTGCTGTTGGTCATCGACCAGCGATTTCTTGATTTCGTTGACGGTGTTTTCACGCTGCAGTTGCTTTTGCTGCAGGCTGGCCTGGTCTTCCTGTTGGGTCTTAACCAGCGAGGTCAGTTGATGGCTGGTTTGCGTTGTCTGGCGACGATTCTCGGCTAACTTCTGTTGGGTCTTCTTGAGGGCGGCGATGGCGTCAAGGCGGGCCTGATTAAAATAGCCGTAATAATCAAGGGCACGGCCGACGGCTACTGGATCCTGTTGATTCAGTAGTAGTTTGAGATAATCGCTATTGCCCATGCGGTAGGCATGGTCGAGTTGTTCGGCGAGCAGTCGCTCCTGGCGCTTGAGTTGTGCGGTCAGCTCCCGGCCTTGAGCGGCCAGTGCCTCGAGTTGTGTGCGGGTTGCCTTGAGTTTGCGTTGTGAACCCTGCAGACGCTTGGCCAATGCGGTAACCGCGGCTTCATCTTGTTGCAGCTGCTGATGCAGTTGATCGAGGTCTTTTTTTTGCGATTTGATTTCTTGCTGTTTTTGCTGGATCTGTTCACGAACCTTGTTCAGGTCCGGATTATCGGCCGCCTGGAGTGACGGCGACAAAAACAACGCGCCGGCCAGAAGGCCGACGCGAGTCAGTAACTTGATAACATCATCCATCACCCGCATGGCGCGGATTATTTCAGAATCATCAATGGCTTGCCAGTCATTTCCGGCGGTACTTCCATGCCCATCAGGGTCAGCATGGTCGGTGCCAGGTCAGACAGTTTGCCGCCCTCAAGGGCCTTGGCTTCACGACCAACATAGATCAGCGGAACCGGCAGGCTGGTGTGGGCGGTGTGGGCTTGACCAGTCTCTTCGTTCATCATCTGTTCGGCGTTACCGTGGTCAGCGGTGATCAGACATTCGCCACCTACTTCTTTCAGGGCGGCGACGATACGGCCAATCGCAGTATCGACGGCTTCACAAGCCTTGACGGCGGCATCGAAAATACCGGTGTGGCCGACCATGTCGCCATTCGGGTAGTTACAGATGATGACATCGTAGGTACCGCTCTTGATAGCGGCGACCAGCTTGTCGGTCATTTCACCAGAGCTCATTTCCGGTTGCAGATCATAGGTAGCAACCTTGGGGCTCTGGATCAGTTCGCGGTCTTCGCCCGGGAAGCTGGTTTCTTCGCCGCCGTTGAAGAAGAAGGTCACATGAGCGTACTTCTCGGTTTCAGAAATGCGCAGTTGGGTCTTGTCGTGCTTGGCCAGCCATTCACCCAGGGTGTTGGTCAGGGCCGTTGGCGGATAGGCACAGGAGGTTTTGATATCGGCGGCATATTCGGTCAGCATGACGAAGTCAGCCAGTTTCGGCTGCTTGTTACGCACGAAGCCGGAGAAGTCGGCATCAACGAAGGTCCGGGTGATTTCACGGGCACGGTCAGCACGGAAGTTCATGAAAATCAGGGCATCGCCATCATTCAGGGTAGCCGCTTCGCTGCCGATAACGCTGGCCTTGACGAATTCATCGTTCTCGCCACGTTCGTAAGCTGCGGCTAGAGCGGCGCTAGCGCTGGCAAAGTTGGCAAACTCGCTCTTGCCTTCGGTCATCAGATCATAGGCTTCCTGCACGCGATCCCAGCGATTGTCACGATCCATGGCATAGTAGCGACCGACCAAAGAGGCGATACGTCCCTTGCCCAGCTTGGCAAACAGCGCATCGAAACGCTCGATGGCGACCTGGGCGCAACGGGGTGCTACGTCACGGCCATCCAGGAAGGCGTGCAGATAAATCTGTTCAGCACCACGCTTGGCGGCCAGTTCAACCATGGCGGCAATATGGTCCTCATGGCTATGAACGCCGCCTTCTGACAGCAAGCCCATGATATGTACGGCTTTGCCCTGGTTGGTCGCGGCATCAACGGCGCGGCACAGAGCTTCATTGTTAAAGAAATCGCCATCACGGATCTCTTTGGTGACGCGAGTCAGTTCCTGGTACACCACGCGACCGGCACCAATGTTGACGTGACCCACTTCGGAGTTGCCCATCTGGCCATCTGGCAAACCGACATCCATGCCAGAGGCAGAGATCAGGGTGTTGGCATAGGTGGCACACAAGGCGTCGAGATTCGGGGTCTTGGCGGCGGCGACGGCATTGAACTCTTTCTTGGTGCTGTAGCCCCAACCATCCATGATGATCAGTGCCAGTGGCTTCTTGGCGATAGACATTGAGGGAGTCCTCTCTTGAAGTGACAGAAATGGGTAAAGCTTCTGGGCAGCCATATTACAACATCTGCCGAAATAGTCATCTGATCACACATTGCCTGATGATGACTTGACTTGAATAGGCTGCGACCTGACTCCCAGCTTTACCCTCGGTGAGGCTGCTATTCTATCGCCCCCCATGTATACTGCCGGGGTTTTATTTTTAGCGAGTGGACTAGACCCGAAATGCAAGAATATATCGATTTTGTGGGTAGAAACCCCATGCTGGTTGCGGCTTGGTGTGGTTTGTTTGTCGCGCTGATTTACACCTCAGTGCGCGCATTGCTCTCTCCTATCAAGCAGATCGGTAATCGCGAAGCGACACTGCTGATCAACCGGGAAAATGGCATCGTTGTCGATGTCCGGACCCAGGACGAGTTTGCCAAGGGACACATTGTTGACGCAGTTAACATTCTGACTACCCAGATCGAGGCAAATAACCTTTCCCAGATTGAAAAGCATAAAGATGCCCCCACTATTGTGGTGTGCGAGAGCGGCATGCGTGCCCCCGCTGCAGCGACTGCCTTGAGTAAAGCTGGTTTTACCCGAGTGTTTGTCTTGCGTGGTGGTCTGGCTAGTTGGCGCGGCGAAAACCTGCCAGTAACCAAAAAACGTTAATGATTTCATAGCTCTGTATCCAGAACTCATTTTTCACAAGGATTAAGTCAATGGCTGAAGCAGCAAGCAACGAAGTAAAGCAACCTGAATTCCATATCCAACGCGTTTATATCAAGGATGTTTCCTTTGAAGCGCCTAATACCCCGGCTATTTTCCAAAAAGAGTGGCAGCCGGACGTCAAGCTGGACATGGATACCAAGACTGCCGTTCTGGCCGAAGACATCTATGAAGTGTGTCTGACCCTGACGGTCACCTGCAGCCTGGGCGATGATGTGGCTTTCCTATGTGAAGTGAAGCAGGCGGGTATTTTCACTGCGGCCAATCTGGATGCTCCGCAACTGGCCCACTGCCTGGGTTCCTACTGCCCGAACATTCTGTTCCCGTATGCCCGTGAAGCCGTCGCTGCCCTGGTGACCAAGGGTTCATTCCCGCAGCTGAATCTGGCTCCGGTCAACTTTGACGCTTTGTTTGCCGCTCATATGTCCAAGCTGGAAGCGGAACAAGAAGCTGCTGCGAGCCATTAAGCATATGGCACAGGATGTTGTGGTATCTGTCCTGGGGGCGGGGTCTTATGGCACCGCCCTTGCCATTTCTTTGGCGCGTAAAGGGCTGAGGATCCTGCTCTGGGGTCATGAGCCTGAGCATATTGCTATGCTCGATGCCGCCCGTTGCAATGAGCTTTTTTTGCCCGACGTGCCTTTTCCGCCGACGCTGGAGCTGACCTCGGATCTTGCCTATGCCGTTCAGGCGAGCAAGACGTTGCTGGTGGTGGTTCCCAGTCATGTCTTCGGCGACGTATTACGTCAAGCCAAGCCTCATCTCGCATCAGATGCCCGCATCGCCTGGGCGACCAAAGGACTGGAGCCGGATAGTGGCCGCCTGTTGGGTGATGTTGCCCGGGAGGCGTTAGGTGATGCCGTGCCTCTGGCGGTGATTTCTGGCCCGACGTTTGCCCGTGAACTGGCCGCTGGCTTGCCAACCGCGATTTCGGTTGCGGCGACCGATGATGCCTTTGCCGACGAGTTGTCGGATCTGATGCATTGCGGTAAATCGTTTCGGGTCTACACCAATCCGGATTTCATCGGTTTGCAACTGGGCGGCGCGGTGAAGAACGTGATTGCTATCGGTGCCGGACTCTCGGATGGCTTGGGATTTGGTGCTAATGCCCGCACCGCCCTGATTACCCGGGGCTTGGTAGAGTTGCAGCGTTTGGGGGTTGCTCTGGGTGCCGATGCCAAAACTTTTATGGGCATGGCCGGGCTAGGGGACTTGGTTCTTACCTGCACCGACAATCAATCGCGTAATCGCCGTTTTGGTCTGGCCTTGGGGGCGGGGAAGAGCATCGAACAAGCCATGGAAGAGATCGGCCAGGTGGTAGAAGGATATCGCAATACACGCGAGGTCCATCTCCTGGCGGCGCGGCAGGGCATCGAGATGCCTATCTGCGAACAGATTTTTGCTATTTTATACCAGAACAAACCGCCGAAAGAGGCTGCGCTAGCACTGCTCAGTCGCGACAAGAAAGACGAATAGACAAAAGCCCCGTTCGCGGGGCTTTGTTTTATCCGGCTACAAGGTGGCGTCTCAGTAAAAGGAGTGCTCGCCCCGGTTGTGTTCGGTAGCATCGCGAACACCTTTGATTTCGCCAGGGAATAGATCCAGAAACTGCTTCTCGATGCCGTCCTTGAGGGTGACATCGATCATGGAGCAACCATTGCACCCACCGCCAAATTGCAGGATCGCATAGCCATCGTCGGTAATTTCCAGCAGCGTCACCTTACCGCCGTGACCGGCGAGTGATGGATTGACCTGAGTGTGAATCACGTACTCGATCCGCTCGATCAGGGGTGCGTCGGCATCAACCTTGCGCATCTTGGCATTGGGTGCCTTGAGCGTCAGTTGCGAGCCCATCTGATCGGAAACAAAATCGATAGCTGCCTCTTCCAGAAACGGGGCGCTCTGGGCATCGACCAGGGCATCGAAACCGGCAAACGGCAGTACCAGATCTTCGGGCTCTACGGCATCGGGGGGGCAGTATGAAACACCGCACTCGGCATTCGGTGTGCCGGCATTCATTACAAAAACACGAATATTGGTGCCATCAGGCTGCTTTTCCAGCAGTTTGCGGAAATGGGCCTGAGCGGCGTCGGAAATGCTGATCATGGCAGTCCTCTAATCCTGACTAAATAGCTCGGAATTATCATACTCTGCTTGATGGATCTCGCCTAGCCTCAAGATCGATGTTGGAGGGTACGGCAAATCGCCCAAACCTCGACGCGCTCCACTCCGGCAGCCTTGAGCCGGAGTGTGAGCTGTTCGGCGGTGGCGCCTGTGGTGACCACATCATCGACTATGGCGACATGGCGATACGATATTGGATGCAGAGTAAACGCCTCGCGTAGATTTTTTTGCCGCTGTTGCTTGTTCAGCATCGCCTGAGCCGGTGTGGCGCGTATGCGCTGCAAGCAGTGGTTATCTACGGGAATGTGTTGGAGTCGACTGATGGCATGAGCCAGTTCCTCCGCCTGGTTATAGCCTCGCCGCCACTGTCGCCACCAGTGCAACGGCACCGGTAGCAACACTTCCGGTCGCTCATCCAGTTCGAGACCGGCACTGAATAAGCGAGCCAATAGCACTGCGCATTCAGGGTGGCGTTGGTATTTCAGACGATGGATCAATTGGCGGTAAGGCGTTTCATAGTCGGCGAGAATGCGCAGTCGTTCCCAAGTGGGAGGCTGCTGCAGACAGGCTCCGCAACGGATACCCGGTTCGGAGAGCGGAAATGCGCAGCAAGGACAGGGAAATTGGATGCGCGGTAAATCGGCCTGGCATTCATCGCAGAGTAATGGATGTGTCTGTGTGAATTGTCGGCACAACAAACAGTTCCCCAGCAACAGGCGATGGGCGCCAATGGTGCGTAATACCTGAAGCATCCTGTTGATAGGCAGCAACATAGTGATGGCTGGTTGGGGGATGATGTGGGCAGTGTAGATGAAGAAAAAGGGCGCCTGAGGGCGCCCTTGTCAATTTGCCAGCTGTGCTTAGTAGTTGTAAGCACGCTCGCCATGAGAAGTCAGATCCAGACCTTCGCGTTCGGCTTCGACCGGTACTCGCAGACCTACCAGCTTGTCGACGATGAAGAAGGCAACCACGGAGACCACACCAGACCAGATGATGGTAGTGACGACACCAATCGCCTGGATCTTCACTTGTGCTGCAATCGAGTAGTCCGGAGTCACAGCATTAGCCACGTAATCCCACACCCCGGTACCACCCAAGTCAGGCGAAGCGAAGACACCTGTCAGCAGCGCACCAATGATACCGCCGACACCGTGCACACCGAAAACATCCAAAGAGTCATCGACATTCAACAAGCGCTTCAGGCCATGCACGCCCCACAGGCAGATGACACCAGCGACACCACCAATCACCATGGCGCCAGGGACACCGACGAAGCCACATGCCGGGGTAATCGCAACCAGACCTGCAACCGCACCAGAAATAGCGCCCAGTAAGGAAGGCTTACCTTTCAGGCCCCATTCAGCCAGCAGCCAGGTAAAGGTTGCCATTGCTGTTGCTACCCAGGTGTTGACCAGAGCCAGACCGGCGATGCCATTGGCTTCCAACGAGGAGCCTGCATTGAAGCCGAACCAACCTACCCACAGCAAACAGGCGCCAATCATGGACATGGTCAGGCTGTGCGGTGCCATAGATTCGCGACCAAAACCGACACGCTTGCCAACAAAGTAGGCACCCGCGAGGCCTGCGATAGCGGCGTTGATATGTACAACGGTACCGCCTGCGAAATCCAGTGCGCCCTTCTGGAACAACCAACCTGCAGTACTGCCCGCAGCGGCAGCAGCTTCGGCGCTGGTATAGGCATCAGGACCGGCCCAGTACCACACCATGTGTGCCATCGGCAGGTAAGAGAAGCTGAACCACAGCACCATGAAGATCAGTACGGCAGAGAAGCGGATTCGCTCGGCGAATGCGCCCAGGATCAAACAGCAGGTGATGGCTGCGAATGCGCCCTGGAACACCACATAAATCAACTCAGAAACACCAGCTCCCTTGGAGAAAGTGGCTGCAATCGAGTCAGGTGTTACCCCGTTGAGGAATATCTTCGAAAAGTTACCGAAGAAGGCACTCCCCTCCGTGAAGGCAATACTGTAGCCGTAACTGACCCACAGAATAGTCGCCAGCCCAAAGACGGCGAATACCTGCATCAGCACCGACAGCATGTTTTTGGTACGAACCAAGCCACCATAAAACAGAGCTAAACCGGGAACTGACATCAGAATGACGAAAGCAGCAGATACCATCAACCAGGCATTGTCGCCCTTGTTAACAGTAATCACAGGTGCAGCAGGAGCTGCTTCAGCGGCTGGCGCTGCAGCGACTTCAGTTGCAACCTCGGTAGTCGGGGCGGTTTCATCGCTCCATGCCGGACTGGTGAAGCCAAAGGCCCCTACCAGTGCCAGAATTGCAAATAAGCGTTTCATTGTAGGTATCTCCCTGAAAGAATCGTGTCCTGGTATTCGTACAGATAAACTCTGTTGAACTCGGTGGCTGGACAGGATGTCGCGAACCTGAAGCATCTATCGCAGGAAACGTGCCAACCTGGAAAACCGCAAAATGGTGCTGTAAATCGCTCGGATAGCGGATTTTTTGTCACTATTCATGCCAGCCCCGCTCCGCTGTGATGCATTCTTACACAGTATTGCCTAATTTTGGTGCATCACACTGGTGCGTTAGCAAAATGTAAAAACTTATTGTTTGTCCACCGTTCAGGAAAGAGAAAATAGAAATGACACTTTATGTCGAACGATTGGGAAGTGGGCCCGATTTGGTGCTCTTGCATGGCTGGGGCATGAATGGTGCGGTATTCGATGGCATCAAAACCGAACTCTCGAAACAATTTCGGCTGCATATCATCGACTTGCCTGGGTTTGGCTATAGCGCTGATCTGGGGATTGAAAATCCGGATCTATCGAGCTGGCTGGATTTGATGCTGAAAGCGCTACCTGAGCGAGCTCATCTACTCGGCTGGTCCTTAGGGGGCATGTTGGCCATCCGATTGGCGTTCTTGTATCCGGAACGGGTGCTGAGCCTGATCACGGTTGCCAGTTCGCCCCGTTTTGTCGCAGAAGCTGAGTGGCCAGGGGTAAAACCGGAGGTGCTCACCAGCTTCTCGGCCCAGTTGCAGGCCGATACCCATAAAACCATCGAGCGCTTTCTGGCGATTCAGGCGTTAGGCAGCGTTTCCGCTCGCGATGATGTTCGAATTTTGCGCGAGCGCTTACAATCTCGCCCCGCTCCTGAGCCCCAGGCATTGCGTATGGGCTTGAGTCTGCTGCAAGAGCTGGATCTCCGGGCTGAGCTCTCTATTCTGACCCGACCTGTCTTGCATCTGTTGGGTCGACTCGATGCACTGGTTCCGGCCGCAGTGCAGGAGGTTTGGTCACAGTCGACATCTGGTGCGAAGTTCCATCTCTTTCGCGCCTCGGCTCATGCTCCTTTTATTACCGAAAGTAATGAGTTCGTGGGCGTCATCAGTGAATTCATTACTGCGCAGCCGAGGAATGACCTTTCTTCCATCACCGTTTTGACCAATAATTAGACAGTGGTTGTGGTGTTTGGAGGCCAACATGCAAATTAACAGTGCTCTCAATGCAGGCTATACCGGTTTGCAGCGGGCGACGCAGCAGGTGGATGAGAGTAGCTCCAAGCTGGCGCAACTGGCAACGAAGCCGGAGGCCGTGAACCCGACCACTGAGCTGGTGAATCTGATGGTTGCGGAGCAAAGTGGCCAGGCGTCCGTCAAGGTGGTCAAAGCCGCCGATGAGATGATGGGTACCCTGCTCGATGTTCGGGTGTGACGAGGTGAGTGTCGGGTCACGGGCCCGAAGGGATGATGAACCCATTTGAGATGAATCGAGTTTGAGATGAATATAGCACCCAGCTATCCCAATTTTGTGCCTCTGGCACTGCAACCGGCTGTTGAAGCCGCGCGCCGTGACAGCCAGCAACGCGAGCTGATCCCCGCAGCTCAGCGCGGGGATGCTTATGCGAAAGAATCTCAAGTCGGTAGTGAAAAAGATCGGGCGCGGAATAACGAGAATCGTCCCGTCACGTATCAACCGGAAAGCGGTAGCCGAACTTCCTCATCACAACAAGATGTTGCGGCAGTCAATGAGGACCAGCAAGGTCGGCAGCAGGGCCAGGGGAGCGGTCAATCCGGCGGTCGTTCCGGTTCCGGGGATGAGCAAACCGAGCGTCAACAGCAAGCGGAACAGTTGATTGTTGATGCTCTCAAGCAGCGGGATCGCGAAGTCCGGGCTCATGAGCAAGCTCACCAGGCCGTCGGTGGTCAATACGCCTCGGCTCCCAGCTTCACCATGGAGTCGGGTCCTGATGGTGGTCGCTATGCTACCGGTGGCAAGGTACAGATCGATATCTCTGCCGAAGCGGATCCGGAAGCGACGATTCGCAAGATGCAGCAGGTTCAGGCGGCGGCTCTCGCTCCTGTCGACCCCTCAGGGCAAGATCATGCGGTTGCGGCCAAGGCCGCGCAGATCGCGATGGCGGCCCGCGCAGAGTTGCAAAGCCGGGGGATGGGTACGAGTGCCGCGCAGACGACTCAGGATGACGAAGAGACCTCAGCTGCAAGTTCTGAATCCTCGCCTGTGGTGAGTCGTAGCCGCAGTTATGTCCAGGAATCTCTCACTGATTTGATGGCACAACGAGGGCAGGTCATTTCCCGTCGTTACGAGTTGGCCTGGCAACCAGAGCCTGAATCCCAACTCAGCCGCTATGCTTGATTCATAGACTTTTACGGCGGTTTGCCCACGGTCCCTGATCACCGTTGACCAACATTTTTGAAAAAGAACGGGGAGCCTTGGCTCCCCGTTCTTTTAGTCCCTATTTGCGTTTAGCCTTGGCGAAGGCATCGGCAAATGCATTATTGCTCGGCGCTTCCCGTCGAGCCGCGCGTTCCTCACGTCTGGGAGATGGATTGCCGGCTCCCGAGGTGCGAGCTTCACGCTGCGGGGGGGCTTTAGGCGCTTGATCTTGCAGGCGCATGGTTAGGGCAATACGTTTGCGCTCGACATCCACCTCCAGCACCTTGACGCGCACTATGTCCCCGGCTTTCACGACGTCGCGCGGATCCTTGATGAAACGGTCGGTCAGTGCCGAGATATGGACTAGCCCATCTTGATGCACCCCGATATCGACAAAAGCACCGAAGTTGGTGACGTTGGTGACGGTCCCCTCCAGCACCATCTCGGGTTGCAGATCACGAATGGTTTCCACCCCTTCCCGGAAGGTGGCAGTCTTGAACTCGGGACGCGGATCGCGGCCGGGTTTATCCAGTTCACCAATGATATCGCTGACGGTCGGTACTCCGAACTGAGGATCAGTAAACTCGGCGGGTTTGAGCTCTTTGAGGAGCGAACTGTTACCAATCAGTTCATGCACGGCTTTACCGGTACGCGCCAGGATGCGCTCGACCACCGGATAGGCCTCCGGGTGCACCGATGAGGCATCGAGCGGGTTATCGCCACCCTGAATGCGCAGGAAACCGGCGCATTGTTCAAAGGCTTTGGGGCCGAGGCGACTGACTTTGAGCAGTTGGGCGCGGCTGCGGAATGCCCCCTGTTCGTCACGATGGGCGACGATATTCTGGGCCAGGGTTTTGCTGAGGCCGGAAACCCGCGTCAGCAGCGGCACCGACGCAGTATTCACATCCACCCCGACAGCGTTCACGCAATCTTCAACCACGGCATCCAGATTGCGAGCTAACTGGCTCTGGCTGACATCATGTTGGTATTGACCGACGCCAATGCTTTTGGGATCAATCTTGACCAGTTCGGCCAATGGATCCTGCAGGCGGCGCGCAATCGATACCGCCCCGCGCAGTGAGACATCCAGATCCGGGAATTCCAGCGCCGCCAGCTCGGACGCGGAATACACCGAAGCCCCAGCTTCGCTGACCACCACTTTCTGCGCCTGACACTCGGGGTACTGTTTCAACATCTGGGCCACCAGCTTGTCGGTTTCTCGTGACGCTGTGCCATTGCCAATGCTGATGAGACCGACATTATGCTTCTGGCACAGGGCATGGATGGTCTGGATGGCTCGTTCAACCTGCATTTTGGGTTCAAACGGGTAAACCGTATCGGTTGCTACCACTTTGCCGGTGGCATCGACCACAGCAACTTTAACGCCAGTGCGGATCCCCGGATCCAGTCCCATGGTGGCTTTCATTCCGGCGGGGGCCGCCATCAACAGATCCTTGAGGTTGCTGGCAAAGACGCGGATCGCTTCCGCTTCGGCCAGCTCTCGGAGCCGCCCCAGTAATTCAGTTTCCATCTGGGTTGCCAACTTGATCTTCCAGGTCCAGCTGACCACGCTGGCGAGCCAATTGTCTGCTGGGCGGCCCTTGGTTTGAATGCCAACCTGATTCGCTATCATGGCCTCACAGGGGTGAGCTGTGGATTCGCCTTCGACACCGATGGCGAGGGCTAGGATCCCTTCGTTGCGTCCGCGCAGCATGGCCAAGGTGCGGTGGGAGGGGGTTTTGGCAATCGGCTCCTGATGTTCAAAATAGTCTTTGAACTTGGCACCTTCTTGCTCTTTGCCGGCCACCACTCGGGATTGCAGCAGGCCGTTTTGCCACAGGTAATTGCGCAGCTTATCCAGCAGGGTTGCGTTTTCGGCAAAGCGCTCCATCAGGATATAACGAGCACCATCCAGTGCGGCTTTGGTGTCGAGGATCTGTTGCTCCAGGTTCACAAACGCCTGCGCTTCTTGTTCCGGATTGCGGGTCGGATCGGTGTACAGCAACTCGGCCAGCGGTTCCAGACCCGCCTCAATGGCAATCTGGCCTTTGGTCCGCCGTTTTTGCTTGTAGGGCAGATAGAGATCTTCCAGCCGGGTCTTGGTATCGGCAGCGACAATGTCAGCGCGTAACGCGGGCGTTAACTTACCCTGTTCGTCGATAGCATGCAGGATGACCTGACGTCGCTCTTCGAGTTCACGTAAATAGCCGAGCCGTTGCTCCAGATTTCGTAGTTGGGTGTCGTCGAGCCCGCCGGTGATCTCTTTACGATAACGGGCAATGAAGGGTACGGTTGCACCTTCATCGAGTAAACGAACAGCGGCTTCGATCTGCTCGGGACGGGCATGGAGCTCGGTGGCCAGGATATGGGAAATGGATTGCATCGGGATTCTCTTCTGTAGCAACAACGGATCGTATCTGACGGCACACCCGATATCGGGCATCTGTTGTTTTATCGGGGGCTACAGCATAGCTCAGCTTGCCGGGAGCGAACAGCAGGGCAGAAAATGGTGCCGGATTCCGGGATCCCCATGCCAGGCTGAACGCTTAGCGCTTCAAACTCGGGGCCACAGTCGTTATAAAGAAGGCTCGCGTTTCCAGTCTGGATACTATTCCTCAAGTTTGCCCTATGAAAACAAATCTGATCACCCGAGAGGGTTATGAAGCCTTACAGCAGGAACTTGACCATTTGTGGCGTGAAAAACGACCGGATGTGACCAAAAAGGTGGCCTGGGCGGCGAGCCTGGGGGATCGTTCAGAGAATGCCGATTATCACTACAACAAAAAATTGCTGCGCGAAATCGACCGCCGGGTGCGTTATTTACGCAAGCGGTTGGAAGAGATCCGGGTCGTGGACTACTCCCCTCAGCAGGATGGCAAGGTCTTCTTTGGCGCTTGGGTCGAAATTGAGAATGACGCCGGAGAGAGCCTGTGTTTACGGATCGTCGGGCCGGATGAAATCTACCAGCGCAAGGATTACATCTCGATTGATTCACCGATGGCGCGCGCCTTGCTGAAGAAATCCGTGGATGATGAGGCGCTGGTGGAAACCCCCAGCGGAAAGAAAAGCTGGTATATCAATCGGATCCGCTATCCCTCCGCCAGAGAGTCCTGACCGGGATTTTGCCATTTTTCTCTGGCATGCAAGTAATGGCAAGCGATGAAAAACCAAACGGACCTTGCGGTCCGTTTGTCATATGGGACGGATTGGAGCTGGATCAAGGGAGTTGGGGTCCCGCCGCAACCAGTCGCTTGCCTTCCTCGTTGTCGGTGTAGGGCACAAAGTTTTTGATGAAGCGCCCGGCCAAATCGAGAGCTTTACTTTGCCATTCGGCATCACTGGCGTAGGTGTCGCGAGGATCCAGAATATGCGAGTCCACATTGGGCAATTCCAGCGGGATCGCCAGGTTGAATATGGGCAAGGTCTTCATCTCGGCCCGCTCGATGGAACCATCGAGGATGCCATCGATGATGGCGCGGGTGTCTTTGATGGAGATCCGTTTGCCGGTGCCGTTCCAGCCGGTATTGACCAGATAAGCTTGAGCGCCTGCGGCCTCCATGCGCTTGACGAGCTCCTCGCCGTATTTGGTTGGATGCAGCGTCAGGAAGGCTTTGCCGAAACAGGCCGAGAAGGTTGGTTGGGGTTCGGTGATGCCGCGTTCGGTGCCGGCCAGCTTGGCAGTGAAGCCGGACAGGAAATGGTACTTGGTTTGCTCCTTGGTCAGTTTGGATACTGGAGGTAACACCCCGAAGGCATCGGCGGTCAGGAAGATGACCTTGGTGGCATGCCCGGCAGCGGATACCGGTTTGACGATATTGTCGATATGGTACAGCGGGTAAGAGACCCGGGTATTTTCAGTCTTGCTGCCATCATTGAAATCGACAACGCCCTGCTCATCGACGGTGACGTTTTCCAGCAAGGCATCCCGGCGGATGGCATTGTAAATATCCGGCTCGGCCTCCTTACACAGCTTGATGGTTTTGGCATAGCAGCCGCCTTCAAAGTTGAAGACACCGCTGTCGTCCCAGCCATGTTCATCATCACCGATCAATGCCCGTTTCGGATCGGTCGATAGTGTGGTTTTACCGGTGCCGGAGAGACCGAAGAACACCGCCACATCGCCCTCTTTTCCCACGTTGGCAGAGCAGTGCATGGAGGCAATACCACGCAGCGGCAACAGGTAGTTCATGACCGAGAACAGACCCTTTTTCATCTCGCCGCCATACCAGGTGCCGCCGATAACCTGCAAGTTTTCCGTCAGATTGAAGGCGACAAAGTTTTCGGAATTGAGGCCCTGTTCTTTCCATTGCGAATTGATGCATTTGGAACCATTCAGCACCACAAAATCGGGTGCAAAGTCGACCAACTCCGCCTCGGTCGGGCGGATAAACATGTTTTTGACAAAATGCGCCTGCCAGGCCACTTCGGTGACGACTCGAACCTTCAATCGGGTATCCGGATTGGCTCCACAGTAGCCATCCACCACAAACAGGCGTTTGCCGGAGAGTTCTTCGCCGACCAACTGCTTGAGATGGGCCCAGACTTCCGGGCTGATCGGTTTGTTATCATTCTTGCCGCCATCGCTCCACCAGACTGTGTCTCGGGTCGTATCGTCCAGCACCAGATACTTATCCTTGGGTGAGCGTCCAGTGAAGACTCCGGTATCCACTTTGACCGCCCCCATCGAAGTCACGACACCGCGCTCGAAACCAGTGAGTGCGGGATTCAATTCTTCGATAAACAGTTGTTCATAGGAGGGGTTGCGTACGATCTCGGCTACATCGTGAATGCCGTATTGCTCGAGGCTTAATACATCAGCCAGGGTAGCTTGGTTTGCCATTGTCTTCTCCTGGTGTCGTAGCTGTATGGTCTATCTGGATCTGAGTCTAGACAGCGCTGACAGGGAGAAAAGCGACCCGAGTCAAAGAACCGGGATAGCTTATGAGCCGGATCGGGCGGATCTGTTGTCAGGCGCTGTGGATACGCCATTGAAATCATTTCATTCCAGTGACTTATACTGCGCAAGGCAAAATAGACAGATAAATAATGGCAATATAAAAGATGTGGATAATGTGCGATGCAGCACCAATTTTGTGCGGGCCCGGCGATAAAAAGGAGGCCAGTGGCCTCCTGCGGTAAATGGTTGGCGGCTTAGGAGTCAGTGTAGTGCGCCATCATTGCTGGCCAGGTTGTCACTGAACAATGCCTGAGCATCAATGGCATCAAACCGATAGTGAGTGCCACAGTAGTCACAGTGCATATCAACTTGCCCTTGCTCCTCAATCATGGACGCCACCTCACGTTGACCAAGCTGCAACAGCGCCTGTTCGCAACGCTGGCGGGAGCAGGTGCAGAGGAAGCGGATGTCCTGAGGCTCGAACACGCGGACTTCTTCTTCGTGGTACAGACGGTACAGGATCTCCTCGGCTGGCAAGGTGAACAGCTCTTCGTCCTTGATGGTATCCGTCAGTTTGCTCAGATGGTCAAACTGGTTGGCATGCTCCTCGCCACTGGCCGGGAGGGATTGCAACAGCATACCGGCTGCCAGCGGTGCATCCTGGGTGCCGCCGGTACGGATCCAGATCCGGGTGGCCAACTGTTCAGATTGCGCAAAATAGCTTTCCAGCGAGCGAGCCAGACTGTCGGCTTCCAGCGCAACTATGCCTTGATAGCGTTCGCCCTCCTCCGGGGAGATGGTGATAATCAACTGGCCATCGCCGACCAGGGCTTTGAGTGTCGGCTCGGCTGGCATCTCGCCTTCCCAGCGTGCCACGCCGCGCAGTTGCTGCTGGTGGTCGCCGTTGATGACCGCCAGTCGCACCGGGCCATTGCCTTGCAACTGCACCGTGATGGCGCCGGAAAATTTCAGGGTCGCAGTGAGCAAGCTGGTCGCTACCAGCAATTCGCCCAACAACTGGCGTACAGGCTCAGGATATGTCTGGGCCGCCGCCATCTGGTGAAAGGTCTCATCCAGTTGCACCAGTTCGCCGCGGACTTGGTAGTGTTCGAATAGATAACGATACAGTTGATCCGGTTTTTTCATCATCTCTCTCTATATGGTCTTGGCTGCGGTTATGACTCAGTGTTGTCCTGTTTGAGGCGGACTAATTGACGCCGTTGTTTCTTGTCCGGTCGCTGATCCGGATGCGGGGCGTACAGGTTGTTTAGCCGTCTGGCCTCGGCTTGACGTTCGCGCTTGATGCGGCTGGACTCCGTTTCGGCATACAGTTGTTGAGCCTCCGGAGCGCCGCGCCGCTGTTCGCTAAGCTGCAGTACAATGACTTCTTTTTCTTCGTCACTCTGCCGCAGGGTGATCAGGGCTCCGACTTCAAGCACTTTCCCGGGTTTGCTGCGTTGGCCATTGTAATGAACCTTACCGCCTTCAATCATGGCCCGAGCGATGGCGCGAGTCTTGTAGAAGCGAGCGGCCCACAACCACTTGTCCAGACGCACCGCGGTGCTGGCGGATTGGGCTTTTGTCATCGAATTGTCTCACCTTGTGACACTCGGAGCGATTATAACAGAGGATATCGACTGGCAGGATTCAGGAATTTGAACTAGCGCGGACTTGGTGGGTTGTCAGCTCTGAGCTGACGGGTGAGAATACCGAGCTCGTTCGCAGGGCGAGGATTCTGTCATTTTGGTATTGCGACATCAGGGAACAGGCATGGAACCACGGGATCGTCTTGTTAAATGGCTGGCTGGCTTGCCCATATCCCGATTAAGCCAGGGGGCATTCGGGATTTTGCTAATCCTCTGTTGTCAGCAGTTGGCCACTCTGACCTGGCAGTTGCTGCCTACGGCCAAGGGGCCCACACAACCCTTGATGCGTCCGACGCTGGCAGGTGGTAGCGGAGCACCTCAGGCCGCCAATCCGCTGGATGTGCGCTCTTTGCTGCAACTGGCGTTGTTTGGTAAAGCGGAGGCGCCCGCAGCCAAACGCCCAGTCGTCGGCAGTGCGGATCGGCAGCAGACGATGCCGCGCACGCGATTGAATTTGACGCTGACTGGAGTGCTGGCCAGTAATCAGGCCGATCGGTCGATTGCCATCATCATCAATGGTGGTCAAGAGTCGAGTTATGGCATCGGGGATCTGGTGGCAGGTACTCAGGCCAGGTTACAGGATATTTTACCGGATCGAGTGATCCTGGATAACCAGGGTCAGGATGAGACCCTGATGCTGGATGGTGAAGAGTTCAAGGCGCTGGGGCAACAGCAATCGACGGCCCCGGTGGCGAGCGGCAGCGCATCCGAGCTGGGCCAATTACGCAACGATCTAGTGAAAAATCCTGGAAAGTTGCTCGATTATGTCAACATTTCCCCGATCATGACGGACGGCAAGATGCAGGGATATCGTATCAATCCCGGCAAGGATGTGGCCTTCTTTCATCGGATCGGGCTGCAATCCAATGACCTGGCGGTCAGCATCAATGGCTATGACCTGCGCGATAATGGCCAGGCTATGCAAATCATGAATCAATTGTCCTCGATGACCGAGATGAACCTGACGGTGGAGCGTAATGGCCAGCAGCAGGATATCTACATCAAGCTGACGGAATAACCAAAACTGGAGTCACGCAGTTAATGAGTAACAAGGGAATCTCTACGCTACTGGCCTGTGTCTTGGCCGCGACCCTGCTGGGCAGTCCGGTTGCCCGGTCGGCCGAGTTTTCTGCCAGTTTCAAAGGAACTGATATTCAGGAGTTCATCAATACGGTCGGCAAGAACCTGAACAAGACCATCATTGTTGACCCTTCCGTGCGTGGCAAAATCAACGTCCGCAGCTATGACCTGCTAAACGATGAGCAGTATTACCAGTTTTTCCTGAGCGTGCTGGATGTTTACGGCTTCTCCGTGGTGACCATGGATAACGGCGTGCTCAAGGTGCTGCGCTCCAATACCGCGAAAACCTCCGGGATCCCGGTGGTGGATGATGCGGCCCCAGGCTCTGGTGACGAAATGGTGACCCGAGTGGTTCCGGTACGCAATGTCTCGGTGCGTGAGTTGGCGCCGCTGTTGCGGCAGCTCAATGACAATGCCGGTGGTGGCAACGTGGTGCATTACGAGCCCTCGAACGTACTGCTGATTACCGGGCGTGCCATGGTGGTCAATCGTCTGGTGGATATTGTCCGCCGCGTGGATAAGGCCGGTGACCAGGATGTGGATATAGTGCGGTTGAAATATGCATCTGCCGCCGAGATCGTGCGCCTGATCAGTGCCTTGACCAAGGATGACGGCAAAACCAGCATGAGCTCCTTGCTGGCACCGAAAGTGGTCGCCGATGACAGAACCAATTCCGTGGTGGTATCAGGGGATCCCAAGGCCAGGCAGCGGGTGATGCAGATGATCCGGCAGTTGGACAAGGATCAGCAAAATGACGGCAACACCAAGGTGTATTACCTGAAATATGCCAAGGCCAAGAATCTGGTCGAAGTGCTGACCGGTGTCAGCAAGAGTATTCAGGATAAGAAGCAGGGGGGTGGCCAGCCGGGTGCTGCTACTGCTAAAAAGATGAGCATCGAAGCGGATGAACAGACCAATGCGCTGGTTATCACCGCCCAACCCGATGAGATGCAGGAGCTGGAGAAAGTGATCTCCCGACTGGATATCCGTCGCGCTCAGGTCCTGGTCGAAGCGATCATCGTCGAGGTCGCCAATGGCACGGGCGCACAACTGGGCGTGCAATGGGGTAATACCAATGCGGGTATGGTGCAGTTTGCCGACAGCACCACCTCCCCACTTCCAGTTAGTACCTTTGTCGATGCGATTGGCTCGGATCCCAGCGATGCGAGCAAGAGTGCGCTGGCCGGCGTGTCGGGGGCGGCACTGGGTTTCTACCATGGTGACTGGTTTGCCTTGTTGACAGCCTTGCAGACCGATTCCAAGAGTGATGTCTTGGCGACCCCAAGTCTCTCCACCATGGATAACCAGGAAGCCGAGTTTAATGTCGGGCAGGAAGTGCCGGTTAAGACCGGTTCCCAGAGTTCGACCGATGCATCAACGGTGTACAACACCATCGAACGTAAGACTGTCGGTACCAAGTTGAAATTTAAGCCGCAGATCAACGAAGGCGATTCGGTACTGCTGGAGATAGAACAGGAAGTCTCCAGCGTGGATAGCGCCAGTGCCAATAGCGATCTTGGTTCTACCTTTAATGTGCGCACCATCAAGAATACCGTGCTGGTCAAGAGTGGCGAGACTGTGGTGCTCGGTGGTCTGTTGGACGAGAAAACCAATGAGGTGGTCTCCAAGGTGCCTTTGCTGGGGGATATCCCAGTACTGGGCGAACTGTTCAAATCTACCAAGACGGATAAAACCAAGCGTAACCTGATGGTGTTTATCCGCCCGGTGATCCTGCGGGATCCGGTGACTTACTCCGGGATTTCCAACGCCAAATACAGCATGTTCCGCGCCGAGCAACTGGATCGGGCCAGTAAGGGTTTGCGCCTGATGCCCGATGAGATAACCACGCCAGTGATGCCGGCCTATGGTTCTGGTGCCGCTGTTTCGCCTGAGTTGCAAAAAGAGATCGAGCAGTATCGCACCAAGCAGGCCGAGGCCGCAGCTGCGGGTCGTGCTACGACCCAAGGCCAGTGAGGGAGGTGCCGGTGTTGGAGCAGTCACAGGAGGTTCTCGGCGCCGAGTCACAGGCGGAATATGGTGATGGAGTCCGGTTACACTTTGCGTTTGCCCGTGATCGCGGCGTCATTCTCGAAGGGCAGGAGGGCGAGTTGCGTCTTCTGTGTCGGCCAGGTGTATCACCGGAGACCCTGCTCGAGGTGCGTCGCGTAGCCGGAGCACCGTTCCGGGTCGAGTTTCTGGAAACGGAAGCCTTCGATGAGCACCTGATGATGAGCTATCAGCGCGACTCATCCGAGGCGCGGCAGATGATGGAGGATATCGGCAACGAGGTCGACTTCTTCACCCTGGCCGAAGAGTTGCCGGATAACGAAGATTTGCTGGATGCCGAGGATGATGCTCCGATCATTCGGCTGATCAACGCCATGCTCAGTGAAGCCATCAAGGAAGAGGCGTCGGATATTCATATCGAGACCTTCGAACGGCACCTGATCATCCGTTTCCGCATCGATGGTGTGTTACGTGAAATTCTGCGCCCGCATCGCAAGCTGGCATCACTGCTGGTGTCGCGAATCAAGGTCATGTCCAAAATGGACATTGCCGAGAAGCGGGTGCCCCAGGATGGCCGGATTGCCCTGCGTATTGGTGGCCGCGCGGTCGATGTCCGGGTTTCGACCATGCCCTCCAGCCATGGCGAGCGGGTGGTATTGCGCTTGCTGGACAAGAACAACGTCCGTCTGGAACTGAAACAGCTGGGCATGACCGCGCGCAATCGGGAACATATCTCGACCCTGATCCGCAAGCCTCATGGCATTATTCTGGTCACCGGACCGACCGGTTCGGGCAAGAGTACCACCCTGTATGCCGCGCTGTCGGAAATCAACTCCAAGGATCGCAACATCCTGACGGTGGAAGATCCTATCGAATATGACCTGGAGGGCGTCGGCCAGACCCAGGTTAATACCAAGGTCGACATGACCTTTGCTCGCGGCTTGCGTGCCATTTTGCGTCAGGATCCGGATGTGGTGATGGTTGGGGAAATCCGTGATCTGGAAACCGCGCAAATTGCCGTGCAAGCCTCGCTGACGGGGCACCTGGTGATGTCGACCTTGCACACCAACACCGCCATCGGCGCGGTTACCCGCTTGCGGGACATGGGCATTGAGCCCTTCTTGCTGTCGACTTCGTTATTGGCTGTTCTGGCCCAGCGCCTGGTGCGAACCCTGTGTCCGCACTGCCGTGAGCCTCATCAGCTGACCGAGCAGGAAAAACTGTTGCTGAGTATTCCAGCGCAGGACAATCCCACCATCTACCGACCTAAGGGGTGCGAGGAGTGCAACTACTCCGGTTATCGTGGCCGCACCGGTATCCATGAATTACTGCTGGTGGATGAAGCGGTTCGGGAGGCGATCCACGCCGAAGCGGGTGAACTCGCTATCGAGCGCATGATCCGCGCCCATACCCCGAGCATTCGCAGCGACGGTCTGGATAAGGTGATGCAGGGCATCACCAGTCTGGAAGAAGTGCTGCGGGTCACCCGGGAGGATTAGCCATGGCTGCTTACGAGTATCAGGCCCTGGATGCCAAAGGCCGCCGCAAGCAGGGCGTGCTGGAGGCTGACTCCGCGCGCCTGGTGCGTCAGCAACTGCGTGAGCAGGGACTGACACCATTGGAAGTCACGGAGACGGTAGAAAAAGCCCGACGGGAGGCGAGCGGTTTTTCATTGTTTCGACCGTCGGTGAGTACCGGCGATCTGGCGTTGATCACCCGTCAGCTGTCCACCCTGGTGGCGGCTGCCCTGCCGATTGAAGAGTCGCTCAAGGCGGTAGCCGAACAGTGCGAGAAACCCAAGCAGCGTACCCTGATCTCGGCGGTGCGCGGCAAGGTGCTGGAAGGCCATGCCATGGCCGAGGCGATGGCAACCTTTCCATCGGTGTTTGACCAACTCTATCGCGCCATGGTGGCGGCTGGGGAGAAATCCGGTCACCTGGAAAAAGTACTCAACCGGTTGGCGGACTACACCGAACAGCGCCAGCTGATGAAGAACAAGCTGATGCAGGCGATGATCTATCCGATTGTGTTGACGCTGGTCGCAGTCGGCGTGATCGCGATCCTGCTCTCCTCTGTGGTACCCAAGGTGGTCGAACAGTTCGTGCACATGAAGCAGGAATTGCCGCTCTCGACCCGCATCCTGATGGGGGCCAGTGATTTTGTTCGTGACTATGGTCTTGGCATGGTGCTGTTGATGGGGTGTGCCTTGCTGTTTTTCCGCTGGTGGAACCGCAAGCCGGAGCGGCGGATCCGCTATCATGCCTTGCTGTTGCGTTTACCGGTCATCGGTCGGGTCGCGCGCGGCATCAATACTGCCCGCTATGCCCGCACCTTAAGCATTCTCAACTCCAGCGCCGTACCCTTGCTGGAAGGGATGCGCATCAGTGGTGAGGTGTTGACCAACGATTATGCCCGCGCCCGGCTGGTGGCCGCCTCGGAGCGGGTGCGGGAAGGTAGTAGCCTGCGCACGGCCTTAGAGCAGACCAAGCTGTTTCCACCCATGATGCTGCACATGATCGCCTCGGGTGAACGCAGCGGCGAGTTGGACAGCATGCTGGAGCGGGCGGCGGATAACCAGGATCGGGAGTTTGAAAGTCAGGTCAATCTGGCACTCGGGGTGTTTGAACCGGCGCTGGTGGTGTCGATGGCAGCGATCGTGCTGTTTATCGTCATGTCGATCCTGCAGCCGATCCTGGAGTTGAATAACATGGTGAGCATGTAACGGCCCTGGGTCGTTCCGGCTCGCCTGGCCTTTAAGTTAGCGACGTTATAACGGGAGTTTTTCATGTCTACACAGCGTCAAGGTGGTTTTACCCTGCTCGAAATCATGGTGGTCATCGTTATCCTCGGCATTCTGGCCAGTCTGGTGGTGCCGAACCTGATGGGGAACAAGGAGCAGGCCGATCGGCAGAAGGCGGTCAGCGATATAGTGGCGCTGGAAAATGCCCTCGACATGTACAAGCTGGACAACAGCCGCTTCCCGACCACGGAGCAGGGGCTCGAAGCCCTGGTGACCAAGCCGCAAAGCGAGCCGGAGCCTCGTAATTACAAGGAGGACGGCTATATCCGTCGTCTGCCGCAAGACCCGTGGGGCAATGCCTACCAACTGATGAGCCCGGGTGAGCACGGCAAGATCGATGTCTTCTCCATGGGGCTGGATGGCGAAGCCGGTAGCGATGATGACATCGGTAACTGGAATATGGACCAGAAGAAGGGCAACGAATAAATGCCCAGCAAGAGCCGTGGCTTTACCCTGATTGAGATCATGCTGGTGATGGTGATTATCGGCTGTGCGGTCGGCATAGTCGTACTCTCCATACCCGGCGTAGGTTCCCGGGGTGACGGCGATATCAAGACCCAGAGCGAGCGCCTGCAGGCTCTGGTCAGCCAGATTGCCGAACAGGCGATGCTGGAGGGGCGCACCATAGGTCTGCGGGTCGACAAGAGCGGCTATCAGTTTATGGTGCGCCAGCAAAAAAGTACGGATCAGACCGTGACGACCGAGCCGAACCAGGTCGCGACGGCTTGGGACGATCAAGTCTGGGTGAACTACGAAAAAGAGAAGTTGCTGACCAAAGCCACCTTCCCGGAGGGCACCGAAGTCGAACTCGAGCTCGGGGGGCTGGCTCTGGACAACGAGGAGAATCGGGTTGGTCTGGAGAAGGTCGACTGGTTTAGCCAACGCGATGAAACCAATCCTGAACCTCAAATCCTGCTGCTGCCCGGTGGAGAGATCACCCCATTCCAGCTGACGCTGACGCCACCCGTGGATGAGGAAGCCAACGAGCTGGATAAAAACTATATCCAGCTGCGGGGCGATGAAACCGGCCAAGTCCGGGTACTGACCCGGGCCGAAGTGGAAGCCGAGGAGAAGGAATGAGAGTCCGCGGTATGACCCTGCTCGAGGTGATGGTGGCTCTGGCCATTTTTGCCGTTGCCGGGTTGACCGTGGTGCGTACCGTGTCGCAACAGCTGGTCGGTCTGACTCTGCTGGAAGAAAAGACCATTGCCACCTGGGTGGCGGATAACCGCCAGGTCGAGGTTGCACTGCGTAAGAACTGGCCGGGTTTATCATGGACCGAAGGCAAGGAAGAGATGGCTGGGCAGACCTGGTACTGGCGCTGGCGCGGCGTGGAAACCCAGGATTCGAATTTTCGGGCACTAGATGTTGAGGTTCGCAGTGAAGAAAAGGCCAAAAATCCTCGCATGTCACTGCGTACTTATGTCTCCCGCTAAACGGTTTCGTGCGGATCGTTACCGTTCGGCGGGTTTTACCCTGCTGGAGGTGCTGCTGGCGTTGGTGATCCTGGCAGGACTGAGTCTGAGTGCTTATCAGGTGCTCCAGGGCGTGATGCAAAATGACGCTCAGACCAGGATCAAGGTCGAGCGCCTGGCAACGCTGCAGCGGGTATTCACCATGCTGGAGCGGGATTTTAGCCAGGCAGTCCCAAGAGGCTCACGCACCAATGGCGAGATGAGCAAGGTGGTGTTTCAGGCAGCCCGTTTCCAGATGGAGAGTGATGACTGGTCGGTCTCCTTTGTCCGCAATGGCTGGTTTAATCCAGGTGCTCAACTACCACGCTCCAACTTGCAGAAGGTCGGTTATCGATTGCGTGAGAATAAGCTGGAGCGGCTGAGCTATCTGTATGTGGATCCCGCGGTCGGCACCGAACCTGTGGTGACCCCTCTGCTGGATGGCGTGAAAGGTTTCAAACTACGTTTCTATGCCAATGGGCTCTGGGCTACCGAGTGGAGTAACACGGCTCAACTTCCCAGAGCCATAGAGCTCGAGTTGGAGCTCACTGATTATGGCGTGCTGCGGCGGTTGTTTTTATTGACGCAGGCGGGAAGCCAATGAAGCAGCAACGAGGCGTCGCGTTATTGGTGGTTCTGCTGATCCTGGTGGTTATGGTGGTCCTGGCTGCCAATATCAGCAATCGCTTCCAGACCGAACTGTTCCGCACCTCGAATCTGGTGCGACAAAGCCAAGCCAAATGGTACGCCTTGGGCGCGGAAACCCTGGTGATCAAGACGCTGAATCAGGATATCAAGGACAGTCAAGATCGCACCCATCTGGGCCAGTACTGGGCTACCCCCAACCAGGTGTTTCCGGTGGATGAAGGCGTGATCATGGGGGATGTGAGAGACGGACAAGCTTGTTTTGATCTCAACGCCATCAATGGCGGCAGTGCCACCGCAGAGAGCAATCTGCCATATAACGCTAATGTTTTTAAACACTTATTGATGGCTGTTAATGTCGATGAGTTTGATGCCAGCCAGATCACCGATGCCCTGCGCGACTGGGTGGATACCGACGATGAACTGGTTTCCAGTCTGGGGGCGGAGGATTCCTGGTATCAATCGTTGAGGGTCCCCTATCTGGCGGCCAATGGGCCGTTGGTCGATGTCAGTGAGTTACGTCTGGTTCGTGGTATCAGTGCCAGCATTTATCGACGGTTGCAGCCTCTTGTCTGCGCTCTGCCCCCGACGGCGCAAGGTGCAGCCGTCGAGTTGAAAGTCAACGTCAATACCTTGCGTGAAGCCCAGGCGCCTTTGTTGTCTGCGCTGTTTCTCGGGCAAATGAGCAATGATGAGGCGTTGAGTGTCTTGCAGGCGCGTCCCAAGGATGGTTGGCAATCAGTAACAACCTTCATGACGATTGCCGAGGTCATGAATGCCAATAGCGGGCTGGGTGACAAGGTGCAAAAAAGCATCGATGTGAAGAGTTACTTTTTTGAGGCTCGCTTGCAGATTGAGATGGATGAGGTGCAGGTGCGCTTCATCACACTATTCAAGCGACAGAGTAACAATAAGGTCGTCGTGATCCGCCGACAGTACGGAGGCTCGGAGTGAACGAATATTTGGTGATCCGTCTTGGCGTGCGCGCCACGGATCCAGTGCATTGGCTGGTGTGGTCCCAGAGTGAACGGGAAATTATTGCCAGCGGAACTCTGGTTGATGCTGCCGAACTGGCGTTACTCAAGGAGCGGGCTGGTGGCCGACCTGTGATTGGTCTGGTGCCCTCTTCCGAAGTGCTGTTCCGTGAGGTGACGCTGCCGGGCAAGCTGACCCGGCAGAGCCTCAAGGCATTGCCGTTCCTGCTGGAAGAAGAGGTGGCCAGCGATGTGGAGTCCCTGCATCTGGTGGTGTTAGGCAGCCAGGGCAAGCAGGTGTCGCTATTGGCGGTGGATCATAAGCGCATGAGCCAGTGGCTCGGCTGGATCGAGACTGCAGGCTTGAGCCTCAAGCAGTTACTGCCGGATGTGCTGGCGTTGCCGCGTGCCGATGAGGGTTGGAGCGCCGTCAAACTCGGCGACCAGTGGCTATTCCGGCAGAGTGAATATGCTGGCATGCAAGTCGAAGAGGCTTGGCTGAATGTGTTACTGGCCGGTTTTGAGCCGTTGCCGACCATCAGCAGCTACAGTGCACCGCCACAGGACGCCCCAGGTGAGTGGCTGGTCGAGCCCGCCGAGCTACCGATGCGTTTGCTGGCGTTGGGCGCGCCGCTGGCTCGGGGCAATTTGCTCAGTGGTGAGTATCGTATCCAGCCGGAATGGCAACGTCTGTGGCGCCCCTGGCGCAAAGTGGCACTGCTGGCAGCGACTCTGCTGGTGCTGCTGGTGAGCAATCGGGTGCTCTATTGGCAAGAGGTTCGTGCCGAGGCCGCCAGCCTGCGGGCCCAGAGTGTCCAGCTTTACAAACAGCTGTTTCCCGGTGAAACCCGGGTGATCAATCCGAAAACCCAGATGAAGCAACATCTGCAGGCTCTTGGGTCGTCGGGCCAGCAAGCGGGTTTTATCCGTCAGTTGATGAAGCTGGTGCCGGTGTTTACCCAGTCCAGTGGTTTGACGCTGGAGCAGCTGCGCTTCGATCAGAAACAAGGTGAGTTCCGACTGCAGGCGACTGGCAATGGTTATCAGGACTTTGATCGCTTTCG
This sequence comes from Pseudaeromonas sp. HNCC25DJ182, assembly GCF_055413365.1. Lineage (NCBI taxonomy): Bacteria > Pseudomonadati > Pseudomonadota > Gammaproteobacteria > Aeromonadales > Aeromonadaceae > Pseudaeromonas > Pseudaeromonas sp. HNCC25DJ182. Next base: position 38,808 of record NZ_JBVAYG010000010.1, on the reverse strand, counting down.
CCAGCTGACGGCCAATGATTTCACGGTCAAGCCGGGGGATATGAAGAGTAACAACGGTAAGGTACAGGGCACCCTGATCCTGAGGAGTAAATCATGAGCAGTTGGTGGAACAGCCTCAGTGGACGGGAGCGACAATTGGTGGGTGTTGGCGGCATTTTGCTGCTGATTGCCCTGCTGTATTGGGGAGCGTGGCGGCCGCTGATCCAGGGGATCGAGACAGCGGAGCAGCAGCGGGATGTGCAGCGCGGAACCCTGGCCTGGATGCAGCTCCGGGCAGCCGATCTGCCCCAGGGGCAGGGACGCACGGGTCGCCAGCCGGATCTGGGGGCCACGTTGGAGGCGGTTGCAACCACCACCTCCAAACAGTTGGGGCTCTCCCTGACCCGACTCCAGCCGCTGGATAAACAGCTGCAGCTTGAGTTGAATCCGGTGGAATTTGAACGCTTGATGAACTGGCTGGTGATCATGGAGCGGGATTATGCCGTCTCGGTGCAGATGATTGAGTTGGCGGCCGAAGGAGGGAAAGGGATGGTGAAGGTTCGCCGTTTGCAAGTGGGGCGTAATGAATGAAGCGTATCCTGTTGACCGGTGTATTCGCGGTTGCCTGTTATCTATTCTTTTTGCTCAGCCAATGCCCGGTGGCCCGGGTCCTGCCCTGGTTTCCGCTACCACCAGGCCTGGTGTTGAGCGGGCCGAGTGGTACCCTTTGGCAGGGTGATTTCGAACAGGTGATGTGGCGGGGCAAATTGTTGCAGAAAGTGGGCTGGCGTCTGCCGCTGAGCCGCGTGCTGCTGTTTGACCCTGTGATTGAGTTGGAATTCAAGGATCGCAATACGCTGCAGGGGCAAGCTGAGCTAGGTTGGGCCTCGGGCATCCGCTGGCGAGATGTCGATTTGCGTGCAGATGCGGCCTGGTTATTGAGCCAGGCGCCAATGCCCTTACCGGTTCCGGTGACCGCCACGGGCGATGTGCGATTGCAGCTGGCTGAGCTGATTGTGACGCCGCAGCAGTGCGTCACCCTGACCGGCAAGTTGCTCTGGCGTGGTGCCGAGGTGCAGAGCCCGATGGGCGCTCTGCGCCTGGACGATGCCAGGGCGCAGTTGAGCTGTGAACAGGGTAAATGGGTAGCCAAGGTGCAGCAAGACTCGCCACAGCTGAAGCTGAATGGCCGTGCCGAGCTGGATTTCAAGGGGAACTACAGTTTTCAGGGTACCTTGACACCGGGTGTCGAATTGCCGCCCTCGTTTGCCCAGGGGATGAATTTTCTTGGTCAGCGGGATAGCCAGGGTGCGATTCGTCTGAACTATGTGGGGCGCATTTAGGTGAGGTGCCTCTGGTCGCCGGTTCTGGGAATCATCAGCAGGGGGGTCTGAACTCCCTGATAAAAAGGCGCTTCCGGCGCCTTTTTGTTTTCTGTGCGTTCGCTGAACCCAGGTTGCAGCGTCTAGAGCTGCGGGGCGTGGTCCTCGGCTAGGGAACTATGGCGCTTGCGTGCTGGAATCTGACCGTCTGAGTGCCGGGAATGAGCGAGAAGATCCGGGATTAATACACCGTAGTCGCTGATCGCGGGAATATCGGCAAATTGCTGATGAGGTTGCTGGCTGTCGGGATTGAGAATACCCAGCAGATGGGCAATACCGAACTGGCGCGCGGCGAGCAGAATGCGCCGGGAGTCATCGATGAACAGGGTTCGGGCCGGCTCAAAGGCTAGGCGCTCATGCAGGGCTTGCCAACAGGACTGATGTTCCTTGGACGTTCCGAATTCATGGGTGGAGTAGAGGCCATCCAGATACTGATCGAGCGCGGTACGCTGGATCTTCAAGGCCAGACTATCCGGATGAGCATTGGTGAATAAAAATAACTGCCGGCCAGAGTGGCGCAAGGCCTCGAGAAAGGGTCGCGAGTCGGCGCGCCAACGGACCTTGTCGGCAATCTCCCGCTTCAATGCCAGGATATCGAGCCCTAACTGCTCACTCCAGTAATCGGTGCAGTACCAATTGAGGGTACCTGCCACTGCGGCAAATATCGGCTCCAGTTCGCGCCGGGCATCATCCAGTGGCATGCCGCGCTCCTGGCCCCAACGTTCGGGTACCAGACGCTGCCAGAAGTAGTTGTCAAAATGTAGGTCAATCAGGGTGCCATCCATATCCAGCAGCACGGTATCGATCTCTTGCCAAGCGAGCATGGTGTTCCTTGTCCGACTTTGCTTACAATGGCCACCTGAAGACGGGTTCATCCACAACGGATGCCCGCGGTGGCGGAGGCGGCGATTATAGCCGAACAATGATGACGCGGGACAAGAGCAAACCCCAGATACTCAAGCAGGAGCTGGTGGCCCAGAGCCGGCTGTTCAAGGTGGAAGCACTGCACCTGCGTTTTACCAATGGCACCGAGCGCATTTATGAACGGATGCAGGGCGGTCACCGCGGCGCCGTCATGCTGGTGCCGCTATTGGATGATGACACCCTGCTTCTGGTGCGCGAATATGCGGCCGGTACCCATAGTTATGAGTTGGGTTTTCCCAAAGGCGTGATCGATGCCGGTGAAAATCCGGCGCAGGCGGGGAATCGGGAGTTGATGGAAGAAACCGGCTATGGCGCTCGCGAGCTGATCCCGCTCAAGCAGGTCTCACTGGCACCGGGTTTCTTTGCCAGCCGCATGGACCTGTTGCTGGCGCGAGATCTCTATCCAGAGTGGCGGGAAGGGGATGAACCGGAGCCGTTGGAGCTGGTTCGCTGGCCATTGGCCGACGCCGAAGTGTTACTGGACGATCCCGAATTCAACGAGTCGCGTAGTGTGGCGGCGCTGATGTTGGCTCTGCGCTGGCTGCGTCAGCAGGATCTGCCTTGATTTCGGGTCGGCGCACTATTATTCATATCGCGATGAAATCGTTTTCTGTCACGGTCCAGGGCCGGTGGCTGACATAAACTAGCGGCATGGATCCGAGGCATTGCCCATGCGGATCAGGAAAAATCCACTGCAAAAATCTGTCTCTTTGTTTGATATCGCGACCCATGGGTCGCGTTTTTTTTGCCGCAGGATTGCGGCCATAAAAAAGCGACCGCCAAGGGTCGCTTCTCATCGAGTGACTCGCGAACAGACGCGAGATTACTCGTCGAACTTTTCGATGGCCTTGCCCAACTGGATCATGATGCGCTGGGCCGTATCTGGAATATCATCGGGTTGGTCTTTGCGCAGATCATCATCGCCGGGCAGAGGCTGGCCGGTGAAGGCGTGCAGGAAGGCTTCGCACAACAGCTCACTGTTGGTGGCGTGACGGAGATTGTTGACCTGACGGCGTGTCCGCTCATCGGTAAGGATCTTGAGCACCTTGAGCGGGATCGAGACAGTTATTTTCTTGACCTGTTCGCTCTTTTTGCCGTGTTCGGCATAGGGACTGACATAATCGCCGTTCCACTCTGTCTTCATCATGCACCCGTTATCTGGTTGTTCCGGCGCGATTTTAACCCGTATAGCCAGTAATGGCAATCCAACAGCAAAGCCATTTAGACGTCTGGAAGTGTTGACGGCTTTTGTGCGGACCAGTAAGGTGTAGGCTGCATTCTACTTCTATTTTCCAGCAGGCCAGGGGGCATCATGGCGGAGTACAAACAACAGACGCACGCAGTCAAATCCGGGATCGGCGTGGATAGTCAGTATGGCGCCGTCGTGCCACCTATCTATCTCTCCACCAACTACACCTTTGCCGGCTACGGCGAAAAGCGCCAGTTCGACTATAGCCGCTCTGGAAACCCGACCCGGGAGACTCTGGGCCAAGCCTTGGCGGCGCTGGAAGGCGGTAGTGGTGCCGTGATCACCGGTACTGGAATGGGGGCTGTTAACCTGGTGGCAGAGGCCCTGCTGCGTTGTGGCGATTTGCTGGTGGCCCCGCACGACTGTTATGGCGGCAGCTATCGACTGTTTCAGCATGTTGCGGCGCGTGGCAATTACCGGGTGCTGTTTGTCGATCAGGGAGATCCGGTTGCGCTAGCGGAGGCCCTGGCACAGAAGCCCAAGCTGGTATGGATCGAAACCCCCTCCAATCCGCTGCTGCGGGTGGTCGATGTCACGGCCATCTGTGCAGCCGCGCATCAGATTGGGGCTCTGGTGGCGGTGGATAACACCTTCTTGTCCCCCTTGTTACAGCAACCGCTGCAGTTGGGGGCCGATGTGGTGGTGCACTCCACCACCAAATACATCAACGGCCACTCCGATGTGGTGGGTGGGGCCGTGATTGCCAAGGATCCGCAACTGGTCGAACAGCTGGCCTGGTGGGGCAATTGTCTGGGCCATACAGGTGGTGCTTTTGACTCCTATCTGACGCTACGGGGGTTGCGTACTCTGGCGCCTCGCCTGCGCACTCATCAGGAAAATGCGGCCGCCATCATCAGCTACCTGCAGCAACAACCGTTGGTACGCAAAATTTACCACCCCAGCCTGCCGACTCACCCGGGGCATGAGATTGCCAAACGCCAGCAACAGGGCTTCGGCGCCATGCTCAGTTTTGAAGTCGATTTCACTCTCGAACAAATGCAGTGTTTCCTGATGGCACTGGAGCTGTTCTGTCTGGCAGAATCTCTGGGCGGTGTCGAGAGTCTGGTGGCCCACCCGGCCAGCATGACCCACGCCGGTATGGATCCTGCGGCACGTCTGGTTGCCGGTATTACTGATCAGCTGCTGCGGCTGTCAGTGGGTATCGAACATGCGGATGACCTGATTGCCGATCTGGACCAAGCCTTCGAGCGGGCCAAGGCCTGCGCCTAATTTTTCTTTGTTGTCGGGGAGCATCATGTCACAAGCTGCAGCGGTATCGGCAGGTCGTCAGGTTCACAAGTTTGGAGGCAGCAGTCTGGCCGATCCCAGCTGTTACCGCCGGGTCGCCGGGCTGATTGAACAGCAGGGGCGTGGAGACGAGCTGATCGTCGTCTCGGCGGCGGGCAAAACCACCAATCGTCTGATCCAGCTGCTGGATGCTACCGAGGCGGGTGAACATGCACTGGCCGCTGTGTTGACTGCGCTGCAAACCTATCAGCAAGGGTTGATCGATGGCTTGCTGGAGGGCGAATCCCACCAGCAGTTATCCGCTGCATTACAGGCGGATTTGCAGAATATTTCACTGTCATTGAGTCAGTCCCCTGACCACCTGGAACGAAACCGTCTGCTCTCCTTTGGCGAGGTGTGGTCGGCGCGTTTGCTGGCCGCCTTGCTGGTGGAGCGCGGGAATGCGGCCACCTGGCTGGATGCTCGGCGCTTTTTACTGGCCGAAGAGGCCGCATTAGCCCGGGTCGCGGTTGCCGCATCTCGTGAGCGTTTGCAGGCGATCCTCCATGAGTTGGGCGAGCAGCGCGTGGTGGTCACCGGCTTTATCGCCGCCGATGCCGAAGGGCGGACCTTGTTGCTCGGGCGTAATGGCTCCGACTATTCGGCAACCCTGCTCGGTGCGTTGGCGGGAGCCGAAGCCACCACCATCTGGAGTGATGTGGCCGGGGTTTATAGCGCCGATCCGCGGCGGGTTAAATCGGCCCATCTGCTGGAGCGTCTTTCCCTGGCCGAAGCTAACGAACTGGCACGCCTGGGTTCGCCTGTACTGCATAGCCGTACCTTGCAGCCGGTGCTGGATAGCCAGCAACGACTGGCGTTGCGCTGCAGCTATGATGCCGACTCCGGCTCGACCCAGATCCTGCGTCGTAAATCGCTGGTCAAAGGGGCCCGGATAGTAACCTCTCTGGATCAGGTCGTATTGCTGGAGTTGAAAGTGTTGCCCCAGCAAGGCTATGCCGAAGCCATCGCGACCATCGAAGGGGCGTTGGCCCAGCAACAACTAGCCGCTCTGGCCATTCATCATCAACCGGACCGTAAACTGCTGCGGTTGGCCTATACCCCGGAGACGGCCCCCAATGCCATGGCTCTGTTACTGGAGTTGCAGCAGCAGGGGTTGTTTACCGGACTGGTTCAACGGGAAGGCTATAGCCTGTTGGCGCTGGTAGGGGCTGGTGTCTGTGATCATGCCGAGCAGTGTCATCGTTTCTACCGTCTATTGGCGGATCAGCCGCTGGAATTTATCCAGACCAGCAAAGAGGGCTTGAGCCTGATTGCCATCGTGCGGGAAGTCACATTGGAGCCGCTGTTGCTGGCGCTGCATGCCACTTTGTTTCATCAGACTCGTCGTGCCGGGATAGTGCTGTTTGGACGCGGCAACATCGGCAGTCAGTGGTTAAACCTCTACGCCCGCGAAAAGGCGCGCTTGGAGGCTGAACACCATCTGGAGTTGACGCTATACGGCGTGTTTGATTCGCGCGGCGGTATGTTGTCGGATCACGGCCTGGATCCTCTGGTGATGGTGGATCACTTTCATCCCGAATCTTTCACCATGCCTGAGCTGTTGGCTCTGCTCGAACAGCATAGCTTTGATGGTTTGATCCTCATTGATTTGACCGCCAGTGAGGAGCTCAGTGCTTACTATCCGGATTTTGGCCAGATTGGGGCTCACCTGATCACAGCCAATAAATTTGCCGGTTCGGCGCCGGTCGATTTTTATAATCGGGTCAAGCAGAGCTTTGCCGACCATCAGCGGCAATGGCGTTACAACGCGACTGTGGGCGCCGGCTTGCCGATCCAGAGTACCTTGCAGATGCTCTCCCACTCAGGCGACCGCATCCATGGCGTCAGCGGGATCTTCTCCGGCACCTTGAGCTGGCTATTTCAGCAGTATGATGGCTCGCGTCCCTTTTCCGAGCTGGTCGAGGAGGCTTGGCAGCACGGCTTGACCGAGCCGGATCCCCGCGAGGATCTTTCGGGGCAGGATGTGCGGCGCAAATTGCTGATCCTGGCCCGTGAGGCTGGCTTTGCCCTGGAGCCAGAGCAAATTACGTTGCAGAATCTGGTACCCAATGCCTTGCGCCGCGTCAGTCGGGAAGTGTTTATGGAGCGGTTGAGCGAGATGGATGACAGCCTGCTGGATGCCATCGAAGAGGCGCAACATCATGGCAAATTGCTGCGGTATGTGGCGCGACTGGAGCGGGATGGCCGGGCGAGTGTTGGCCTGGAGGCGCTGGAGCCTCATCATCCATTTGTCAACTTGCGCCCCTGTGACAACATCTTCGCCATCGAGACTGACTGGTACCGTAGCAACCCCTTGATCCTGCAAGGCCCAGGGGCCGGGCGCGAGGTGACGGCGGCAGCGGTACAAGCGGATCTCTGGACCATCTGCGCGGCACTTTAACTATCTGCCGGCCTCCCTCCGTTGGGGGAGGCGGCGCTTCAAGCGGAATCATTTGCCCGCGATTGACGGCATATCCGCGAGCTATCCGGCATTTCCTCTCTGCCAGCAAGACAACTATTCTTGATACAAGATAAACTCGGGTTGTCGGGTTGTCGGGTTGTCGGGTTGTCGGATTCTCAGATGATGCGTTTTTGGTTTTCATTGCTGTTTTTGGTTCTTCTGAGTCCGGGGGGGCAAGCCCTGCCGGTGCTTGACCTGGCGTCACCGCACATGGCGATTGGCGAGGCCGTCTCAGTACTTCGTGATGATGAGGGACAGCTGTCGTTGCGTCAGGTGATGGCTCTGCCTTCGGACCGTTTTGCCCCGCTCGGGCAACCCGTGGCCAGTCATACTTTCACTCGTGCCGCCTACTGGTACCGCTTCAACGTTGAAAATCACTCTTTGCAGCCGTTGACTCGGATCCTGTGGTTGTCACAGGCGTGGCTGGATCGGGCCGATTTTGCCGTGGTGTCGCCGCAGCAGCAGATCACGCTGTTACCGGGAGGCAATGGGCTGCCGTTTGCGCAACGGGCGATTGCGCTGCCGTTACCGAATGTGCGCCACAACTTTGAACCGGGGCGTTCGACAGTCTATCTGCGCGTGCAGACACCGGATCCGTTTATTGTCTCTATCAATCTGATGACCGAAGGAGAGTTCCTCTATGCGCAGATGATTGATGGCATTCTCGGTGGTCTGGTCTACGGCGCGATTCTCGCGATGCTGCTCTACAACCTGCTGTTGTATATGGGTACCCGCGAGACATACCAGCTGGCCTATGTCGGCTATCTGGCGACGTTCCTACTGATGAATGCGGCTTATAACAACTACACATTCCCGCTCTGGTTTGCCGACTGGCCAGCCGGGCAGGATTGGATGCAGTCCGGTGCTATCTTCCTGTTCCTTTGTGCCGGTCTGGCCTTTACCCGCTCTTTTCTCGATCTGCAACATGGCCACCAACGGCTCTACCGGGTGACGACGGTCGCTCTCTACCTGCTGGTTGGGTTAGGGCTGATCGGGCCGTTGATCGGTTATCCAGTGCATGTCGAGTTGTCGATCATCCTCTCATCACTGGTCAGCTGCTACTCGTTTGTGATGGGTCTCTATTCGTGGTTGCAAGGCAACCGCTCGGCGCGTTTCTTCCTGCTGGGGACTATGAGTGGTTTGGTCGGCACTATGGTGACGGCTTGCACTGTTATGGCATTCATTCCTTTTCACTACATTACCTACAAGGCGCTCGACTTTGGTCTCGTCGTTGACGGTATCCTGATGTCGCTGGCATTGACGGACCGCATCAAACAGGTTCGCGAACAGCGACTGCGTGCTGAACTTGATTCGCGCACCGACAGCTTGACGGGGCTCTACAATCGGCGCGGCTATCAGGAGATCAGTCAGCTTGGTTGGTCAAGGCTAACGCAGCGACAACTGCCACTCTCCGCAATGCTGATCGACATCAACTACTTCAAGCAGGTCAATGATGCGTATGGCCACGCGGCAGGAGATGCGTTGCTGCAGCATGTTGCCCTGCTGCTGCGCCATCAATTGCGCAAGCTCGACTATGCCTTCCGCATGGGGGGCGATGAGTTCCTGCTGCTGTTGCCGGGGATCGACTGCGGACAAGCCAGCCATCTCGCCGAGCGCCTGCGAAAGGCGATGGAGTGTACTCCGTTACGCTGGGAGGGGAACGAGTTGCCGATCTCGGTCAGTATCGGCCTCAGTGAATGGCAGCCTGGCGAAGAGAACCTGGAGGCTCTGCTGCGTCGGGCAGACAGCGCCATGTATCAACAAAAACCCGCTCGCTTGGGTTAGCTGGCGCTTAAATAAAACTTAATAGTCCATGTAACTGACCCTTCGTCGAGCCGATGTAACCCGAACGGGAGGCTGTCGTATGGTCCCCTGCTACCTCTGGATTGATTCGATAGCCTCGACGAGCTACTCCTCGCCGATCGGGGCCACTGTCGCCCCCAGCAATTGGATGAAGTCCTGGGGATTGATCTCGACCGACAGACCGCGCCGACCGCCACTGACTAGTATGGTGTCCTGGGTTAGCGCTCGGGCATCCAGCAGGGTAGGTAGCTGTTTTTTCTGGGCAAAGGGGCTGATGCCGCCGACTTTGTAACCCGTGAGGCGTTCGGCATCCGCCGGCTTCATCATCTCCACCTTCTTCAGCTTGGTCGCTTTGGCGACTTCCTTGAGACTCAGCATGCAGGAGACCGGGATCACCGCAGTCACCACCTGCTTATCCTGGTGTACCAGCAGGGTCTTGTAGACCTGTTCCGCGGGTAGCCCCAACTGGGCGGCAGCATGAAGGCCAAAATCCTCGAGCACTTCGCACTCGTAGCTGTGGGTGTTGAAGTCGATACCGGCGATTTTCAGAAAGCGGATAGCAGGGGTCATACACCTATTCTCCTTGGTAAGATGGCTCAGGATCAGCGGAGCCTTGTGATGTGCTGGTTATGGTCGAGCGGAATGTGAGCTAGGGTACTGCTCGGCAGCAGAAACGAAAAGGCCGGGATTGCTCCCGGCCCTCTTTTACCTGCGGACTAGCCCGTATTGCGCATCCCGGCAGCGATCCCGGCAATGGTCACCATCAGCGCCTGGTCAACTTGCGGATGCAGCTCGTCCGGTGTACTCCGGGAGCGATTCAGCAGCTCCACCTGCAGCACGTTCAACGGATCTGTGTAGGGGTTGCGCAGCTTGATGGATTCCTTGATCCATGGCTGGTCATCCAGCAGACCACCTTGCGGCCGCAAGCGCAGCACCACCTCGGTGGAGGCCTTGAGCTCGGCGCGCAGGCGTTGCCCCAGCGGCCAGAGGTTTTCCGGTGCCAGACGTTGGTCATAGTACTCGGAGAGCCACATGTCAGCCTTGAGGAATACCATCTCCAGCATTTCTAGACGGGTGCGGAAGAATGGCCACTCCTTGCTCATCTCGATCAGCAGCTCTTCCTTGCCTTCGGCCACCACGGTATTAAGCGCAATGTGGGTTCCCAGCCAGGAGGGCAGCATCAGACGATTCTGGGTCCAGGCAAAGATCCACGGAATGGCCCGTAGGGACTCCACACCGCCATTCGGCTTGCGCTTGGAGGGACGGGAGCCCAGCGGCAATTTACCCAGCTCCATTTCCGGCGTAGCCGCACGGAAGTAGGGAACAAAGTCCGGCTCATCCCGAATGATGCTGCGGTAGTGGTCGCAGGAGACTTGCGCCAGCTGCTCCATCACTTCACACCATTCGCGCTTCGGCTTCGGCGGTGGCAACAGGTTGGCTTCCAGCACCGCACTGGTGTAGAGCTTGAGGCTGGTGATGGCAACGGCCGGCAGACCAAACTTGAAGCGGATCATTTCGCCCTGCTCGGTCACGCGGAAGCCACCCTTCAGGGATCCTGGCGGTTGAGAGAGGATCGCCTGATGAGCCGGGCCACCGCCACGACCCACAGTACCACCGCGGCCATGGAACAGGTTGAGCTTGAGGTTTTCGCGTTCAGCGATCGCCACCAGCTCTTCCATCGCCCGGTATTGGGCCCAGTTGGCGGAGATCATGCCGGCATCCTTGGCGGAGTCGGAGTAGCCGATCATCACATACTGCTGGCCCTGGATGTAGCCACGGTACCAGTCGACGGAGAGCAGACGGTTCATCACCAGAGCGGCATTTTGCAGGTCATTCTGGGTTTCGAACAGCGGCGCCACTGGCATGCGGAATGGGCAACCTACTTCCTTGAGCAGCAGTTGCACGGCCAGGACGTCGGAAGGCTGACGGGCCATGGAGATGATGTAGATGCCAAAGGCACCCGGATCGGTTTCGGCGATGACGCGGCAGGTATCCAGAACTTCCTGATTTTCTGCGTTCGGTTTCCAGTCGGGCGGCAACAGCGGACGGCGGGAGTTGAGTTCGGTCAGCAAGAAGGCTTGTTTATCTTCCTCACTCCATTGCGCGTAATCTCCCAGTCCCAGATAGCGAGTCAGTTCGGAGAGGACGTCGCCGTGACGCTCGCCATCCTGACGGATATCCAGCTTCAGCAGGGTGATGCCGAAACAAGCCAGCTTGCGCAGCACATCCAGCAACAGACCATCGGCAATGATGCTCATGCCACAGGCATGCAGGGAGTGATAACACAATTCCAGCGGTTCACGCAGCTGCTCGGTGCGGCAGATGAGATCGCGGCTCTCGGTGTACTGACCTTGCAGACGCGCGGTCAGGTTCTGCAGGGTCTCTTTGATGTCATCCCGCAGAGTGCGCAGCAAGAAGCGGTACGGTTCTGTGTTGTCACCGGCAATGGCGCGCAATTCCGGGCTGGCATCCATCATCGACAGCTCGGAGACCAGCTCCTGTACGTCATTCTGGAACAGGCTCAGTGCAACCCAACGGGAGGTCAGCAGCACTTCGCGGGTCACTTTGGCGGTGACAAACGGGTTGCCGTCGCGGTCGCCACCCATCCAGGAGGCAAAGCGCACCGGTGCGACATCCAGCGGCAGGCGCAGGCCGAAGTTTTCTTGCAGCCGTTCATCCAGTTGGCGCATGAAATTCGGAATGGCAGGCCACAGATTGTTTTCGATCATCGCGAAGCCCCACTTGGCTTCGTCGACCGGCGTCGGGCGCTGTTCGCGAATTTCGTTGGTATGCCAGGCCTGGTTGATCAGCTGCTCGATGCGTTGCAGGATGATCTTGCGCTCACGCTCGCTCAGGTCGCACAGCTCCAGTTGCTCCAGACATTCGTTCAACTGGACGTGTTTGTGGATCAGGGTGCGACGGGTCACTTCCGTCGGGTGGGCGGTCAACACCAGCTCGATATCGAGCTCACGGATCGCGGCAATGATCTCTTGTTCGGAGTGGTTGCTGGCCTTGAGCTTGGCAAACAGCTTGTCGATGGCATCCGGGCCACTGTGATCTTCATTATGACGAGATACGGTGTGGAACTGCTCGGCCACGTTGGCCAGGTTCAGGAACTGGCTGAATGCACGAGCAACCGGCAACAATTCGTCGTCGCTCAAGCCGTGCAGCGTATCCAGCAGATTTTGCCGTGCCTCTTCATTTCCTTGGCGAGAGGATTTGGCCAACTGGCGGATGGTTTCGATTTTAGCCAGAAACTCTTCACCCAGATGATCCTTGATGGTCTTGCCCAAAAGCTGACCCAACAGGCCCACGTTGCCACGCAGTGCCGCGTACTTCTCATGCATAATCGTCCGTCCCTTCCCTTTTGTTGTGAGGATTACCACAAAATTGTCCCCACCGGCCGAGGGTACAATCTATCCGTAATCTGTTAGCCAGGTCAAATCTTGAGCCCGCTTAAAGTGCAAATTTATGCGAATTTTGCGCCGAAGTGGGTCATAGGCAGAAGCGTTGCACCAGATGTTTCAGTACTTCGGTGGTGGGAGTGACGAAAGACAGGTCGAGATACTCATCCGGTTGGTGGGCCTGGGTGATGTAGCCAGGACCCAGCACTAGCGTGTCACAGCCCAATTGCTGCACAAACGGTGCCTCGGTACAGTAATTGACTGATTCCGCGCTGTGGCCGGTGGCGCGCTCGGCTTCGGTGATCAAGACCGAAGAACTCTCGCAGGCATAAGGCGGTATGGGTTCATGCATATGGCTGATGTGCAGGCAGCCGGGATGGCAGGCATGGATCTCGCTCAGGTTTTCTTCCAGCATCACCATCAGCTCCTGAGGGCTGACGCCCGGGATGGGGCGTAGGTCGATCTGCAATTCGCAGGCACCGCAGATCCGGTTCGGGCTGTCGCCACCATGGATGGCGCCAAAGTTGAGGGTTGGATGCGGCACCTTGAAGTGGGAATTGTGGTATTTTTTCGACAAATCTTGTTGTAGCAGCGTCAACTTGCCCAGCACCTTGTGCATGATCTCGATGGCATTGACGCCATTGGCCGGGTCCGAGCTATGACCGCTCTTGCCGGTGACGCGGATCGATTCCGACATATGGCCTTTATGCATCATCACCGGCACCAACCCGGTCGGCTCACCGATGACGGCATAATCCGGCTTGATAGTGGCGGCCTCGGCAATAGCACGAGCGCCGGCCATGGTGGTCTCTTCATCGGCAGTGGCCAGAATGCGCAGTGGCTTTTTCAGCTGGCGCAGATCCATCTCCTGAACCGCCATGGCAATAAAGGCAAAAAAACCCTTCATATCAATGGTGCCCAAGCCATAGAGCCGATCGCCCTCCTGGGTCACGGTAAATGGATCCTTACTCCAGCGCCCGGCGTCGAAGGGGACGGTATCGGTATGACCTGCCAGCAGTAGGCCGCCATCCCCCGATCCCAGCGTCGCCACCAGATTGAATTTGCCCGGCAGATCGGGGAGCGGGGTGATATCGCACCGAAAACCCAGCTGGCTGAACCAGTCGGCCAGCAGTTGAATGACCCCCTGATTACTCTGATCCCAGGCTGGATCTGTGCTGCTAATTGACGGAATCGCGATGATATCCCGGTATAACGTAAAAAAATCCAGATTTGCCATACATCCTCCTTGCAGCCCAGATACTAATTTGATAAATAATATAAATGCAAGTTCGATGCATAAATATTAAGATGTGTCGGGCGCTAAACGGTAAGAGACTATTTGTAAGGTAATGTTGATGTCCTGTCACTTCATAAACAATCGACGACGCAACCCTGCTTGATGCTGCATCAGCTTGCAGCCTTTGTTTCCCGTTGTACCCCGATACCTAAACTCTGCTGAGCCATTACGGAAATTGTCATGCTGAATGTCGTCATTATTGGAGCCAGTGGTTATGCCGGTGCTGAATTGGCTGCCATGGTACAGAAACATCCGCACCTGCACCTGAAGGGACTCTATGTTTCCGCCAACAGCCAGGATGCCCACAAACCATTTGCGGCCCTGTATCCGCGGTTTGCCGGTTTGGTGGACTTGTCCATCCAGCCGCTGACGGAACAAGGGATGGAGGAGGCCAAGGCGGGAACCGATCTGGTTTGTCTGGCGACCGCCCATGAGGTGAGCATGGATTTGGCTCCGCAATTCCTGGCGGCGGGTATCAAGGTGTTTGACCTATCCGGGGCTTTCCGGGTCGAAGAGCAGGGTTTCTACGACGAATATTACGGTTTCAGCCATAACCAGCCCGAGTGGTTACAGCAAGCTGTCTATGGCTTGGCCGAGTGGAATGAAGAGGCCATTGCCCAGGCTGAGTTGGTAGCCGTTCCGGGATGCTATCCCACCGCCTCGCTCTCGGCCCTGAAGCCGCTGATGAATGCAGGCCTTATCAAGGCGGGTACCACGCCGATTATCAATGCGGTGTCCGGGGTCTCCGGTGCCGGACGCAAAGCGGCCATCAATACCAGCTTCTGCGAAGTCAGTCTGAACCCCTATGGCGTGTTCAAGCACCGCCATCAGCCGGAAATCAGTCACCACTTGGGAACCAAGGTGCTATTCCAGCCTCATTTGGGTAATTTCATTCGTGGTATTCTGGCGACCATCTACGTGCAACTGGCCGATGGCGTGACGGCTGAACAGGTGGATGCGGCCTACGCGAGTGCCTATGACGGCAAACCTATCGTTCGCTTGAGTGCCCAATGGCCCTCCATCGCCGGTGTCGCCGGAACTCCGTTCTGCGATCTGCATTGGCAGGTCGAGGGGGATCAGCTGATCGTGGCATCGGCCATCGACAACCTGCTTAAAGGCGCTTCCTCCCAGGCCATGCAGTGCATCAACATCAATTATGGATTCGAGCAGACCGCGGGTCTGCTGTAACGGAGCAAACGGATATGGCCAACAATACCCTGATTATCAAACTCGGCGGCGCTCTGCTGGAGAGCGACGAAGCCCTTGGCGCCCTGTTCGACGGACTGACCCAGTTTCTGGAGCAGCAACACAGACCTCTGGTGCTAGTGCACGGTGGCGGTTGCCTGGTGGACGATCTGCTCAAGGGGCTGGGCCTCAAGAGCACTAAGAAGAATGGTTTGCGGGTTACCCCGTTCGAGCAGATCCCGATCATTGCCGGGGCACTGGCTGGGACGGCCAACAAGCAGATGATGGCCAAAGCCATCCAGCATGGCATCAAGACCGTTGGTCTCTGCCTGGCCGATGGTGGCTTGTGTAACGTCACCCAGCTGGATCCCGAGTTGGGCGCAGTAGGCGATTGCCAACCGGGCGATGCCTCCTTACTGCATAGTTTGCTGGATGGCGGCTTCCTGCCCGTGATCAGCTCCATCGGTATTACCGCCGAAGGCCAGTTGATGAACGTTAATGCTGATCAGGCCGCAACCGCCATTGCCGAGGCACTGGGTGCCGATTTGGTGATGCTCTCCGATGTCAGTGGCATTCTGGATGGCAAGGGACAGTTGATCCACGAGGTGACGCAAGCCAAAGCCGATGAGCTGATTGCCAAGGGCGTCATCACGGGTGGCATGGAGGTCAAGGTCAAAGCGGCACTGCATGCTTCCGCCAGCCTGGGGCGTCCGATCTGTGTTGCCAGCTGGCGTTATCCGGATCAGCTGAGCAAGTTGCTGGCCGGTGGTGATATCGGTACCCGCATTTCGGCCTGATAGGCAAAGCGCACTCATAGCGCAACAAGAAGAATGACTTTTAAGGAGAGCGGCATGCGGCACCTGTTAACGACCAAGGAATTCAACCAGGAAGAGTTGCTGGAACTGATCCAGCTGGGACGTGCCATGAAGGCCAATCCAGCCGGATTCCGCGCCAGCCTGGCGAACAAGAGCATAGTCACCCTGTTCGAGAAACCCTCCCTGCGTACCCGGGTGACCTTTGACATCGGGATCCATCGCCTCGGTGGACATGCCGTCTATCTGGATCAACAAAATGGCGCCATGGGCTCTCGGGAAACCGTCAAGGATTTCGCGGGTAACCTGTCCCGCTGGTGCGAAGGCATAGTGGCGCGGGTCTATGACCACAAGACTCTGCTGGAGTTGCGGCAACATGCGACCGTACCGGTCATCAACTCGCTGTGTAATCTCTACCATCCTTGCCAGGCGCTGGCTGACTTCATGACCATCGCCGAGAACTATGAGGATTTGGCCAAGGTGAAACTGGCCTATCTGGGGGATGGTAACAACGTGGCTCACTCGCTGCTGATTACCGGTGCTATTCTGGGTACCGATGTGACTGTGGTTGCGCCGAAGGGCTGCGGTCCGGATGCCCAGATCTTCAATGAAGCCGCGGAGCTGGCTAAATTGACTGGCGCGCGTCTGGCCGTCACCGATAGTGTTCAGGATATTGTCGGTTTCGATGTGGCCTATACCGATACCTGGGTTTCCATGGGTGACAATACCCCGCTGGAAGCGGTAAAAGATAAATTCATGCCCTACCAGATCAATCAGGGGCTGCTGGATAACACCGGGATCCGCCATGTGCTGCATTGCCAGCCTGCGCACCGGGAAATGGAAATTACATCTGACGTCATGGATGGCCCGGCCTCCCTCATCCTGGATGAGGCAGAAAACCGGATGCACGCGCAAAACGCTGTCCTGCACACACTGATCAATCAAGGAGACAAATAATGGAAGGCATCAACAAGGTTGTACTGGCTTACTCGGGCGGTCTGGATACTTCGGCCATAGTGCCTTGGCTGAAAGAAAACTATAACTGCGAAGTGATCTGCTTCGTTGCCGACGTAGGGCAGGGTGCTGATGATTTGGAAGGGGTCGAGCAGAAAGCCATCGCTTCCGGTGCCTCCAAGTGTATCGTCAAGGATCTGAAAGAAGAGTTCGTCAAAGACTACGTCTACCCGACTCTGAAGACCGGGGCCATCTACGAAGGCACCTACCTGCTGGGTACTTCCATGGCTCGTCCGGTGATCGCCAAGGCCATGGTCGAAGCGGCCATTGCTGAAGGTGCCGATGCTATCGCCCACGGTTGTACTGGCAAGGGTAACGATCAGGTGCGTTTTGAAGGCGCAGTTGCCGCTCTGGCTCCGCAGCTCAAGGTGATTGCTCCATGGCGGATTTGGACCATGCGCTCCCGTGAAGAGCTGCTGAATTACCTCTCCGAGCGTAATATTCCGTGCAAGGCCTCCATCACCAAGATCTACAGCCGTGATGCCAACGCCTGGCACATCTCCACCGAAGGTGGCGAGCTGGAAAGTACCTGGAACGAAGCGTCTGAAGCCGTATGGCAGTGGACTGTCTCTCCGGAGCAGGCACCGGATCAGGCCGAATATGTGAAGCTGACCGTCGCCAATGGCGAAGTAGTCGCCGTTGATGATCAGGCGCTGAGCCCCTATGAAGTCCTGGTGACCTTGAACGAACGCGCCTCCAAGCACGGCGTCGGCCGTATCGATATCACCGAAAACCGTCTGGTCGGCATGAAGTCCCGTGGTTGCTACGAGACTCCGGGCGGTACCGTCATGATGGCTGCGCTGCGCGCCGTGGAAGAGCTGGTGCTGGATAAGACCACCCGCGCCTGGCGTGAGAAGCTGGGGGCCGAGTTCTCCCATCTGGTGTACGACGGTCGCTGGTTCACGCCGCTGTGCAAGGCCATTGTGGCTTCAGCCGATGCCATCGCCGAAGATCTGTGCGGTGAAGTGGTGCTGAAGATGTACAAGGGCTCCGTGAATGCAGTACAGAAGCGCTCGGCCAACAGCCTCTACTCCGAAGACTTCGCCACCTTCGGCGCCGATGAAGTGTACGACCAGAGCCATGCCGAAGGCTTTATCCGTCTCTACACCCTGGCCAGCCGTATTCGTGCCTTGAAAGAGCAAAGCAAGAAATAAAGGCGGCATTTGCTGCTGTCGGCTTCCTGCGACTCGAGGTGGTGCAGGAAGCCCTCATTTTCTGACTCCTGCCGTGGCGGGAGTCGTCATTTTATAGCGCAAATTTTGGAGATGAGACCATGGCATTGTGGGGCGGACGTTTCAGTCAGGCAGCCGATACCCGGTTCAAACAGTTCAATGATTCCCTGCGGTTTGATTATCGCCTGGCGGAACAGGATATCATCGGCTCTGTGGGCTGGTCGCGGGCTCTGGTCTCGGTCGGCATTCTCAGCACGGACGAACAAGCGCGCTTGGAACAAGCGCTAACCAGTCTGCTTGCCGAGGTCCAGGCTGATCCGGAGCAAATTCTGCAATCTGATGCCGAAGACATCCACTCCTGGGTGGAAGGCAAACTCATCGCACGCGTCGGCGATCTGGGTAAGAAGCTGCATACGGGGCGTTCGCGCAACGATCAGGTTGCCACCGATCTGAAACTCTGGTGCAAGGCTCAGGGTCAGGTGCTGTTGAATTCAATCCATCAGCTGCAGCAGGCTCTGGTGGCTGCGGCCCGGGTGCACCAAAGCGCCGTATTGCCCGGCTACACTCACCTGCAGCGGGCGCAACCCGTGACCTTCTCCCACTGGGCGCTGGCTTATGTCGAGATGCTGGAGCGGGACTTCAGCCGCTTGCAGGATGCGCTGGCGCGGTTAAATCTGAGCCCGCTGGGCTGCGGCGCTCTGGCGGGCACTGCTTATGCCATCGACCGCGAGGCACTGGCGCTGGATCTGGGGTTTGCCGGGGCTACCCGCAACAGTCTGGATTCGGTTTCGGATCGGGATCATGTGGTCGAACTGATGAACTGTGCCAGCCTCTCCATGGTCCATCTGTCACGCTTTGCCGAAGATCTCATCTTCTTTAATACCGGCGAGGCTGGATTTGTTGAGCTCTCCGATAAGGTAACCTCGGGATCCTCTCTGATGCCACAGAAGAAGAATCCTGATGCCCTGGAGCTAATCCGTGGCAAAGCCGGTCGGGTCGTAGGTGCGCAGATGGGCATGATGATGACCCTCAAGGCCCTGCCATTGGCCTATAACAAGGACATGCAGGAAGACAAGGAAGGCTTGTTTGATGCGCTGGACTCCTGGCATGACTGTCTGGATATGGCTTGTCTGGTGCTTGAGGATATCAAGGTGAATCAGGCGCGCACTCTGGCGGCGGCACAGGGCGGCTATGCCAATGCCACCGAGTTGGCCGACTATCTGGTGGCCAAAGGTATCCCGTTCCGTGAAGCGCACCATATCGTTGGGGAAACAGTGGTCTATGCTATCCAGGTGGCTAAGCCGCTCGAAGAGCTGGCCCTGCCTGAATTCCAGCAGTTCAGCCCTGTGGTGGCCGAGGATGTGTACCCTATTCTTTCCCTGGAGTCGACGCTGGCCAAGCGTGTGGCCAAGGGGGGGGTTGCCCCGGAGCAGATCGATGGCGCCTTGGTCTACATGGAGCAGCATCTGGCACAACGAAACGTCTGAGAAAGTTTCGATTTGGTCAGAAACTAACGGCTGTTTGTTGTTGAGCGAATCTGTTTGCGGGGTCTGATGGACCCCGTATTTTTGTCCATTGGCCAGCAGGATAGATAATAGACAAAAAAGCAGAATTACCCTTGCAAGAGTCAGGTTGATCCGTATAATACGCGGGCTTGTCAATCTGACAGCAGAGCCAACAGGCTCGGTTCAAACGGCTTGCCGGATGAACCACACAGTCTCCCCGATTTGGGGAGAAACGTTATGAAACGACCTCCGGGGCCAATATGGGTTCTTCGGGCGGTTTGTTTTATGTTCTTTTATCCATTTGGAGCTCTGGTAAATGCAGAACCAAAGAATTCGCATCCGCCTGAAGGCGTTTGATCACCGCTTGATCGACCAGTCTACTGCGGAAATCGTCGAAACTGCTAAGCGCACTGGCGCTCAGGTACGCGGCCCGATTCCGCTGCCGACGCGCAAAGAGCGCTTCACCGTACTGATTTCTCCACACGTGAATAAAGACGCACGTGATCAGTATGAAATCCGCACTCACAAGCGTCTGGTTGACATCGTTGAACCGACTGACAAGACCGTTGACGCTCTGATGCGTCTGGATCTGGCAGCTGGCGTCGACGTACAGATTAGCCTGGGTTAATTACGGAATAGAGGTTGATAACAATGACAATCGGTCTTGTAGGTCGCAAGCTGGGTATGACTCGCGTCTTCACTGAAGACGGCGTGTCCATCCCTGTGACTGTTATCGAAGTTGAAGCAAACCGTGTGACTCAGGTTAAGTCTCTGGAAAGCGACGGCTACGTTGCCATCCAGGTTACCACCGGTGCAAAGAAGGCTAATCGCCTGACTGGCGCCGAAGCTGGTCACTTTGCTAAGGCTGGTGTAGATGCTGGTCGTGGTTTGTGGGAATTTCGTCTGAACGAAAGCGAAGTAGCTGACGTTGCTGTCGGTGCTGAGCTGAACGTTGGCGTTTTCGCTGACGTCAAGAAAGTAGACGTTACGGGTACCTCCAAGGGTAAAGGCTTTGCCGGTACTGTAAAGCGCTGGAACTTCCGCACCCAGGACATGACTCACGGTAACTCTCGTTCACACCGTGTACCGGGTTCAATTGGTCAAAACCAATCACCGGGTAAAGTGTTCAAGGGTAAGAAAATGGCCGGTCACCTGGGCAACGAGCGCGTCACCGTGCAGTGCCTGGATGTGGTTCGTGTCGACGTTGAGCGCAATCTGCTGCTGGTTAAAGGCGCAGTTCCAGGCGCAACCAACGGCGATGTGATCGTCAAACCTGCCGTTAAAGCGTAACGTCTGAGGAGATAGTAATGGAATTGGTAATGAAAGACGCCCAAGGCGCTCTTCAAGTTTCCGAAACTACCTTCGGGCGTGAGTTCAACGAAGCCCTGATTCATCAGGTAGTCGTAGCCTACGCCAATGGTGCGCGTCAGGGTACTCGCGCTCAGAAGAGCCGTTCTGAAGTGTCTGGTGGCGGTAAGAAGCCATGGCGTCAGAAGGGTACTGGTCGTGCTCGTGCGGGCAGCATTCGCTCCCCGATCTGGCGTTCAGGTGGCGTGACTTTCGCCGCTCGTCCGCAAGATCACAGCCAGAAGGTAAACAAGAAGATGTACCGCGCCGCTCTGCAGAGCATTCTGTCCGAGCTGGTACGTCAAGAACGTCTGATCGTGGTTGAGCAATTCGCAATCGATGCGCCGAAGACCAAGGATCTGGTTGCCAAGCTGAAGAGCATGGACCTGAAAGACGTGCTGATCGTCACTCCGGAAGTGGATGAGAACCTGTTCCTGGCCGCCCGTAACCTGTACAAGGTTGACGTGCGTGACGTAACTGGCCTCGACCCGGTTAGCCTGATCGCTTTCGACAAGGTATTGATGACTGCTGAAGCAGTGAAGCAAATCGAGGAGATGCTGGCATGATCCGTGAAGAGCGTCTGCTGAAAGTTCTGAAGGCTCCGCACATCTCTGAGAAGAGCACCATGGTGGCTGAAAAGCTGAATACCATCGTGTTCAAGGTTGCCACTGACGCGACCAAAGCGGAAATCAAGGCTGCAGTTGAGAAACTGTTCGAAGTTAAAGTTGAAGCTGTACGCACCCTGAATGTGATGGGTAAGACCAAGCGTACTGGTGCTCGTGTTGGCCGTCGTTCCGATTGGAAGAAAGCCTACGTGACACTGGTTCCTGGTCAAGACATCGACTTCATGGGCGGCGCCGCCGAGTAAGAGGAGTCTTAGCAAATGGCAATTGTAAAATGTAAGCCTACTTCTCCGGGTCGCCGTCACGTCGTCAAGATCGTCACCCCGGAACTGCACAAGGGCAAGCCATTCGCCGCCCTGGTGGAAGAGAAGCGTAAGAGTGGCGGTCGTAACAACAACGGCCGTATCACCACCCGTCATATCGGTGGTGGCCACAAGCAGCATTACCGTCTGGTCGACTTCAAGCGCAACAAGGACGGGATCCCGGCCAAAGTTGAGCGTCTGGAATATGACCCGAACCGCTCCGCGCACATCGCGCTGGTGCTGTACGCAGACGGCGAGCGCCGCTACATCCTGGCTCCCAAGGGCCTGAAAGCCGGCGACCAGATTGCTTCTGGTATCGATGCAGGCATCAAGGTAGGTAACACTCTGCCGATGCGTAACATCCCGGTTGGTACCACTGTCCACGCTATCGAAATGAAGCCGGGCAAGGGTGCTCAGATTGCTCGTTCTGCTGGTGCATTCGCTCAGATCCTGGCCCGTGAAGGTAGCTATGTGACTCTGCGTCTGCGCTCCGGTGAAGTACGTAAAGTGCTGGCCGAGTGCCGCGCCACCATTGGTGAAGTCGGTAACTCCGAGCACATGCTGCGTCAACTGGGTAAGGCTGGTGCCAAGCGCTGGCGCGGTGTTCGTCCGACTGTTCGTGGTATGGCCATGAACCCGGTTGATCACCCGCACGGTGGTGGTGAAGGCCGCAACAAGGGTATGCAACCTGTATCTCCTTGGGGCACGCCGGCTAAGGGTTACAAGACCCGTAAGAACAAGCGCACCGACAAGTACATCGTACGTCGTCGTAACAAGTAATTCTTTTTAAAGAGGAATCACCATGCCACGTTCTCTCAAGAAGGGTCCTTTTATTGACCTGCACTTGCTGAAGAAGGTAGAGAAAGCGGTGGAAAGCGGGGACAAGAAGCCAATTAAGACTTGGTCCCGTCGTTCAATGATCATCCCGAACATGATCGGTTTGACCATCGCTGTCCATAATGGTCGTCAGCACGTACCGGTTTACGTTTCCGATGAAATGATCGGTCACAAGCTGGGTGAGTTTGCGCCAACTCGTACTTATCGCGGTCATGCCGCTGATAAGAAGGCCAAGAAGAAATAAGGGGTAAATGATGGAAGCTATCGCTAAACACCGTTTCGCCCGGACTTCTGCCCAAAAGGCTCGCTTGGTCGCTGACCAAGTGCGTGGTCTGACGGTTGACAAGGCTCTGAACCTGCTGACCTTCAGCCCGCGTAAAGCGGCTGTACTGGTTAAGAAGGTACTGGAATCTGCCATTGCAAATGCCGAGCACAATGAAGGTGCAGACATCGACACGCTGAAGGTTGCCACCATCATGGTTGACGAAGGTCCATCCATGAAGCGCATTCGTCCACGTGCCAAAGGCCGCGCGGACCGTATCCTGAAGCGTACCTCCCACATCACTGTGGTAGTGTCCGACCGCTAAGAGGCTAGGAGATAAGCAATGGGTCAGAAAGTACATCCTAATGGTATTCGCTTAGGAATCACCAAGCCTTTCAATTCGACTTGGTTTGCGAGTACTAAAGACTTCGCAGACAACCTGCACGGCGATTTCCAAGTCCGTCAGTACCTGACCAAGGAACTGAAGGCTGCGTCTGTGTCTCGTATCGTAATCGAGCGTCCGGCCAAGAGCATCCGTGTGACTATTCACACTGCTCGTCCAGGTGTGGTTATCGGTAAGAAAGGTGAAGATGTTGAGAAGCTGCGCAAGTACATCGCCAAGATCACTGGCGTGCCTGCACAGATCAACATTTCCGAAGTGCGTAAGCCTGAACTCGACGGCAAGCTGGTTGCTGATAGCATCAGCTCCCAACTCGAGCGCCGTGTTATGTTCCGTCGTGCCATGAAGCGCGCGGTACAAAACGCCATGCGTCTGGGTGCCAAGGGTATCAAGGTAGAAGTCAGCGGCCGTCTGGGCGGCGCCGAAATCGCGCGTACCGAATGGTACCGTGAAGGTCGCGTGCCCCTGCACACTCTGCGTGCTGACATCGACTACGCTACCTCTGAAGCACATACCACCTACGGCGTCATCGGCGTCAAGGTTTGGATCTTCAAGGGCGAGGTTCTGGGTGGTATCGCAGCTGTTAACGCAGCCGCAGCAGCCGCTCAACAAGAGCCGGCTCCTGCCAAGCCGAAGCGCAAGCCTCGCGGTAAGTAAGGAGATTCGGTAAATGTTGCAACCTAAGCGTACAAAATTCCGTAAAGTCCACAAGGGCCGTAACCGTGGTCTGGCGAATGCCGGCAACGAAGTTTCCTTCGGTTCCTTTGGCCTGAAAGCGGTAACTCGCGGTCAACTGACTGCTCGTCAGATCGAAGCAGCCCGTCGTGCCATGACTCGTGCTGTGAAGCGTCAAGGTAAGATCTGGATCCGTGTATTCCCGGACAAGCCAATTACTGAAAAGCCCCTCGAAGTTCGTATGGGTAAAGGTAAGGGTAACGTGGAATACTGGGTAGCCCTGATCCAGCCTGGTAAGGTCCTGTACGAGATGGACGGTGTGCCTGAAGCCCTGGCTCGTGAAGCGTTCGCCCTGGCGGCCGCTAAACTGTCAGTTAAGACCACTTTCGTAACTCGGACGGTAATGTGATGAAAGCACAAGATCTTCGCCAAAAGAGCGTAGAAGAGCTGAAGGCTGAACTGATCGGTCTGCTGCGTGAGCAGTTCAACCTGCGTATTCAAGCCAGCACTGGTCAACTGTCTCAGACTCATACTCTGAAACTGGTACGTCGCGACATCGCTCGCGTCAAGACTGTTCTGAACGAGAAGGCGGGTGCGTAAATGACCGATAAAATCCGTACTCTGCAAGGCCGTGTCGTTAGCGACAAGATGGACAAGTCCATCACCGTAGCTATCGAGCGCAAGGTAAAACACCCGATCTACGGGAAGATTATCGTGCGTACCACCAAGCTGCACGTACATGACGAAAACAACGAGTGCAAGACTGGTGACCTCGTGGAAATCCGCGAGTGCCGCCCGTTGTCCAAGACCAAGTCCTGGACCCTGGTTGCTGTCGTTGAGAAGGCCTAAGGTCTTCGCCTGATAGGAACGGCCCTACCCGGGCCGTTCTTTTTTTCAACTACCAATCGCGGATCGGCTGTGGTATTATGCCGCGCCTTTAGTGGGCAGCCAGTCCCGAAAGGGAACAGTAGTAAAGTAAAGCGGAGCACTCACATGATCCAAATGCAAAGTATGCTGGACGTCGCCGACAACTCCGGCGCTCGCAGCGTAATGTGTATTAAGGTTCTTGGTGGTTCGCACCGCCGCTACGCCGGTATCGGCGACATCATCAAAGTTTCCATCAAGGAAGCGATTCCTCGCGGTAAAGTGAAGAAGGGTGATGTAGTAAATGCGGTGGTCGTGCGCACCAGAAAAGGCGTTCGCCGTCAGGATGGCTCTGTCATCCGTTTCGACCGCAACGCGGCTGTGCTGTTGAACAACAACCATCAGCCGATCGGTACTCGCATCTTCGGCCCAGTGACTCGTGAACTGCGTACTGAAAAGTTCATGAAGATCGTGTCCCTGGCCCCTGAAGTACTGTAAGGAGTCGAGAAACATGGCAGCTAAAATCCGTCGTGAAGACGAAGTAATTGTTTTGACCGGTAAAGACAAGGGCAAGCGTGGCAAGGTCACTCAAGTCCTGGTTCAGCACGGCAAAGTAGTAGTAGAAGGCGTTAACCTGGTGAAGAAGCATCAGAAGCCGGTTCCGGCTCTGGGCACTGCTGGCGGTATCGTTAGCAAAGAATCCCCGATTGACGTATCCAACGTTGCGATCTTCAACCCTGCTTCTGGCAAGGCGGATCGTGTTGGTTTCCGGATTGAAGATGGCAAGAAAGTACGCTTCTTCAAATCCAATGGTGAACTTGTAAAGTAATTGGAGTTTAACGATGGCGAAACTGCATGATGTTTACAGACAAAAAGTAGCCAAGGAACTGATGACTCAGTTCGGCTACCAGACTGTCATGCAAGTCCCTCGGATCGAAAAGATCACCCTGAATATGGGTGTCGGTGAGGCCTTGGCGGATAAGAAAATCCTGGAAAACGCAGTTGCTGATTTGGCTGCTCTTTCTGGTCAAAAGCCGCTGATCACCAAAGCTCGCAAGTCCGTTGCTGGCTTCAAGATCCGTGAAGGCTACCCGATCGGTTGTAAAGTAACCCTGCGCGGCGAGCGTATGTGGGAGTTCCTGGAGCGTTTGATTTGCATCGCTATGCCCCGTATTCGTGACTTTCGCGGTGTAAGCCCGAAGTCCTTTGACGGTCGTGGCAACTACTCCATGGGCGTACGTGAGCAAATCATCTTCCCCGAAATCGACTACGACAAGGTCGACAAGGTTCGCGGTCTGGATATCACTATCACGACCACTGCGAAGTCCGACGAGGAAGGCCGAGCTCTGCTGGCTGCCTTTAGCTTCCCATTCCGTAAGTAAGGTGTAGGGTTATGGCAAAACTTTCCATGAAAGCACGTGAAGTAAAGCGTGCCAAACTGGTCGAGAAGTTCTTCGAGAAGCGTTCTGCACTGAAGGCGATCATCTCTAACGTAGCTACATCTGATGAAGCTCGTTGGGAAGCTGTGCTCAAGTTGCAACAACTGCCTCGTGATTCCAGTCCGATTCGTCAACGTAATCGTTGCAACATCACTGGTCGTCCGCACGGATACCTGCGCAAGTTTGGTCTGTGCCGCATCAAAGTGCGTGAGCACATGATGAAGGGCGAAATTCCTGGCCTGAAGAAGGCTAGCTGGTAATCGATCACGGGAGTAAGACAAATGAGCATGCAAGATCCGATCGCGGACATGCTGACCCGCATTCGTAACGGTCAGGCCGCAGCGAAAGTTTCGGTTGCTATGCCTTCTTCCAAGCAGAAAGTGGCAATCGCCCAACTGCTGAAAGAAGAAGGTTACATTGCTGACTACAAAGTTAGCGGTGACGTAAAGGCCGAACTCGAAGTTGAATTGAAGTATTTCCAAGGCAAGCCGGTTGTCGAGCTGATTCAGCGCGTTAGCCGTCCTGGTCTGCGTATTTACAAGAAGCGTGGCGAACTGCCGAAGATCATGAATGGTCTGGGTATCGCCGTCGTCTCCACGTCAAAAGGTGTGATGACTGACCGTGCAGCCCGTAAGGCTGGCATGGGCGGTGAGATCATCTGCTACGTAGCCTAAGGAGGTAGGAAAATGTCTCGTGTTGCTAAGGCACCCGTCGCGATTCCTGCCGGCGTAGAAGTAATTCTAAATGGCCAGGAAATTAGTGTTAAAGGCAAGAACGGTACTCTGAAGCGTTCTATCAATGCCGCTGTTGTTATTACCAAGGAAGAGAACGTCCTGAAGTTTGCTCCTGTCGACGGTGTCGTTGGTGCTGATGCTCAGGCCGGTACTGCTCGTGCCCTGGTGAACAACATGGTAATTGGTGTTACCGCTGGCTTCGAGCGCAAGCTCCAGCTGGTAGGCGTAGGCTATCGTGCCCAAGCTAAGGGCAAGACTGTCGGCCTCTCTCTGGGCTTCTCTCACCCGGTCGAGCACGAACTGCCGGAAGGCGTTACTGCTGAATGCCCGACTCAGACTGAAATCGTTCTGAAGAGTGCTGATAAGGCGCTGTTGGGCCAAGTAGCAGCGGACATCCGCGCCTACCGTCGTCCAGAGCCTTACAAGGGCAAGGGTGTACGTTACGCCAATGAAGTCGTACGTACTAAAGAAGCTAAGAAGAAGTAAGGTAACACTATGGACAAGAAAGCAGCTCGTCTCCGTCGTGCTACTAAAGCACGCAAGAAGATGCAGGAACTGGGTGCGACTCGTCTGGTGGTTCACCGTACTCCGCGCCATATCTATGCGCAGGTTATCGCACCGAACGGTTCCGAAGTGTTGGCCTCTGCCTCTACTGTAGAGAAGGCCATCGCTGAGCAAGTTAAATACACTGGTAACGCTGATGCCGCTGCCGTTGTGGGTAAGGCAATCGCTGAACGTGCGTTGGCAAAGGGTGTTACCACCATTTCCTTCGACCGTTCTGGTTTCCAGTACCACGGCCGTGTAGCCGCTCTGGCTACAGCAGCGCGTGAAGCCGGTCTTCAGTTCTAAGGTAGGGGTCGAAAATGTCTAAAGTCGAAACTCAAGCCGGTGATCTGCAAGAGAAGCTCGTCGCAGTAAACCGTGTATCTAAAGTAGTTAAAGGTGGTCGTATTTTCTCCTTCACAGCTCTGACTGTTGTTGGTGATGGTAACGGCCGTGTAGGTTTCGGTTACGGTAAGGCTCGTGAAGTTCCTGCTGCCATTCAAAAGGCAATGGAACAAGCTCGCCGCAACCTGACCAAGGTTGAGCTGAACTCAGGTACCCTGCACCATGCGGTGAATGGTACCCACGCTGGTTCCAACGTGTTCATGAAGCCTGCTTCCCAAGGTACTGGTATCATCGCCGGTGGCGCGATGCGTGCAGTACTGGAAGTGGCTGGCGTACATAACGTGTTGGCTAAGACCTACGGCTCCACCAACCCGATGAACGTGGTTCGCGCTACCATCGACGCTCTGGCTCACATGAAGTCTCCTGAGCAAGTCGCTGCGAAGCGTGGCCTCAGAGTCGATGAAATTCTGGGATAATGCGCCATGGCTAATAAAACTGTAAAAGTAACTCAGACTCGCAGTGCGATCGGTCGTCTGCCGAAGCACAAGGCATCTCTGCGTGGCCTGGGCCTGCGTCGCATTGGTCACACCGTTGAGCTGGAAGATACTCCATGCGTCCGCGGTATGATCAACCAGGTTTTCTACATGGTGAAGGTGGAGGAGTAATCCATGCGTTTAAACACTCTTTCTCCGGCCGCTGGTTCTAAGCCTGAAAAGAAGCGTCGGGGCCGTGGTATCGGTTCTGGCCTGGGCAAGACCTCTGGTCGTGGTCATAAGGGTGCCGGCTCTCGTAAGAGCGGTGGCACTCGCGTCGGATTTGAAGGCGGTCAAATGCCGTTGAAGATCCGTCTGCCGAAGTTCGGTTTCTATTCTCGTAAAGGTGCTGTGACTTCTGAAGTCCGCCTGCACGAAATTGCAGCCGTTGAAGGTGACGTAGTTGACCTGAACACCCTGAAGCAAGCTGGTGTTATCACCAAGAACATCGAGTTTGCTAAAGTCGTGCTTTCTGGCAAAATCGAGCGTCCGGTAACCGTACGTGGTCTGAGCGTCACCAAGGGTGCACGTGCAGCCATCGAAGCCGCAGGCGGCAAGATCGAGGAATAATAAGTACATGGCTAAGAAACCAGGATCAGATGTAAAGGGTGCACAAGGTGGTCTCAGCGAGCTGAAGAGCAGACTGCTGTTCGTGCTCGGTGCCATCATTGTGTTCCGTGCCGGCTCCTATGTGCCGATTCCTGGGATTGATGCCGCCGTACTTGCTGAATTGTTCCAGCAGCAAAAGGGAACCATCATTGAGCTGTTCAACATGTTCAGTGGTGGCGCCCTGTCTCGTGCCTCCATCTTCGCGCTGGGGATCATGCCGTATATTTCGGCATCGATCATCATCCAGCTGTTGACGGTGATTCATCCGGCTTTAGCTGAGCTGAAGAAGGAAGGGGAAACTGGTCGTCGCAAGATTAGCCAGTACACTCGTTACGGCACTTTGTTGTTGGGTACGGTTCAGGCATTCGGTATCGCAACCGGTCTACCAAATATGATGCAAGGTCTGGTCGCAAACCCAGGCTTCGGCTTCTATTTTACGGCTGTGGTTAGTTTGGTCACTGGCACCATGTTCCTGATGTGGTTAGGTGAGCAGATTACCGAGCGCGGTATCGGTAATGGTATCTCGTTGATTATTTTCACGGGTATCATTGCAGGTTTGCCGCATGCGATTGGCGCTACGGCTGAGCAGGCGCGTCAAGGCGAATTGCACATCCTGCTGCTGTTGTTGCTGGCAGTGATTGTATTTGCAGTCACCTACTTTGTAGTGTTTGTGGAGCGTGGACAGCGTCGTATCGTTGTTAACTATGCCAAACGCCAACAGGGTAATCGGGTGTTTGCTGCACAAAGCACTCACTTGCCGCTGAAGCTCAACATGGCCGGTGTTATTCCTGCGATCTTCGCATCCAGCATTATTCTGTTCCCGGGGACGATTGCGTCCTGGTTTGGGCAGGGTAACTCATGGGTAGCCAACTTGCTGCAAGAAGTCTCTATGACCTTGCAACCTGGGCAGCCGCTCTATGAATTGCTGTATGCTGCGGCCATCATTTTCTTTAGTTTCTTCTATACCGCGCTGGTGTTTAACCCACGCGAGACAGCAGATAACTTGAAGAAAAGTGGCGCGTTTATTCCCGGTATTCGTCCGGGTGAACAGACTGCGAGGTTCATTGATAAGGTGATGACTCGTCTGACATTGGCAGGCGCTCTGTACATTACATTTATCTGTCTCGTGCCCCAGTTCCTGATGACGATGTGGAACGTCCAGTTCTATTTCGGCGGCACCTCGCTGCTGATTATTGTCGTGGTTATCATGGACTTCATGGCTCAGGTACAGACCCATATGATGTCTCATCAGTATGGTGATGTTCTGAGAAAAGCTAATCTGAAAGGCTACGGCCGGTAAGACTAGTTTCACAGTTACGCGGAGTTAAGCAATGAAAGTACGTGCTTCCGTTAAGGCCATCTGCCGTAACTGCAAGATCATCAAGCGTCACGGTGTGGTGCGTGTGATCTGCAGCGAGCCTAAGCATAAACAGCGTCAAGGCTAATAAATTTACGGTTGGTACTTGAAAAAAAAAGTTAGGCTGGCTAAATTAGCCAGCCAACTTTTGTTGTGCACTATGACGGCCGCCATGTATCCGGAACGGGCTTTATGGCGGTCAACAATATATTTAGCTTTAGGAGTGGGATAGTGGCCCGTATCGCTGGCATTAACATTCCTGACCATAAGCATGCAGTCATCGCTTTGACTGCGATTTATGGCATTGGTAATACCCGCGCAAAATCAATTTGCGCAGATGCAGGTATTGCCGAGGATGTGAAGATCAAGGATCTGGACGAAGCTCAGATCGAAAAACTGCGTGAGCAAGTTGCCAAGTTTACTGTTGAAGGTGACCTGCGTCGCGAGATTTCCATGAACATCAAGCGCTTGATGGATCTCGGTTGCTACCGTGGTCTGCGTCACCGTCGTGGCCTGCCAGTTCGTGGACAACGCACCAAAACTAACGCGCGTACCCGTAAGGGTCCTCGTAAGCCGATTAAGAAGTAAGCGGGAAGGTGTAGAAAATGGCAAAAGCTCCGACTCGTGCTCGCAAGCGCGTTAGAAAGCAAGTAAGCGATGGTATCGCTCACGTTCATGCATCTTTTAACAACACGATCGTAACCATTACTGACCGTCAAGGTAATGCTCTTTCATGGGCTACTGCAGGTGGTTCTGGTTTCCGTGGTTCTCGTAAGTCTACTCCGTTCGCTGCTCAGGTTGCTGCTGAACGTGCTGGCGAAATTGCCAAAGAGTATGGCGTTAAGAACCTGGAAGTCATGGTGAAGGGCCCAGGTCCTGGCCGTGAGTCGTCAATCCGTGCTCTGAATGCGGCTGGTTTCCGCATTACTAACATCACAGATGTGACTCCGATCCCGCATAACGGTTGTCGTCCTCCCAAGAAGCGCCGCGTGTAACTGAGCCTCTTGGTATAGGATTGTTGGAGAAAGAACATGGCAAGATATATCGGTCCTAAGCTGAAGCTTAGCCGTCGTGAGGGCACTGACCTGTTCCTGAAGTCAGGCGTTCGCGCGATTGACTCAAAGTGCAAAATTGATACTGCGCCTGGTCAACATGGTGCGCGCAAGCCGCGTCTGTCTGACTACGGTGTTCAGCTGCGTGAGAAGCAGAAAGTTCGTCGTATTTACGGCATTCTG
The DNA here is from genome assembly GCF_055413365.1 of Pseudaeromonas sp. HNCC25DJ182. Lineage (NCBI taxonomy): Bacteria > Pseudomonadati > Pseudomonadota > Gammaproteobacteria > Aeromonadales > Aeromonadaceae > Pseudaeromonas > Pseudaeromonas sp. HNCC25DJ182. Next base: position 7,229 of record NZ_JBVAYG010000010.1, on the reverse strand, counting down.
GAAAAGCAGTTCCGCACGTACTACCGCGAAGCTGCCCGTCAGAAGGGTAATACCGGCGAAAACCTGTTGCAGCTGCTGGAAGGTCGTTTGGACAACGTCGTTTACCGTATGGGCTTTGGTGCTACCCGTGCCGAATGCCGTCAATTGGTAAGCCACAAAGCCATTGTTGTTAATGGTCGCGTTGTTAACATTCCTTCTTACCAGGTTTCTCCTGAAGACGTTATCACTGTTCGCGAGAAGGCGAAGAAACAAGCTCGTATCAAGGCCGCATTGGACTTGTCTACGCAGCGTGAAAAGCCGACTTGGGTTGAAGTTGACGCAGATAAGATGGAAGGCGTTTACAAGCGTCTGCCGGAACGTTCTGATCTGTCCGCCGACATTAATGAACAGCTGATCGTCGAGCTTTACTCCAAGTAAGGCTAGCTTCTAAGAGAGGACATAATGCTGGGTTCTGTAACAGATTTTCTTAAGCCACGCCTCGTTGATATTGAACAACTGAGTCAGACTCACGCGAAAGTGACGCTTGAGCCGCTGGAACGTGGTTTTGGTCACACCCTGGGCAATGCGCTGCGCCGCATTCTCCTTTCTTCCATGCCGGGTTGTGCAGTCACGGAGGTCGAGATCGACGGCGTACTGCATGAGTACAGCAGCAAGGAAGGTGTACAGGAGGATATCCTTGAGATCCTGCTCAACCTGAAAGGCATTGCTGTGCGCTTGGAAGGCAAGGATGAGGTTACCCTATCTTTGACCAAGTCTGGTGCGGGCCCTGTTACTGCAGGCGACGTCATTCATGGTGATGACGTCGTTATTCTCAACCCGAATCACGTGATTTGTCACCTGACCGGCGCTCATGCTGAAATCAGTATGCGTCTGAAGGTGCAGCGTGGCCGTGGTTATGTACCTGCATCTGCTCGCGTCCACAGCGATGATGAAGAACGTCCAATTGGCCGTCTTCTGCTGGATGCCGCGTTCAGTCCTGTAGTTCGCATTGCTTACAATGTCGAAGCTGCACGTGTCGAGCAGCGTACTGACCTGGACAAGTTGGTTATCGATATGGAGACCAACGGCACACTGGATCCTGAAGAAGCAATCCGGCGCGCAGCTACTATTCTGGCTGAGCAACTGGAAGCCTTCGTGGACCTGCGTGATGTCAGCGTGCCCGAGAAGAAGGAAGAGAAGCCGGAGTTTGATCCGATCCTGCTGCGTCCTGTCGACGATCTGGAACTGACAGTTCGTTCTGCGAACTGCCTGAAGGCTGAAGCCATCCATTACATTGGTGATCTGGTGCAGCGTACCGAAGTCGAGCTTCTCAAGACTCCGAACCTCGGTAAGAAGTCCCTGACTGAAATCAAGGACGTCTTGGCCTCCCGTGGTCTTTCTCTGGGCATGCGCCTCGAGAATTGGCCGCCCGCCAGCCTCGCTGATGAGTAATCCAGATTACGGGTCTCACAGATTAAGTTAGAAGGATAAGGTCATGCGCCATCGTATGAGTGGTCGTCAACTGAACCGGAATAGCAGCCATCGTCAGGCTATGTTCCGTAACATGGCCAGCTCCCTGGTTCGTCATGAAATCATCAAGACGACTCTGCCTAAGGCAAAAGAGCTGCGTCGTGTAGTTGAACCTCTGATTACACTCGCCAAGATTGACAGTGTTGCTAACCGTCGTCTGGCATTTGCCCGCACTCGCGATAGCGAAGTTGTTGGCAAGCTGTTCACCGAATTGGGTCCGCGCTACCTGGAGCGTGCTGGTGGTTACACCCGCATTCTCAAGTGTGGTTTGCGTGCCGGTGACAAGGCTCCTATGGCTTATATTGAGCTGGTAGGTCGCCCTGCAGCCGCTGAGGCTGTCAGCGTAGAAGAGTAATTTACTCTTCTCTTATGAAAAGCCGGGGATTACCCCGGCTTTTTGTTTTTGTGCTTCGCTATGGTTTATTTTCTATCCCTCGCGATACCGCCTTCCCAATCACACAACTTTTGGGAATCTGTTGGACATTAAAAAATTCTAAAAAAATACCGGCGCCAAGGCCGGTATCAGTAAGACATGGTGGGCTGAGTTAGCCTTCGAGCGCTTCCTTCAGACGCTTCAGCGCGTTCTTCTCCAGCTGGCGAACACGCTCTGCTGATACGGAGTACAGATCAGCTAACTCCTGTAGTGTTGCTTTGTTTTCATCCAACCAGCGGCGCTTCACAATATGCTGGCTTCTTTCATCAAGGCGCAACAATGCTTGTCCCAGCTTGTTTTCGGCATGATGTTCCCAGTTATCGCTTTCAAACGTGGCAGCCAGATCCGAGTTTTTATCTTCCAGATAATGAACTGGGGCGTAGGCGACACCCTCGCCATCTTCATCGTCATAGCCATCATAGGCCACGTCATGGCCGCTCATGCGCGCTTCCATTTCGACCACTTCTTGCGGCGTGACGCCCAAGTCATCAGCTACCGCACGGATCTCTTCGCCGCTGAACCAGCCTAAGTGTTTTTTAGATTTACGCAGATTAAAAAATAGTTTCCGCTGCGCCTTGGTGGTCGCAATTTTAACCATGCGCCAGTTCCGCAGCACAAATTCGTGAATTTCCGATTTAATCCAGTGCACGGCAAAGGAGACCAAGCGAACGCCGATACCGGGATCGAAGCGCTTAACTGCCTTCATCAGGCCAATATTACCTTCTTGCACCAGGTCGGCTTGCGGCAAGCCGTAGCCGGCGTAGCTACGAGCGATATGAACCACAAAGCGCAGATGGGACATAACCAATAAACGCGCAGCCTCAAGATCGCCCTGCTGCTGCAAGCGCTCTGCCAGTTCACGTTCCTCATCAGCCGTCAGCACCGGAATGCTGTTTACCGCCTGAATATACCCTTCCAGACTACCCTGGGGGACTAGAAACATGGATTGTTGAATAGCTGTCGTCATCGTTAACCTCTTTACCTGTTCCTGCGGACTGTATCACACCGCTCGGTGGCGATAAACGTCTGGATCCGTCACCAGGATCATCTTATATACATAAAAAAGGGGGAAACTTTCAAGTTTCCCCCTGAAAAAAGCATGTTGGTGAATGCACGTCTCTAGCCCGTCAAACATGCCCCCGAGTTGATGGTTTGTAACCATCGGCTCGAGTTTAACCCTCGATACTCAGAGTGTCAGAATCAGGAAAAAGTTCCGCAAAAATAATCACAGATCGTGCCTGTCTCACACTCATAAGCGATTCTGATTTGAAAAATCTAACCGGGTTCAATTTCCCGGATATGGCGATAGACAGAAAACCATGCGGCACCCATGCCTAACAGCACACTGAGTCCAAGAAGGCTTAATCCCTCATCAGCGGTCAAGCCGACCAGCCGGAACGAGCTTTCGTACAACGATGCCAATTCAACGACTACGCGCTCACTCCAGAGCATGAGCACTTCACACAACCACCAGGCTAGCAAGCCGCCGATAAAACCATACCAGAGACCGAGATATAGATAGGGGCGATAGATGAAACTATCGGTAGCTCCCACCAATTTCATGACCTCAATCTCGGCTCGGCGTCCGAGAATATTCAGGCGCAGGGTATTGGCCACCGTTAGCAATACGCCCAGCAGCAGCAACGTGGTGATACCTTGAATAGAATGTCGTAGCAGGCTGACGATGCCATCCAACCGCTCCAGCCACTGCATATCCAACTTGCCCTGTTCGACTTCCCTCTCCTGGATCAGCTTGGCTAGTAATTCCTGAGCTCCTTGAGCCGTACGATACTGCGGCTGCGGGGTCACCTCCAGAACCGGAGGTAGAGGGTTATCGCTTAGGTAATCCATGGCACCGCTAAATCCCGACAAAGCGCCAAACTCGGCCATCCCCTGGGCCGGCGAGATATAGCGGACGGCGGCAACCTCCGGCAAGGCTTTGATGCGTTCACTTAAGGTCAAGGCTGCTTTGTCGTCGCTGGCTTTATGCAGATAGAGAGTGATCTGGGTGCCACTCTGCCACTGCTGGCTGACGAGCTCCGCATTCTTCAGTACTAGGTAGAGGGTTGCTGGTAGTGCCAGGCTAATGCCGATCACGGCTATGGTCATCAAGGAGGTCAGCGGGGCAAACCAGATCCCGGCCACGGCCCGACGCGCCTCTTGCAGGTGATGGTAGAAGAACAGTGACAGGGTACGGGATACGTTCGAGGTGTGGCGCTTACGCTTCATTGCGATCTCCAGAGACTTGATCACCCGTCAGCCGCCCCTCGCAGAGGGTTAGTGTGCGGCAGCCACTGGCGCGGATCAGCCCTTGATCATGGGAGGCAATGAGTACCGTGACTCCGACATCATTGAATTCGGCAAATAGCTGCATGATATCGGCTGCCAGTTGCGCATCCAGGTTACCAGTGGGCTCATCCGCCAATAACAGCGGTGGGGTATTTACGATGGCACGAGCGATGCCGACCCGTTGCTGTTCGCCCCCGGAGAGCATCAATGGCAGATAACCGGACTTGTCATGGAGACCGACTTTGTCCAGCGCGGCCGAGACGCGTTTTTGTGCCTCGGCGGGAGTGAAGCCATCGATGATCAGCGGTAGGGCTACGTTGTCGTATACGGTGCGATCCATCAGCAGGCGGTGATCCTGAAAGATCATGCCGATCTGGCGGCGAATATAGGGGATATCACTGCGGGAGATGCGGCTAACATCATGGCCATGGAAGCTGATGCGTCCGGCGCTGGGGCGCTCCATGACCCCGATCAGTTTTAACAGGGTACTTTTCCCTGCGCCGGAATGGCCAGTGAGAAATGCCATTTCGCCCTTCTGCAGATGAAAGCTGATTTTCTGCAAGGCTTGGTGGCCACCCGGATAGTGCTTGCTGACCTGTTCGAAACGAATCATGGGCTAGTTTGATTCCCGGCTAAACAATGCTTCGATAAAATCATCGGCCTGGAACGGGCGCAAATCTTCAATGCTTTCGCCCACGCCGATGTAGCGGATTGGAATGCCGAACTTGTCAGCCACTGCGAAGATGATGCCGCCCTTCGCGGTGCCATCCAGTTTGGTCAGAGTGATACCGGTAATGCCAACGGCTTCATCAAATAACTTCGCTTGGCTGAGGGCATTCTGACCGGTTCCGGCATCCAGCGTCAGCATCACTTCGTGAGGCGCTTCTACATCCAACTTCTTCATCACGCGGACGATTTTTTTCAGTTCTTCCATCAGATGGGCTTTGTTCTGCAAACGGCCAGCGGTATCGGCGATCAGCACATCCACGTTCCGAGCCCGTGCCGCCTGGAGGGCGTCAAAAATCACCGATGCCGAGTCCGCTCCGGTGTGCTGGGCAATGACCGGTATCTGATTGCGTTGTCCCCACACCTGGAGCTGCTCGACGGCGGCGGCGCGGAAGGTATCTCCAGCCGCCAGCATCACGCTTTTACCCTCCTGCTGGAAGCGCTTGGCCAACTTGCCGATGGTGGTGGTTTTGCCGACGCCGTTGACCCCGACCATCAAGATGACGTGAGGACGCTTGCTACCGTCGATGACAAGGGGCTGATCGACCGGCTTGAGAATGTTGGCCATCTCCTGTTTCAACAGGTCGTAGAGGGCTTCTGCATCCTTGAGTTGACGGAATGAGGCTTGTTCGGTCAGGTTGCGGATGATGCGCGATGCGGTCTCGACGCCCAAATCAGCGGTCAGAAGCTGGGTTTCCAACTCCTCAAACAGATCATCATCCAGTTTTTTGCCGCGGAACAGGGCCAGGAAACCAGCCCCGATATTCTCCCGGGTGCGCATCAGTCCCTGCACCAGACGGCCAAAGAATCCTGCAGTCTTGGGTTTATTCTGGGTCTCAGCCTGCGAAGGAGCTGTTGCTTCGAGAGTAACTACTTCCGTTTCCGTCTCAGCCGCGAATATCGTACTGGCTTCGGCTTCGGCTTCGGCTTCGGCTTCGGCTTCGGCTTCGGCTTCAGTTTCAGGCTGTGGCTCGGCTCCCCCGATGGCATAGGGCTCTGCATCCTGGATTGCTTCAGTAGCTGTGCTAGCTCCGGCGCTGGAGTTACCCACCTCAGTGACTGGTGATGAATCGAGCTCGACCGCCTCGGGCGCTGCGTCGACGGGGGATGCTGTGTCATCGGCCGAACGGCCGAGACCTAGCCACGACAGGAAACCTTTCTTTGCCATTACAACTTACTCACTCACAGTGGGGCTGCTAGAATGGCAACCCCTTGGTCGGTATAGGATGGATCAATAGACGCCTATACTATCACTATATTCCGGTGAAGAAACGCGATGCCCCGAAGCAACCCCAAGCCTGCTCCTCGTCCCCAAAGCGGGAGTGGTCGCAGTGGCTTTATCCGCCTGATCAGTGGTCAATGGAAAGGCCGCAAACTCCCCGTGCGTGAAGTCGAAGGTCTGCGCCCGACCACGGACCGCATCAAGGAGACACTGTTCAACTGGTTGGCCGCCGAGGTGCGGGACAGCCGTTGCCTCGATTTGTTTGCCGGCAGTGGCAGCCTGGGATTTGAAGCACTCTCTCGCTATGCTCGCCATGTCACCATGGTGGAGATGGATAGAGGGGCTGCCCAGCAGTTGAGCAAGAACCTGTCGACGTTACAGAGTCAGCAAGCGACCATTATCCAGCGGGATGCTTTGTCGCTGCTGGCGGAGCCTGGTGAGCCGTTCGATATCATTTTTCTGGATCCACCCTTCCGCCGGGATCTGCTGGACACTGTTTGTCAGCGTCTGGAGTCGGGCGGCTGGTTGAGCGATGACGCGCTGATTTATATCGAACGTGAACGGGAGGGGCGCGCGCCGCAGCTGCCGACCAATTGGCACTTGCTGAAGGATAAACAGGCCGGACAAGTGTGTTATCAGCTTTACCAACGGGAGAGTACTGCACCATGAAGATTGTATTGTGGTTGGCCAAATTGATTGTGCTTGGCTTCTGGGTTGGTGCCGTCTATTTCACCTTTATCCATCCACTGCCGGGTAAAATCAGTACCCTGATCCCGGCGTTTGCCGTGCTGATGTTGCTGGTTCATGGCATACAAGCGGCTTTGTTGACCTTGATTGCCAAGGGGCTGATCCCGCTGAGCGCCAAGCACTATGTTTCAGTGCTGTTATTTGGTTTTTTCACCATGCTGGAGTTGCGCGAACAGTTGTTCAAAGCGGCTCAGGCTCAGAGTGAGGCTCTACAGGCGCGCAAGAAAGATCAGCCATAGAGCTGAAATCATTCATGCGCTTTGGACGCTTGGAATTGAAACGAAAAAAAGCCAGTCGATAGAC